>DATLXS010000070.1:0-4546 GCA_035575675.1 Gemmatimonadales bacterium
CCTCTATATAGATCGGGGTTGAAGCAGATTCTTGATGCGCTGTTCTCGATCTTTCTTTAGGTCGCGATTTCTTTTTCGGAGCGATCCGCATCAGGCCAGCTGGATCACGCCCGACGAGAACCGTCGCGCTTTTGACCTCGCGAATAACGCGCGAATTACCGCGCGAATTACCGCGCGAATTATCGAGCTCGCCGCCGCCTCCGACGAAAACGCGTCCGCATGGTCGCGCGCGAGCCCTTGCGGAATTCATTTACGCAGGCTCCATCCAGGTGGGTTCCCCCCTTTTGGGGTGAGCGACCACCGCGGCGCAGCGCGGCAATCATGGTGACGCAGCACATCAGTGTTGCGACGGTCCGATCGCCCGGGACGCACGCCGGGATGACGCCACACCGTATCAGCGTCAAGGCTCGGCGACCGAGCGTTGCAGGCTTCGCTCCGGGTGGCACATGTGCACGCCAGCATCCGGGTGGGCACTCGTCTGCCCGCCCGCTCCTGCGCATGTGCCAGCCATCGCGCAGGACCAGATTGCCGAGAGCGGTGGTGAGCGCGAGCGGCCGGCCATCGACGCGCGGCGCAACAGACGCGTCGAGCGGCGCAACTTCTCGGGGTTCGTCGTCCGTGGAGTGCTACGCGCTGCGCGATTTACGTCGGTGGAGGGCGCGCGAAACGGCACGTCGAACCCGAACCGTCCGACCAGCGATGCCGATCGCCCACGTGATCGGGAGCGTGGCCGCGTCGGGGGCACCTTCGGCGTCCGGAGGCGTAGGCGTCGCGGTTGCAGCTGCGGCTACGGCCGCGTACCCAACGAGCCGCTTCCGCGCCGCTCGGTAGACCCACTCCGTCATCCCGGTGCTCAGCACGGCGCGCCGCGAAGTGTGTCCGCGGTCGTAGAGCGCAAGGAGTTGCTGCGCGGGCTCATCGCCGCGAGCTTGCTCGCGAATCCGAGACACCAGTTCCCCCGGATCGAGCGGCTGGTCATCGCTTTCGAGGGCCTCGTGCCGGCTGTCGAGCACGAGCGCGCTGGGCGGCGCCTTGTCGAGCGCAATGAGCATCGGCTGTGTCGCATCGCGTTGCGGACGCTGGGTACGACGGAAGCGATTCGCTCGGCGCCGCACCTCCCGCTGCAGCTGGGGCGCGAACGGGCGCTCCGGGTCGTAGGGCAGATCGCCAAGCAGCAGGTCTCCGAGGACGTCCCAGACGAGCTCGTGCGCCACCCAAGAATCGCGACGTACGCGCGCATACCTCTCTGCGATGCGGTACAGGGCGGCCATCGCGTCGGCGTCGCGCAGTTGCGCATCGACCGCAGCGCGGGCCGCCGGCAGGTTGTGGCCAATCTCGTCGTTGCGATGAGCAGTGCCGTCAGCGTCGTTCCAGTTCATCACTCGCATCTACGACACACCCGGAGCAAACGGCATGCATCGTATGCGGAATTGACGGGTGTAGCTCAAATTCGCTCAAACCCGTCATCGATGTCGTGTTCCTGATGTGATCAAGATGGCCATTGCCAGGTCACGCATGGTCACATCCGTCGGATTTGCGATCTCGAACGCTCAAACCGACCATCGATCAGAACTATCGATAAAGCGCGGCGGCAGTGGCATGACCGTCCGTCGACTTTGCGATCCTGGATGACAAAACCGACCGTCGAGGCAAGCCATGGACGGGGCGCGGCGATAGCTGGCATGGCCGTCCGTCGGGTTTCGGATCCTGGAGGTCAAAACCGACCGTCGAGGCAAGCCCTGGACGGAGTGCGACGGTAGCTGGCATGACCGTCCGTCGGGTTTGCGATCCTGGACGTCAAAACCGACGGCCGTTGCGGGCCTATGGACAAGGCACGGCGGTAGCGATGATGATGTCGCCATCAAGGCCGCTGAGCACTCAGTCGACGGTCAATGCGACTCGCAGGAGCAAGACGCACAAGGTACTGTCCATGTCCGCACGAAGATTGATATAAGACACGCTTGAAGGCCTGTGGCCACCGATGTTCATTTGACAGGTATGACCACGGCTGGCGCCGGGCACTGTTTGTCCCCAGTGTCGGCGAGCTTGACTGCGTCCGAATCACCTCCTCCGATAGCGCGGGCGAGTTCCATATTAGCCAGCACTCGAAGCGTTTCCTTGCGCAACGCGACCTTACGTGGTGGTTTCTTCATTGCGCGACGATAGCGCAGCGGGGATGGTGACCGCACGCGTCGATCACGTCCTCGGGTCGCGGGAGCCTCCAGCGTGAAATTTCCCCAGTAAATCCGCGCGTCACGAGATCAACGCCCTCGACGTGGATTCCGATGACGGCCGACTTGTGCGCCGGCAGTATCCAAAGCTTAGCCCCGGTAGCCACATCCCAGAACCGCAGGAGTCCATCCGCATCGCCAGCGATCACCAAGCGGTCGGATACCGTAGCATCGCCGAGGAACCGTGAACCCCCTCGATACACCTGGAGAAGCTGGCCCGTTGCGCCATCCCACAGCCGGGCCGCGCCATCGGCGCCTGCCGTGAGGATGCGCTCTCCCACGACCCAGCGCGCCGAGAACACCCGGCCGACGTGACCCTCGAGCTGCGCGATGACGCGACTACGATCCAGGTCGATCAGCAGTGGGGAGGCCGTGTTGCCGGTGTAGGTCGGGGTGGCAAGAAGACGAGATCCGTCAGGCCGAAGCGACATCATGCGGACGGGCACCTCAAGATCCGCGAGGGTTACACCGCTGCGGTCATAGACGCGTAGTCGTCGTTGCGCATCGGCCACGATGACCCTGCCATCTGAGAGAATCGCTGCCGCGTCGACACCTCCCGAGGACTGCAGCGCGAGTTGCCCGCTGCGGTCACGCGTGATGAGGACGGAGCCATCAATTGCTCCGCTGACGATGTCGCTCCCCGTGTTCGCGAACGCCACAGCACTCACCGGTGCGGTGTGAGAGATCGCCCGCAGCAGCCGGCCGCCCGGAAGCTCATATACCTGCACAGTATTTCCGCGGGCGATCGCGGCGCGGTCCCCGGTACCAGATACCGCCGGAGTAACCACCCGATAGTCGCCGTCTGGTAGTAGCCACGTGTCTCGGTCAGTGTGGCGAGCAAGGAGGTACTGATGCCAGAGACGACGACGGATCGGAGCAATGGGGTGCGCGTGCGCACGCTGGGTCCCCCGGTCGAATGGACGCCGCCGCGGGGACGCGTACGATGGCAGCTCGAGGACGGCGAGGCGATGGTCGCGGCCTTGCGTGCCAGCGGCGAGACGCTGGCCGCGTTTGCGCGGCGGCACGGAGTGCACGAGGCTCGTGTTCAACGCTGGGTAAGCCGAGTGAACAGGAATCGCCGGTCGTCGGCCACGGCCCAGCCGGTGACGTTCGCGCCGGTGCGCGTGACGGCGAAGCCAGCGACGGCGAGCGGGCTCGAGGTGGTGGTCGGCGGGGCGGTGGTGCGGGTGGGGCCCGGGTTCGATGGCGAGCTGCTGCGGCGCGTGGTTGCGACGCTCGGGGAGGCAGCATGCTGAGCCTGCCACCGACGGTACGCGTGTTCGTCGCGACCGCGCCGTGCGATCTGCGCAAGCAGTTTGACGGGATCGCCGTGCTGGTCGAGCAAGGACTACGCCATGACCCGCGTAGTGGTCATCTGTTCGTCGTGTTCAATCGGCGAGGTGATCAGGTGCGAATCCTATTCTGGGATCGTCAGGGATATTGCTTATTTGCGAAACGATTAGAGCGCGGCCGGTTTCGGCTGCCCTGGGACGGGCCCGCGGTGGGAGCCACCGTAGAGATGGAAGCGGCCGAGCTGGCGCTGATCCTCGAGGGCATCGATCTGCGCGGTGCGAAACGGCGAGCACGCTGGACCGCGACGCCAACGCCACCCGAAACAATCGACATCGCCGCATGATTTATTGATCACGACCCCTGTTCCGGATCGATCCGTTCTGATAGCAGAGATACGTGGCTCGACACGTGCTCGGCTCGACTGCGGATCTGCCGGCGCTGCGCGCGCAGCTCGAGGCACTGGTCGCTGCCGGCGAGCACGCGCAAGTGATCGAAACCTTGTTCGAAATCCTCGAGCGCTTGACGCGCGAGCACAGCGATCTGGCAGCGCGCTACACGTCGATGCTGCGCCAGATGTACCGGAGCAAGTCAGAGAAGGTCTCGTCGGAACAGCTCGCGCTGTTCCTCGCCCAGCTGCCTGCCAACGAGACCGCCACGCCGCCCGACGAGCCGCCGCCCGACGAGCCGCCGCTGCCGCCGACGCCCGCGCCACCGACCGGGCCGGTCGAAGGTGCCGCCGGGGATCCGGCCACGGGCCCGCAGAAGCCGGACAAGACCAAGCGCGGCGGGCGCAAGCCGGTGCCGCCATCGATGCGGCGCGTGATCACCAAGGTCCCGACGCCCGACGAAGAGCTGCGCTGCTGCGGCGCCGAGAAGTCGCTCATCGGGACCCACGTGCGGATCACGATCGAGTACCGCCCGGGCGAAGCCTACGCGGTGGAGGAGCATGCCGAGGTCCGCGCCTGCAAGATCTGCGAAGGCAACGTGACGACCGCGCCGACCACGCCACCGCCGATCGAGGG
>DATLXS010000071.1:0-23969 GCA_035575675.1 Gemmatimonadales bacterium
CGCACTGACGTCCACCGTCCCACCATTTGATTCCAGGAACGCAACGAGCGCCCAGATCTGCTGGGGCGACAGAATCCTGCCCATCTCCGGCATGATCGGCTCATAGCCCTGCACCACATACGCCTTCGGGCTCGTGAGCGACTCGAAGATGTACGCCTTGCAGTCCTTGCCGGCTTCCCGTTTGCCGCAGCGCGCGCCGATCGGCCCCTGACCCTTTTCGTCGGTCAACAGGTTCGGCGCACGCGTGCCGAGGCCGTGACAGGCGGTGCAGCCACCCGCGCCGTGGTAGAGCTGGTCGCCGGCGTTCGTGAGTTGTTCGGGCGTGACATTCGCCCCGAGGGTCAGCGCATGCGGCACTTCCGACTGCACCTGCGGGATCTTGTTCGCGATGAGCGTATACAGCGCGAGCGTGCCGAGCACGACGCCGATGATGCGGAGGTTAATGGCCCACATGCGGCGCCTCCACGGTCGACGGCACGAACGTCGATTTCTCGGCGAGCCCGCCGAGCCAGAAGATGAAGCCGACCAGCGACAGGAAGATCAGGACGCAGACGCTGATCATGATCGCGGCGTAGCCCAGCGCGGGCGTTGCCGCGTAGGGTGTCGTGTCCTGCATGACCTGCCACACGTGCCAGTGCTGGCGGATCCCGCTGCGCGCGAATCCCATCAGGCCCATGAGCCAGGTGAACGTCACGGCGAGGATGAAGAGCGCGTACTGCGAGCGCGGCGGCATCTTGCCCCACTGAATCGCGCCGAGCGACTGCGCGCCGCGCGCCATGAGGACGTCGATGAGGGTCACAAAGATGATACAGGCGAGCACCGCCCCCACCTGGTACACCGAATACCCGATGCGCACGATCGCCTCGACGAAATAGCCGCGGATGCCGAAGAACAGCACGATCGCGGCTGCGATGATGAACATCCCCGCCTGGATGCGTGTGCCGGTTTTGGCCCAGGGCACCACCGGCCGGATGTTGGCGCGGCGATACAGCAGGAAGGACAGGAATGTCGCCAGAATCATCAGGTTCACAGCCGTGTTCTTGGCGCTCATCACACCGAGCGCGCCGAGCAGCGGATGGTGCGATCCGCCCATCGCGGCGAGCTCGCGCGAATCGGCGATCATCGTGTGTGGCGTGCCCCAGACGAGCGCGCCGAGCACGAGGACGACCAGCAGCCACTTCGTGTACGGTTGATACCGCTCGGCGCCGGGAATCCGGCCCATCCCGATCCAGAGATAGTAGTTGCCCGTCAGAAAGAGCACCGCGATGAGGAAGGCCTGGATCACCCACAGCCAGCTCATGAAACCGCCCATCATCGTGATGCCCATCGACTGGTCGTACTGATAGATCTCCCGGCCCAGCCAGTAGCCGGCGAACGGCAGGACGATCAGCGCCGACATCGCGATGAAGTTGCCGACGTACCCCATCCAGTCGTAGTGCGCGCGTTCCTCGTCGGTTCGCGACGCGAGGAAGCGGTAACTCGCATACGCGCCCACGATCGCGCCGCCGAACACGACGTTGCCGATCAGGCGGTGAATGTTGATCGGCATCCAGGTGTGGTTCAAGATCGCGTGCCAGATCTTGATGCTCGTGGGTGACGTCTCGGGTGTGATGTCGCGCGGCGGCGTCATCATGTAGGTGAGCCACGAGTCGGCGATGAACATCACGGTCGTGCCCCACACGTTCAGCAGAATGCCGAGACACCAGTGCACGATCTTGGCGCGGCCGTACTTCCAGCGGTCCCAACCGTAATAGTAGAGGTACAGCGTGAACGACTCAAAGAAGAAGATCGAGACGTACAGCCACATCGACGGGCCGAAGATCGCCGTCATATAGGCCCAGAACTTTGGATACAGCGTGGACAGCAGGAAGACAAAGACGGCGCCCCAGATCGCGGTCGCGCTGTAGGCGATCAGCAGCAGCCGGGTGAATTCCTTGGACAGCCGGTCGTAGCGCTGGTCCTTGCCGAAGATCCCGATCGCTTCGGCCACGACCGCGAAGATCGGCACCCCCAGCACGAACGCCGCGAACATCAGATGGATTTCCGCCGCGATCCAGATGGCTGCCCGACTCCCAATGACCGGAAAGTCGCGGTATGCACTCGCAGTATCGGCAACCGCCTGAACGAGGTATTCGGTCATCGGTTATCGGTCATCGGCTTCGGACACGAAGAAGGGTTTGCGCTTGGAGAAATCGATCGGCATCGCGCTCCGGATCTCGGTTAGCAGCTCCGGGGTGATTTCGTGGAGGCCCCGCTCGCGCGCCCAGTCCTCGACGCGCTTCGCCACCACGCCGCGCACGAACGACGGAATCCGCTCGAGCCGCGACCGAGCCGCGGCCGACCACGTGAGGGCGGGGGTGAACTCCTGCCCGTACGAGACCTCGCGCTGCGCTTCGATGACGGCGGCACCCGTGGGTTCGTAGACGCAGGAGGGATCGGCGGCGAGGACGTCGCCCTCGAGCGCGAACGCGCGCGCGCGGCAGCCACCGCAGAGCTTCTGGTACTCGCACCGTCCGCATTTGCCGCCGAGCGCGCCCTCCCGCAGCTCCCGGAACAGCGGCGAGCTGCACCAGATCTCACCGAAGCTCTGGGTGCGGAGGTCGCCGGCCACCTCGGGGAGATAGGGACACGGCGTGAGCTTGCCGTCGGGCGTGATGCGGCAGTACTGCGTGCCGCAGGGGCAGCGCGTCTCGTAATTCAGGATTGGCGACGCCGGATCGGACGCATGCACATGCCGCATGAAATGCGGCGCGCACTTGGCGCGCACCATCATCTGCCCGCGGTACTGGCGCTGCCACCGCGCGAGATCGGCAAGGACCGCTTCGTACTCGGCGGGCGCCAGATCGGAGAGTCCGGCGCCGCGGCCCGTCGCGACCAGGAAGTAGCAGTTGAACGCGACGGCGCCCTGCTCGGCCGACCACTGCGCCACACGCTCGAGCTCGGCACGGTTGCCCTTCGTCGCCGTCGTCTGGATGATGAAGTCGAGCCGCTGCGCGCGCAGGCGCCCCAGTGCGGCGATCGTGTCGTCGAGCGAGCCCTTGCCGTGCCGGAAGTTGTCGTGGTAGGTCGGGCGGAGTGAGTCGATCGAGACCGCCACGCCGCGGACTCCCGCCGCCTTGAGCGCCGCAACGCGCTCATCGCTCAGCAGCGTGCCGTTGGTCCCGACGACGACCGTCGCGCCATGCTGCGACGCATAGCCCGCGATGTGCGTGAGATCCGCGCGGAGCAGCGGCTCGCCTCCGGACAAAATGAGCAGCGGCGCAGGATTCACGGCGAGCAGCTCGTCCACGATCCGCAAGGCTTCGGTCGTGTCGAGCTCCGAGGTCGCGCTCTCGTGCGGACCGGCCGAGATGTAGCAGTGGGCGCACTCGAGGTTGCAGCGCCGCGTGAGATTCCAGGCAACGACGTGTGGAACGTAGGAGGAGCTCACTGCAGCAGTTTCTCGACCGCCCGTTTCGCCTCTTCAGGCGTCACCGTCTTCATGTCGACGGGACACTTATCCATCTTCGCTTCGATATCCCGGATGGGGCAGCGCGTGATCCCCTGCGCCTTGGCTTCCTCGATAAAGGCGCGCATCTCGGGCGACAGCGCGTCTTTCCCCTCGGCCTCCGCGCGGATCTGCTTCGCGCGCAGCTCGGTGAACATCACCATCATCGTGTCGATGTCGAACTCGTCCGCTTCGATCATCGCCTGCTTGTTGTCGTCCATCACCGGCGTCGTCACACGCCAGATGTCGTGATTGCGGGCGAAGCGCTCGACCGTGTTGCGGGCGAGGGGGCGGGCGATCAACGGGACCAGCTGCAGCCGTTGCCACGCCTCCTCGGTCCACACGATCGGATCGGTCGCCACCCGCTCCCGGACGCTCACATTGCCGGTCACGGGGCACTTCGTTTCGATCGTGGGGACGGCTGGAACAGGATCCAGATCGGAGCCCTGTACCTTCGTTGCTTTCATCTGCTCGGTCGCCTTCACTTCGGCGAGCGCGATCTCCTCGGCGCTGCCGATGCCCATGATCAGCTGCATATGAGTGGGCAAGAGCTTCTGGATCGCTTCGTCCAGCCATTTATTCGTGACGGTAGGGGGCGGACCGGCGTTGCCGACCTTCTCGAGCAGGTACTCCTCGACCGCGCGGCGGGCGATCCCCTGCGCAAACGGCGGCACGCGGAGGATCCGCACCTCGGCTTCCGGCGCCCAGGGAAGCCCGGCCTGCCCGTCTTCTTCGATCCAGGGGATGTCCTCCGGCCGCACCCCCACCACCCCCGTCAGCAGCACCGAGCACGGCGCGAGCCGCAGCAGATTCTCCGCCTGCGATCCCAGCTCCGTGTTCTCGACGCGGTGTGCCCCGTGACGGCCGATCACCAGCAATGACGGCTTGATCTCCTCCACCCACTGCATGATGACCTGGAACGGCTTGCCGATCAGGATCTGTGTCTTGAGCGGCACATCGGGGTACTGCTGCGCCATCACCTCGGCGCGTTTCAAGTTCGCCTGGCAGAGCTTGAGCAGACCCTTGTCGATGATGTTGTTGTGGAGCTCTTCCTGCTCCTCGAACTTGAACACCTTCGACGCCTGATAGGACAGCACGTCCTTGATGTTGTGGAACACGACATGGTGATACTCGACGTCGAACGCGCTGCAGACGAAGAGCGAGCCGCCGAACTCCTGCGCCAGCTCGAGCGCCGCCTTCATCGCCTTGTAGCTGTACGACGAACCGTCGACGCAGACCATGAAGCGGCCGCCCGCGAGCGCTTGCTGGTCGCGCACGACCAGCACGTCTTTCTCGATGTCGCGCAGTACGCGCGCGACCACGCCACCGAGCTGCGAGAACGGCTGGCGGCCAAGTCCGTGGGCGCCGATGGCCATCAGGTCGTACTGACGCCCGGACGAGCCCACCAGGCGGGCGGCCGCGTCCTCGTCCTCGGCGACGAGCCGGCCGTTTTCGCCGAGCTTGACGTCGCTGCGGACCTTGTCGCCGCCGTCGTAACCCGCGGCGCGATTCGGATCGAACCCGATCAGGCCCGGCAGGCGGCCCGCGCCGCGGTTCACTTCGTTGACGATCTCTTCGTAGTTGATGCCTTCGAGCAGCTGGCGCGTGAGCGGCACACCGGCCGTCTCGCAGCGCTTGCCGAGCTGATCGAGGAAGCTGTCGGCGATGAGCTGCAGACCCTTCTCGATCAGCTTATCGTGGATTTTGCGCTGTTTCTTGATCTCTGCGGGCGTCTGGAACTGTGCGGGGAGGCCGGTCTCGAGCTGGCGGAAGCGGACATCGTGGAGGCGGGCGGCGTAAACGTGATTCCCAGTGATTCTACCGCCGGTCTTGCGACACATCTCGATGGCGCGGTCGACGGCCCAATCGGAGTGCTGCGAGTTGTCGACCGGAACGAAAATCTCGCGGTACACCACTACCTCCCCGAGTGAAGCCGCTCGAGCGGGCCCTAAACTCTAGATGTCGGTGTGGATGCCGTCAGAGTTAAGGGATATGTACACGAGTGCCGAGGCTGTCAAGGAACTTGTTCACAAGCCGCCGGGACGATTTGGGCGCCTTGCTCGTTCCAAACCGTAATCGCGTCCACGGGACAGGCGTCGCACGCTCGCAATAGCCTCTCTCTCTCCGTGGTATCAAGCGCGAGAAACGTGGCTATCCCGTCTTCATCAAGCGCGAAAGCTGCGGGAGCCTCCGCGATGCAGTCGCCGAAACCGACGCACAATGTGCGATCGATCCGCACGCGCAGCTCTCCGACGGTGCGCTCTTCGAAATCGCTCACATCCCCTCGAGCCCCAGCTCGGCGCGCGCGGTGTCCATCACGGCCGGTGTGATTTCGGTAATGCCGCGCTCCTTGGCGTAGTCCCCGTAGATCTTCTTCACCATCCCACGCACAAAACTGGGCACGCGGGACAGGCGTTCCTGCGCGTCACTCGACCAGACCGTACCACCCGTCACGACGTTTGCGTGCACCATCTCGAATGGTTCGGCAGGCACGGTACGCCCGCCGATCTCCACCCCCAGCGAGGAGACGAGCTGCGTCTCCATGGGATTGGTGAGCATCGCCACGACTCTGCCACATTTCGGACACTTGAAGGTCGCAGCCAGGGTCCCGTCACCGGGAAGCTGGCGCTCCGCGAACGCCATCTGCTGATCGCATTCCACGCAGAGGAACTTCATGGGGCCTGGGGCCTCAGGCCTAGGGGCTGGGGCAGGCGCGATGCCAGCTCCGACCAGTCATCCGGCGAGGGATGCCACGGGATTCGTGCCAACACCGGCGTACGAAACTCGAGCGCCAAATCAGCGCCGGCCGATCCTTTTAATTCGCCGCCGACCATGTTTTCGACGATGCCGAGCAAGTCCGAACCGCGCTCGACCGCGGCGCGCATGGCGCGGCGGACGGCGTCGCGGGATTCGGGGGTTGGGATGGTCACGGTCAGCACGGCAGGCGGGGTGCCGAGGATATCACACAGCTCGATGTAGCGCTGCATGCCCGGTGGCAGGTCGAGCAGCAGGACGTCGAGATCGCCCCACTCGACATCGCCCAAAAACTCGCGCAGCGCCGAGGCTTCCATCGCTCCCCGCCATACGAAGCTCTCGGCGGACGGACCGGTGAATGCCAGGGGAGCGCCGTCCTCGAGGAACTGGCCCATAGAGACGTACTTGACCCCATCCATGCCGTTGGTGGGCTCGGGGCGCTCGTGCGTCGTGCGTGGTGCGTGGGAGTCCCGGAGCAGGCCGGGGATCGTCGGCCCATTCAAGTCGGCATCCAGCACGCCGATGCTGCGGCCGCCGCGGGCCAGCGCTCGGGCCAAGTGCGCCGTCACGTAGCTCTTTCCCACGCCGCCCTTTCCACTCATGACGGCGACGATCCGCCGCACCCCCGCCAAACGCTCCGCCACGCGTTTGCGCTGGGCGCCGATCTGGTCGGCCAGGCCGGAGCGGTCTGGGTCGGTCAGCTGGTGGTAGGTGCGCACGCCTAAAAACTAGCCGGGAAGGCGGTTCGTCGGTTAGTATCCCAGCATGATTGAAGGCCTCAAACAGAAGCTCCAGGACGAGGTCGAACGGCTGAACCACGAGATCTCCTTCGTCTTGCCGAAGGAGATCGAGAAGGCGCGCGCCCACGGCGACCTGCGCGAGAACTCGGAATACAAGGCGGCGCTCGAGCGGCAGCAATTCGCGCAGGCGCGCGTTCACCATTTGCGGCTGCGGCTCTCCAAACTGTCCGATGTGCGCGAGCAGGACATCCCGCGCGACCGCGTCGGATTCGGGTCGCGCGTGACCGTCGAAGACCTCGACACAAAAAAGAAAGAGGTCTACGCCCTGACGCTCGGCGAGTTCATCGAGGGCGAGGATGGCGCCGACGAGATGCCCGTCTCCATGGCCTCCCCGCTCGGGAAGGCGCTGGTCGGCGGAAAGGTGGGGCAGAAGGTGGACATCACCCTGCCCATGGGGAAGCGCAAACTCAAGATCCTGAGCTTGCATACGGTGCACGACCTGGCCGAGCGCTCTTGACTAAAACGTTTTCATGTTATCAGTTAGACGTCTGAACGAATGATTGAACGACCGAGAGGGCCAACGATGTCCATGCGACTGCTGACCGCTGCGGCGGTCTTCTTGCTTTTCGTCCCCGCGCTCTCCGCGCAGGCTGATCCCGACCATCCAGTCGCCGGCGGCGGTGTCGTGCCCGCCGGCTGGCACGTGCGTACCGAGCCGAACCGGCAGACCGGCCAACCCGCATCGCTGGACAACGTGAAGTTCACGAACATGGGCGATGGTTTGCATACCACGGTCGGGCCGGCGGCGATCTACTGGCGCGATCGCGACACGATCTCCGGCAACTACCATGTCGTCGCCGCAATGTCCCAGATGAAGAACCCCGCACACCCGGAAGCCTTCGGCATCTTCATTGGCGGCAAGAACCTCGCCGATTCCGGCCAGACCTACACCTATTTCCTGGTACGTCCGATCGACGGGATGTACTCGATTCGGCGGCGCGCGAGCTACACCACGCGGCCGACCGCGGTCGTCGAATGGACCGCGAGCGACGCCGTCACCAAGGCGGACTCGGGCGGCCGGGCGCTGAACGAGCTCAGTATTCAGGTCCATAGCGGGAAAGCGAAGTTCATGGTGAACGGCAAAGAGGTCTACACCGGCGATGCGGCGACTCTCGATGTGAACGGCGTGGTCGGTTATCGCGTCAATCACAATCTCGACGTCCATCTAGGACCGCTCGGGATTCACAGACTGTGACCGCCTTGAACCCAACGGCCGACGAAGATCGCTTTTCGTTCACGCCGTTCACGCGGCATCCGTTCTTCGCGCACGTCAACAACTGGATTCTCGAGCGCGTGATTTGTCCGGGCCGCCAGGTGATCGTCGACCTCGGCTGCGGCCCGGGCGCGATCACGGAGCTCATCCTCGAGCACGTCCGCGATCAGCAGCCGCCGCCCCACGTCATTGGGGTCGATCCGTCCCCCTCGGCGCTCGCCAAGGCGCGGGCGGCGATCTCCTCCAAATTCGCCGAGTTCGTCCAGGGCAGCGCCGAATGGCTGTCGAAGCTCGTCAAGTCGGCCGACGCGGTCGTCTTTCTCAACGCGATTCACCTCATGCCCGACAAGCCGCAGGTGCTAAAAGAGATTCGGCGCGTCTTGAAGCCCGGCGGGTTGCTCGCTTTCAACAGTACCTTCTTCAACGGCGCGTACGTCGAAGGCACGAGCGGCTTCTGGCGGCGCTGGATCGTCCGCTCAGTGCAGGTGCTCCGCGAACAGGGCCTCGACGTCAAGCACACCGGCCACGCAGCGGCGATGGAGTGGTACTCAGTCGATCAGTACTGCGCCGCGCTGCAGGAAGCGGGCTTCCGGCCGACGACCGTCGAGTTGCTGCGGATCGATATGACGCGCGCCGCGCTCATCGATATCGGGCGGTTTTCTCTGTTCATCGAGGGCGCGCTGCCCGGCGCACCGCTCGAGGAAGGCTCCAAGGCGCTCGAGGTGGGGCTCGACCGGACGATGAACGAGCTCAAGGTGGAGTCGGTGCCGCGTCATTGGCTGGAGGTTGTTGCGGAAGCTGTCTAGCAGCCCAAACCGTCAGCCCCACCACGATCACCGCTCCTGCGGTAATCACGTTCAGCGATTCCGCGACGCTTCGCCCAGCGGTGCTGATGAGCGCCGGGGCGCTGAGCGTCAGGCATGCAAATGACCCCCACCACAGAGCCCACACCCAGCGACGCCGCACCTGCGCGCGTTGCATGACCCGCCAAATGAGCCAGTACCCCGCCAGCAGCGTGACGAAGTGCGCCTTCCACGCCAGGGGAGAGACGAGCGGCAGGATGCAGAGACCTACGGCCAACTCGGTGAGCATGGATGGGTCGTCGAGGCCTCGCGGATGCCGACGAAACACAAACGCCAGCGCGAGCGCCGCGACGCCCAGGAGCGCGTAGAACAACGGGACGACGCGCGAGGGTGGCCACGCGGCCACCGCATACTGGATCGGATCCCGCGCCCCGCCCTCGCGCGTGAGCACGCGGCGCAGCGCCGCCAGCAGCGATTGGTTTGGGAACATTGGCGTCGGATTGGCAGTCTCCGCAGTTGCGACGGCGCGCCACTCCTTCCAGCGCTCGACCGTCAGCGCCGGACCGAACACCGCCAACGGCAGCACCACATTGAGGACGACGAGGAATCCGGTCGTCCACGCCGCCGGGCGCCACGCACGCTTGTACACGAGGTAGGCCAGAAACAGGATGGGCACTGCGCGGGCACTGATCGCGCTCGCCAGCGCGAGTCCTCCCAGCGCGTGGCGCCGCCGCCGGAACAGATCGAACGCGACCAACACGAGAAACAGCAGGTACAGATTGATCTGCGTGCTCTCGAGGTGCTCCAGGAGCAGCCGCGCCGTCATGAGTAGCGGGACGAGCGTCGCGGAGGCGGTCAATGGCTCGGGTGCTGCCCCGGCAAGGCGCGGCAGCAGCCGGTACGCGGCCCAGCCCGCCGCCACGCTACCGAGCTGCCACAACAGCAGCGCTCCGACGCGCGAAATCCGGGCAAGCTCGGTCAGTGCGACTGCGATGAAGATGAAGAAGGGAGGCCAGGTGTCGAAGCTCAGCGTGGCGTACGGGTCGCTGTGCTGCAGCACGACGTGACCCACGCGCAGGTAGTCATGGAACACGACACCGTCTATTCTGCCGAGACTGCGCGCGACCTCCCAGGCCACGAGCAGCACGAGAGCACCCGTGAGGGTGCGGCGAACGCCCCGGTTCACGCGAGCACGAACGTCAGGCGGCGATGGGCCTCGCGCAGCGCGGTCTCGACGACCGCCGGTGTCTCTCCTCGCGCAAAAATGAATCCCGGATAGCGCGACCCTTCAGGAAACGGAATCAGCCGCTCACCGGGATGCGCGGTGATCTGCACGTCTTCGACCAGCGGCACCTGTTTGGCCTCCGCGATACCACGGACTTCCTGCAACCTTCCCGCCCCGGGGATGGGAATCATCATCACGCCGGCGGCCAGGCGCTCGCGCTCGAGCGACGGGATCGGCATGCCGAGCGCGTGCCGCAGGATGATCTCCTCCAGCGTCACACTCTTCCCCTTGCCCCCGTCCCCGAATTTCAGCACGGCTGAGCAACGGCCGCCGATCGGCCGCGCCGCGAGCTCGATCAGCCACGGACCATTCTCGTTGTAGCGCAGCTCGGCGTGGATCGGACCGTCGGTGATGCCAAGCGCCCGCACGGCGCGGTCGGCACAATCCTTGATTGCCGCCTGCAATCCCGCGGGCACGGTCGACGGCGTGACGTAGATCGTCTCCTCGAAGAAGGGGCCGTCGAGGGGGTCGGGCTTATCGAACACTGCCAGAACGTGCAGCCGGCGATTGACGACCAGGCCTTCCACCGCGACTTCGTAGCCCGGGATGAACTCCTCGATCAGGAAAGCCGCACCCGGTTCACCGACGATGGCCTTCAGCCGGCCATGGGCCGCGACGAAGCGCTGCGCATTATTGGCGCGGATCACGCCACGCGATGCGGAGAGGCGCAGCGGCTTCAGCACGCACGGATAGGTGATGGTGCGAGCGATCGCCGCCGGGTCTTCATCCAGCGTGCGCAGCATGAATCGGGGGATCGGCACGTTTGCCTTGGCGAGCAGCTCGCGTTGCTGATGCTTATCGCGCGCCGCCGTGACCGCGTGGATCGGATTGCCTTTGAGTCCGAGTCTCTGGGCGATTGCCGCCGCGACGATGGCGGTGTCGTCGTCCACCCCCACGACCGCCGCAATCGGGTACTGCTTCGCAAACAGCAATGCCTCGGTTGCGGCGCGCTGGGGATCCTGGAGCGGGAGGGTGACGAGCCTGCCAAGACTGGCCGCCTGGAGCGTGCTGGGCTCTTCAGAGGCGACCGTGAGTTCCACGCCGATCTGCCGCGCAGCCTCCACGAACGCCGTCGTGCGGTATGTCGTGGTCGGCAGCAGCAACAGAAGGCGCGAGGCTATTTCTTGGAGGCCTGGAAGTAGGGGTTTGCGCCGGTCGCGTGATCCGTGATGTCGACGATGCCGCGCACCGCCGGCACGAACTGCGCCAGCATCCCCTCGATGCCCTGCCGGAGCGTGACGTCGGCCATCCCGCAGCCCTGACAGCCGCCGCCCATCCGCAGCATGACGACGGCGTCCTGCACATCGATGAGCTCGACGCGTCCGCCGTGGCGCGCCACCATCGGGTTCACCTGCTCGTCGAACACTTTGGCGACCTGCTCGTACAGCGCGTCATCGTCGACGGCGCCGGCCCCGGGGGGGGGGGCTGCCTTCGCGGCCACCGCAGGGGCTCCCGACGCGGCCGCCGCGCGAATCGCCGCGCCGACCGCCTTCCCCACCGCCTGCCACGGCGCGGGATTGTCCTTGACGACCGTGACGATGTTGCCCGAAACGATCACCTCGGTGACGCCGCCTGCGGGAATCGCGAAGATCGCTTCCGCCAGCGGCGATCCCTTCGCCTCGTCGGCGGACGCGAAGCGCCGTACGCCCGTCGCGTGCAGCGGCTGGCTCACGACGAACTTGCAGCGGTGATTGTCCACCGGCTCTGCGGTGATGCGTATCTCAACCTGACTCATGCGCCCAACCTAAACCCTCATGGCGTGTACGCCAAGTTCGCCGCCAGCCAGCGCTCGATTTCTTCAGCCGCCATCCCCTTCCGGGCAGCGTAGTCGGCCACTTGATCCCGGCCGATGCGTCCCAGGCCGAAATAGTGCGCTTCGGGGTGCGCGAAGTACCAACCGCTCACCGAAGCCGCCGGCAACATCGCGCACGATTCGGTCAGCGTGATGCCCGCGGACGTGGGCACGTCGAGCAGATCGAACAGCGTCCGCTTCTCGGTGTGATCGGGGCACGCGGGGTACCCGGGCGCCGGCCGAATCCCGCGGTACCGCTCCGCGACGAGCGTCGCGACGTCGTTTCGCTCGGCGGGTGCGTAACCCCAGAACTCCGTACGCACGCGCTCGTGCAGCCGCTCGGCGAGCGCTTCGGTCAAGCGGTCGGCCAACGCCTTCGCCAGGATGCTCGAGTAGTCGTCGTTGTCGCGCTCGAACGCGGCGCACACGGCGTCGAGCCCGATCCCCGCCGTCACCGCGAAGGCGCCGACCCAGTCAGGTCTGTCGCTGTCCTTGGGGGCGACATAGTCGGCGAGGCACAGGTTCGGACGCCCGGGGCCTTTCTCGGACTGCTGGCGTAGCCCGCGCAGCACGGCGCGAACTTGGGAGCGGTCCTCGCCGGCGTATACGTCGATATCGTCGTGCCCCACCGAGTTGGCCGCGAAGAGACCGAGCACCGCGCGCGCCTTGACCAATCGCTCGGCGACGAAACGTGTCAGGAGCGCCTGCGCATCGGCGAAGAGCTTCTTGGCGGCGTCGCCGACCTTCGAATCCTCGAAGATCGCCGGGTAACTCCCCTTCAGCTCCCACGCCTGGAAGAACGGCGTCCAATCGATGTACGGGACGAGCTCGTCGAGCGGATAGGCGTCGAACGTGGTGACGCCCGGGCGGCAGGGACGGGCCGGCTCGTACGCGCTCCAGTCGAGCTGCAGGCGCCGCCGCCGCGCTTCCTCGAGCGTGATGATGACGCGCTCGGCATCGCGCGCGCCGTACTCGGCGCGCAGACGCTCGTACTCCACGCCCACCTCGTCGAGGTAGGCACCCCGGCGCTCCGCGGACAGGAGCTGGCTGACGACGCCCACGCCGCGCGACGCATCGAGCACGTGGATCGTCGGGCCGGTGTAGCCCGGGGCGATCTTGACCGCCGTGTGCGCCCGCGACGTCGTCGCGCCGCCGATGAGCAGCGGCAGCGTGAACCCCTGGCGGGTCATTTCCTTGCCCACGCGCACCATCTCGTCCAGCGACGGCGTAATGAGACCCGACAGGCCGATCACGTCGGCGCCTTCCTTGCGCGCCGCGTCGAGAATCGTCTGCGCCGGCACCATCACGCCGAGGTCGATCACGTCGTAGTTGTTACAGCGCAGCACCACGCCGACGATGTTCTTGCCGATGTCGTGCACGTCGCCCTTCACAGTCGCGAGCACGATCTTGCCGGCGCGGCGCACGCCCCCCGCCGCCCGTTGCTCGGCCTCGAGGAACGGCACGAGGTAGGCGACGGCTTTCTTCATGACGCGGGCGCTCTTCACCACCTGCGGCAGGAACATCTTCCCCGCCCCGAACAGGTCGCCGACGACGTTCATCCCGTCCATGAGCGGCCCTTCGATCACGTCGATCGGCCGGGCGGCTTTGCGCCGTGCTTCCTCGACGTCGGCCTCGACGTGGTCCATGATGCCTTCGACCAACGCGTGTCGCAGCCGCTCGATGACGGGCAGCGAACGCCACGCGGCATCGGCCCGGATGACGACCGTGCTCTCGCGGTGCTGCTCGGCGAGCGCGGTCAGGCGCTCGGTCGCGTCGGCGCGCCGGTTGAACAGCACATCCTCCACCAGCACGAGCACGTCGGGCGGGATGTCTTCATAGACGGCGAGCTGGGCGGCGTTGACGATGCCCATATCCATCCCCGCCTTGATCGCGTGGTACAAGAACGCCGAGTGCATCGCTTCACGGACGTGGGCGCTGCCGCGGAACGCGAATGACAGATTGCTCACGCCCCCGCTCACCAGCGCCCGCGGCAGCGACTCCTTGATGCGCCGCACGGCATCGAGGTAGCTGATCGCATACGTGTTGTGCTCTTCGATCCCCGTTGCCACGGCGAAGACGTTGGGATCGAAGATGATGTCCTCGGGCGGGAAGCCGGCCTGCTCGGTCAGCAGTTTGTAGGCGCGCGCGCAGATCGCCACCTTGCGATCGGCGGAATCGGCCTGGCCCTCTTCGTCGAACGCCATCACCACGACCGCCGCGCCGTAGCGGCGGACGAGCCGCGCCTTGGCGAGGAATTCCGCCTCGCCTTCCTTGAGACTGATGGAGTTGACGATCCCCTTCCCCTGGAGGTTCTGCAGCCCCCGCTCGAGGACTTCCCACCGCGACGAATCCACCATCACCGGTACTTTCGCGATGTCCGGCTCGGCGGCGACCAGTCGGAGGAAGCGCTCCATCGCGGCAACCGCGTCGAGCATTCCTTCGTCCATGTTCACGTCGATGATCTGGGCGCCATTGTCCACCTGATGGCGCGCGACGTCGAGCGCGGCCTCGTAGTTCCCGGCCTTGATCAGTCCCGCGAACCGCGACGAGCCGGTGACGTTGGTGCGCTCGCCGATGTTCACGAACAGGGTGTCCGGCCGGATGTTGAGGGGCTCGAGACCGGAGAGCCGGCAAATCGGCGCGACCTCGGGGAGCGCGCGCGGCGGCACGCCGGCCACCGCTGTGGCGAGCGCCCGAATGTGGCCGGGCGTCGAGCCGCAGCAGCCGCCGACGACGTTCACGAACCCCGATCGGGCGAACTCGCCCACCAGCGCCGCCATTTCGGCGGCGGTTTGGTCGTAGCCGCCGAACGCGTTCGGTAACCCGGCGTTGGGATGGCAGCTGACGGGGAGATTCGCCAAACGCGACAGCTCTTCGATGTAGGGGCGCAGCTGCGCCGCGCCCAGCGCGCAGTTGAGCCCGACGGTGAAGAGATTCGCGTGACGGACGGAGTTCCAGAACGCCTCGACCGTCTGTCCCGACAGCGTCCGTCCGCTCGCGTCCGTGATCGTCCCCGACACCATCAGTGGGACATCGAGCCCGCGCTCATCCAACAAGCTCCGCACCGCGAAGAGCGCGGCCTTGCAGTTGAGCGTATCGAAGATCGTCTCGACCATGAGCAGGTCGACCCCGCTCTCGAGGAGCGCGTCGGCCTGGGTGCGATAGGCGGCGGCGAGCTGCGCGAACGTGACGTTCCGGAAACCCGGATCGTTGACGTCGGGCGAAAGCGATGCAGTGCGGTTTGTCGGCCCGAGGACGCCGATCACGAAGCGTGGCCGCTCGGGCGTGCGCACCGTCATCGCGTCGGCTTCGCGCCGCGCGAGCTGCGCCGCGGCCACGTTGAGCTCGTACACCACGTCTTCGGTCCCATAGTCGCTCTGCGAGATCACCTGGGCGTTGAACGTATTGGTCTCGAGCAGGTCGGCACCGGCCTCGAGGTAGCCGCGGTGGATCTCGGCGATGACGTCGGGCCGCGTGATGGACAGGAGATCGTTATTGCCGCGCAAATCCTTGGGATGCGCGCGGAACCGCTCCCCGCGGAAATCCTTCTCCTCCAGCGCGTACGACTGGATCATCGTGCCCATGGCGCCGTCGAGGACGAGGATGCGTTGCGCGAGCGCGGCGCGAAGCTGGGTAAGGCGTTCCCTACGATCGGTCATGCTGAAAAAAAATACCCCCGTCGCCAATGCGGACGGGGGAGTGCCCCGGCTTTTTAGCGACTTGTTTAACGTGGCTGCAATAGGCCGCAACTCACCACGGACTGTCCTCAATTGTTCCGGAAACTTAACCTGCAGGCACCGCGCCCACCAGCGCGCGCGTCGAAGATCGTCCCTAGGGGTGCGGTGGAGGCGCGGGGTGAGGAGGAGGCGCGGGGTGGGGAGGAGGATTACCGTGGCCGGGCGGCGGACCGTGACTGGCCTGTGCCGCTGCCGCGCGCTCGAGGCCCGCGGCCGCCTGCGCCGGTGTGACGCCTCGCGAGATTTCCGCCTGGACGTTCGCCGGAACCGACAGCAGATCGCTCGCCGCCTGGCCGGACCGCAGTTTCGCACTGATCAGCCCGATATTCTCCGCCGACGGGACACCCATGGCGGCCAGTGTGCCGGCCACGCGTAGCCCGACGGTCAGCGCCGCGACGCTCGCACCGGTGCGCGCCAGCGCCGTGATATCGTGATTGCTGAGTCCGGCGGAAATCGCGAACTCACCCGCGGCGATGACCAGAGTGTCGGTGACGACTCCACCCTCACGCAGCGCGGCGGCTGCCGTATCCAGCTGCATCGCCACCCAGCTCACCGCGGTGGCGACGCGCTCGGAGGACACGCCTTTCGCGCTCCCCTCGATGGCCTTTTGAATCAGCGGATCGACCGGCAAGCCGCGGGTCGATGCCGCGGTACCGAGCCGCTCGACGAGCGTCGCGATATCCGGTGACACCCGGCCCGCCAGCCGTGCGGCGATGCTGTCCTGCTGTTGCATACCGAGCAGCGTGAGCGGGATGACGAGCAGTGGGGCGATCACAGCGTCAGCACGCTGTTGCGCCGGCCGAAGCCGTCGTCGACGGCGGGGGCGCCCGGATCCGGTACCCAGCGCACGCCATCGACCACGAAGGCGTACTGATGTTGGCCGGCGGGAAGTGTGAGCGTCGCGGTCCAGACACCCGTGGGGCCGCTGCGGACCAGCGGCGTGGCGTGCGCGTCCCACCGGTTGAACGTCCCGGCCAGACTCACGTCATGCGCCTCGGGAGCGACGAGGACAAAGCGAACCGTCACGAGCGCGGGCGTCGCAGGCTTCGCGGGCAGGATCCAGAGCACCAGCGCGGCAGCCAGAGCGAGTGCGGGCGCGAGCAACCAGGGACGGACCCGGCGACGGCGACGTTCGAGCCCCGCCATCACGCGCCACGTCACCGCGGGTACCGACACGACGCTGCGATCGACGGCGGCGAGCAGCCGCAGCGCCTCTTCCCCTTCCGCGCGCAACTCGGGCGGCAGGGCGGCGAGTGTGATGTCGCCGTCCAGGAGCTGCTTCACCAGCGGATGAAACTCGTGCTCGCTCATTTGTGCTCTCGCAGCTGCACACGCAGTGTGTCGTACGCGCGATGCATCCGCATCTTGAGTGACGGGATCGAGGTGCTCAGGCGCTCCGCGATTTCCCCGTACGACAATCCTTCCACGTGCTTCAAGACGAATACTTCTCGCTGATCCGGCGTCAACTCCAGCAGCGCGAGCTGCAGTGCCCTGCGGCGCTCTGCCGTCTCGGCCCCACCATCCGTCCGATCGCTCGAGGCCACGCCTGCCGCGTCGTCCAGCGACGCCTCACTACGGTTGCGGCGCCGCTCCGCGAAGCAGCGGTTACGCAGGATAAGGAAGAACCAGCCGACAAACTTGTCGGGCTCCTTACACTGGGACAGCTGATCGAACGCACGGACGAATGCATCCTGCACTGCGTCTTCGGCTGCATCGGCCGAGCCGAGCATGCGCGCGGCATAGCGCGCATAGCGGTCGCGATACCGTTCGACCAGCTGGGCGTAACGCTCACGATCGCCTGCGAGCACCGCCCGAACGATTTCGCCGTCCGCCTCGGGTCCAGGGCGCAACCAATTCCTCCGCTAAAGAGTGCCACCGCAGCGCATTGGTAACGCTTTATGCCATGTTGCATTGTGACCTGCGTTACCTCTACGCCCCACCCGGAATCTTTACGAGCCATGAGCACGATGCTAGGCCCTCAGCCGCCCCGGCGACCCCTGGTCGCCGACGCTGACCTGCTCCAGCGGGTCGTCCGGCGGGATTCCACGGCGCTCATCGAGCTGGAGCGACGCCATCACGCGTCGTTATACGCGCAATCGTACGCGATTCTGATGGACTCGATGCTGGCGGACCGCGTCGTCGGCGAGGTGTTCGCGCAGCTGTGGTATGCGGCGGGGCGCTTCGTGCTGCGGTGCACGCTGTGGAACTGGCTGCGCGAGCGGGCCAAAGAGCTCGCCCGCGCCGAGCTCATGTTGCAGGAGCCGAGGTATTCGCAGTATTCATCGTCATTGAGGAGAGATCATGAAGCGCATACTGTCGCTCATTCCGGCGCTCGTACTGCTGCCGGCACTCGCCCTGGCACAGACCGAGGGACCCGGGAAGTCGGGAACGATTCCGAACTCCCACGCGTCCGATATCGCCAAGACGAAAGTAGCGGCCGCGATGGCGCGCCGCGCGACGCATGTAGTTGGTGAAGCGGTCGGCTTGGATAACCTGCCGGTAGCCGTGGGCACGCCGGCCCCGGCGACGAGCGCCACACCCGCGACACCGCATCCGGGTGAGGGTCCGGCAACGCCAGCAACTCCGGCGACGCCGTCCGCGAATTCACACCGGCCGGACCACGCGGGTCAGGGCGGGCAGGGCCGAGGCAACAACCCCCGCCGACCCTAGAACCCGACACCTTCCCGCCTCGCTGTATCTTACCGGTCCCATGCGCATGGGACCGGTTTCGTTTTCGGCGTTGCTCACTGCCTTGCCGCTCACGCTCGCCGCGCAGCGGCAGGCATCGCTCGGCGTTGGCGCCGGTGTCGTGCGGTACTCCGGCGGGTCGAGCTTTAGCGCATTGAGCGTGGCGCCCGCCGGTCAGTGGGTGTCCCCATCCATTTATCTCGAGGCGAACGGAGCAGCCTCTCTGCTCGAGGCCGGTGTCTGGGCCGGCCAGGCCCGTGTCGATGTCTGGGCCGCGCTCGCTCGTCCCGCCGCGAACACCCGCCTCGCCGTCAACGCGACGATCGCGGCGAGCACCAGGTCCGATGGCCTCGGCGCCGGGTCGGGAGTCGCCATCCTCGAGGCGGTTCACGGCATTGCCGGAACGAAAGGGGACGGTGGCGCCGCGGTCGGCGCGGGACCGGTCACAGGGGTCATCGAGAATTTCCCCGGCGTCGGCGCGCTGCGGCTGCGAGGCCGTGGCTGGTGGCGGTTTCCAAACTCTCCGGCGCAATTCTCGCTCACACTCGAGGGGACGCGCTTGCTCGGCGCGTGGTACACGGATGCCGTCGCTGGTGTCGTGCTCGACGAGCGGCGCGTCGTCGGGTCGGTGTGGGTGAGCGGCCGTGTGAGTCAAGCCTACACGTCGAGCGCTGCTGCGAGTGTCTCCCTGCAATACTTCGCGACTCCCGCCATTGCATTTGAAGCATCCGGCGGCAACTACCTCCGCGATCCGTTCCAGGGTTTACCCACCGCCGGATTCGTTACGGCCGGAGTCCGATTCTTTCGTACACCACGCGCGTCTCGGACCACACGCTCGTCGTCCACTCCCCGGCGACCCCTCCCTGGACCGCTGGTGGCCACCCACCGCGGTGGCGACACCGTGGTCGTGCGCTTCCGGATGCCTGCGGCGCACGGGGTCGCGATCGCCGGCAACTGGAACGCGTGGACGCCTGCGCCGTTGCATGGCCTGGGCGAGGACATCTGGGAAGCGGTGCTGCGCCTCCCGCCCGGCACCTACTACTTCAACCTCGTCGTGGATGGCCGGGAATGGGTTGTTCCAGGCGGCGTGGCCACGATTCCGGACGGGATGGGGGGGCTGATCGCGGTCCTGAACGTGCTGTGACTTGACGATTCTGCTCCGATTCCCTACCGTGGCGGCGGCGGTTGGCTTCGGTTCGATGCTGTCCTCTCGCTTGAGGGGGTGCTCGATGGGGAAGATCAACATGCAGAAGGTCCTGATCGGTGGTTTGGTCGCGGGCGTCGTCCTGAATGTGGTGGACTCGGTGTTGTTCGGCGTCGTCCTGAAGGATCAGATGGCCGCCGCCATGACATCGATCAACCGGCCCGCCATGACGAATGCGCAGATCCCCTGGTTCGTGGTTCTCGACTTCGTCGCCGGCGTGTTCCTGGTCTGGCTATACGCGGCGATCCGGCCCCGATACGGCGCGGGTCCGGCGACCGCAGTAAAGGCCGGCGTGGCGGCCTGGTTCCTCGGCAGCTTGCTCGTCGCGCTGTTCATGTGGCCGATGCATCTGATGCCACAGAACCTCACGATCATTACGACGCTGGTGTGCCTGGTGGAGTGGCCGCTCGCGACGGTGATCGGCGCCAAGTTCTATACGGAAGGCGCCGGCATGGGAGCAGGAATGGCCGGCGCAGGGATGGGCGCGAGGATGTAGCCGCAGATCGCGCAGATCGGCAACGGATTCTCGCGGATCAAGAAAACCGCCGGGCGGCGTGCTGCCGTCCGGCGGTTTTGTATTCTGCCTACCTCAATAACTGAAGCGAAGCGTGACCCCGATGGTCCTCGGCTGGTTCGTCAGGTACCCAACGCGAGCGCGCCTCCCCCGCTCCCGATCCAACGCCAGGAGGGCTCGTTCGTCGGTCACGTTGTTCCCGAAGAGTGCGAACTCCCACGCGTTGCGGACGAGGCCGACGCGCAGGTTCACCAAGCTGTATGCCGGCAGTAGCGGATTGAACGTGAAGTTAGCCTGGGTCAGCGGTCCGCCGATCGTGTTCGCCCCAAACGAGGTAATGCTGAAGGTCCCGTAACCGGGTGACTCATCGTCGATCAGTGTGTAGCGCGAGCCCACATACTGGTAGCTGCCGCTCACGAAGGCGCGCGACCCTCCGGCCATCGGCCATCCGTAGGTGAGCGCCGCAGTCCCCTGCACCTTCGGTACACTGGGCAAGCGGTTCCCCGACAAGATGCCGGGCAGCACGGCGCCCGTTCCATCCCTCAGCGTCGACTGCAGCTTGCCGTCGGCGTAACTGGCCGACAGGGATACGTCTACGTGATCGTTGGGGCTCGCCGAGAACTCCGCTTCCAGGCCCTGACTGCGGGCCTTCGGTGCGTTCAAGATCAGCCGCGATGAACACGAGCCCGCCGTCACGGTCAGCTGGAGGTCACGGATGTCCATGTAAAACGCGGACAGATTCAGCGAACCCCGGCCACCCAGAATTCGCGACTTGGCGCCGACCTCGTAGTTCCACGCTTTCTCGTCCTTCCAAGCATTATGACCGCTGAACGTGGCAGAATCATTGCCGATGCACGACGGATAGTTGAGGGGATCGTTGATCCCGCCCAGCCGGAATCCCTGCGACGCCTGAGCATTCAGGGTGAGCGCATCAGATACCTTGTAGCTGGCGATGAAGCGCGGCGCCACGCCGTTGGCCTTGGCGGCTCCGGGCAGGGTCACCAGCTTCGTCCCCGTGCTGTCGTTCGTGAGAATGCCGTCGAAAATCTGATTACGGTTCTCGCTAAAGTTGTAGTAGCGCAGGCCCCCCGTGAGGTCGAGGTTGCCCGCGGATATCGTCGCCTCGCCGAAGGCCGCTGTTTGCCTCAGGTTGTAGTCCAAATCGGACCAGAACAGGTGATCCTTGGGGGCGCGGAGTCCCGTGGTGGGTATGGTGTCGCCGTTGGCCAAAGCGCCATCTTCGAACCCGGCGTCGTTCAGGTCCTGACCGTAGTGGCGCTTGTTCTTACTATAGAAGGCCCCCACGACCCACTTTAGGGTGTTTTGTCCGCCCGCCAACCGTACCTCCTGCGTCCAGACTCTCGACTTGGTGCGGTCGTTAAGGGGCGAGTCGAGCGTGTACACGTTGGGCGGCTCACCGAAGTTGCCACCCGTGACGCTTGCAGTCAGCGCGGTGGCATCTCGTACTACCAGGATGTCGCGGTTGGTGAAAGACGTCACCGACGTGAGGCTGACGCCTCCAAATGCGTATCGCAGATTCACGTCCCCAAGGAGAAACTCGTCAGTGAACGGTTCCTGGAGTTGCGTGAACTGCTCTCGCGGCCCGAGCGTCACGGGTGGTCGGGTCGTCGTGTAGGGATTGGCCAGGATGTTGAAGGCATCGATCCGGTTCCAGCCGTCCATTTTCACTTTCTGATAGACGAGGCGTGGCGTGATAGTAAAGCGCCCGCTCGGTTCGATGCGGACGGCGAGCCGCGCACCAGTGCGGTTGCCGCCGTTGACGTCTTTGTTGACCGTGAAGTTGGGTTGTACGGCGTCCATCCAGCCGGCGAGGTCATTGCTGTAGCCGGCGACTCGGAACGCTGCCTTATCGCCCAGCGGCACGTTGAAGCCGAGCTTGGCGTTATTGCCTGCAGCGCCCTCGTTGATTTGACTGACACCGACTTCGCCAAACGTCCGACTCACGCCCAGCTCAGGTTGGTTGCTGATGTAGCGCACCGTCCCGGCCAGGGAACCGGACCCGAATAGGGTGCCCTGCGGGCCGCGCAGCACTTCCACGCGTGTGATGTCAAACAGGTCCAGATCCGGCGTGAACAGCGAGAGCGAAACGGGCACATCGTCCAGATAGGCGCCCACTTCCTCCTTGACGCCGGGCTGGTCCCGGGCGATCTGACCCGAGGACGCGCCGCGCATGGCGACCTGACTTTGGCCGGGTCCCAGGTTCTGCACGCTGAATCCGGCGACGTTCGCGGCGATCGCTTCGATGTTCTCCGCGCCGCGCAGCCGCAGCGCTTGCTCCGTGGGAGCAGCGATGGAGAACGGCACCTTCGCCAACTCCTGCTCGCGCAGCATCGCGGTCACGGTGATCGCTTCCAGGGTCACCGGTTGCAGCACCAGGTCGAGCGAGACCGTCGCGCCTGCGCCCACCTCCACGTTCTGGGACACCGAGCGCAGGCCAGGCATCGACGCGGAGACGGTATAGGTGCCCGCCGCGAGACCGGAGATGGTATAGCCGCCGTCACTCCCCGTCGTGGCGCGGCTGGAAAGCCCCGACCTCTGGTTCGTGGCGCGTATCGCGACTCCGGCCAACGCGCCGCCGCTGGCGTCGTGTACAACGCCGCTGATCCGACCGTTCTGCCCGTACGCCGTCCCCGGCACGCCCATCAGGAGCGCGGCCAGAGCAGCGAGACTCAGGAAACGCATAATCCCCCCCCCCTCAGAGGTGTCCTACTTGTTGAGCCGCATTTCCGCACGCGCATAGACATAGCGGCCGTTATAGCCGAACGGCGACGCGGCGGCCCACGGGAACGTGCCGAAGTTGTTGTTGAAGTCCATCGAGCGATCGTTGAACGAATCGACGATTGTCTGTGAGCTCGGCTTATCCGGATAGGTATCGAACAGATTGCGAAGGCCGACCGCAAAATCGACACTCGCGAACTGGTACCCGACTTCGGCGTCGAACAGCGTCTTCGCGCCGTAGCGCTCGCGGCAAAGGTCGCAGTAGCCGGGTTGCGCCGAAGAAAACTTGCCGTAGTACGCGGCGCGCGCGAGCGCGTGGACACGGCCCAGGTTGTACTCGCCGGTCACCGTGCCGCGCCAGTCAGGGCGCTCTTCGGTGATGGCGATGTACGTCACCGAATCGATGATGCCGCCCACGGTCGAGGGCGTGCCGTTGAATACCGCAGGACGCGGATCGAGGTGCGTGATGGCCGTCTTGGTGTAGTTCGCCATCGCGGTCCAATCGATGCTGCCCGCGCCGGCATTCATCCGCAACGTCCCGGTGATGTCCAGGCCACGCGTCCGCGTGTCGAGGCCGTTGGTGAAGTACTGCAGGCCGCTCACGTTCGAGAAGTTGTTCGCCGCCAAGATGGCCTGCGTGACGCTGTCCGCGAAGGTCGCGCTCAGCAGGATGCGATGGTTGATCTTGATCTGGAACGCATCGACGGTGAAGGTGACGTTGTCATTGGGGCTGAACGCAAAGCCGGCGCTCACGTTCACCGACTTCTCGGCCTGCAGCGGCTTCGAGTTGAACAGTCGCGCCGCGCTGTCGGCCACCGGCACGATGAGCACGTCCGTCACCACGCCGCCGATGACGTTCGTATTCACGCGACTGAAATGCGATTGGGTCAGTCCCGGCGCCCGGAACCCGGTGCTGAGGGCGGCGCGCGCCGTGAACTGGCGCGAGGGCTGCA
>DATLXS010000072.1:0-4800 GCA_035575675.1 Gemmatimonadales bacterium
TCCGCCGCTGCGGTTCGGGCATTCCCTCGAAGTCGCGGAATGGCTGAAAGCACGTACACGTGAGCCCCAGATCGCGGATCAACGCACCTACTTCAGGGGCGGAGCCCCCGAACGACAGGAGATCGTTCTCGAAGATCTCGACGCCCTGGAAGCGCGCCTCATGGATCGCACGCAACTTGGCATCCAGGCTGCCACTGATCGAGACCGTTGCAATCGACATCAGCATTGATGCAATTCTCCCCTCACCCCCCAGGTCGCACCGGATCTGCGCTATGTTCTGACTAACTAGTTAGGTACATTACGCCTGGACCTTGCTTGCTTTCCACCACACGTTGAGGTGCTACTCGCTTTACACGGTCACAGCTGTGCTGTGCTGGATGCAGGTTTTGCGGGCTGAGCAGCTGGTTGCGTGCTCGCGAAGTATCAAGCCGTAACGTCGAAGCCTACGTTTCGAGGGGAATGTTTGGCGGTACCTTGCGACAGGGCGACGAGAAAACGCTGTTACGACGGGCGTAGTGCCGCACGCCATCGTGCTAACTCCTTGAATCCGCATTAGCGATTCAGATGGGACCTTACACATCCCTTCTGCTATACTTCTTCACACATGGCGAAGCGGCCGCGTCAGGAGGACGAACTCGACGCGGAGAAATCTGTCCGAGACGAGTTCCATCCGAAGGGACGGAAAGGCGGTGTAGCAGTGCGCGTCCAAACCGACTACTCGCGCTCGGGACGACTATTGCGATATTCGATGGTACTGATCGACACCCATAACACTGCGGCTGATAACGGGCGGGTTTTGCGATACGACAACTCGCGTGGATATCACCACCGCCATTATCTGGGAAAAGTGGAACCTGTGGAGTTTGAATCCTATGAGAGCACGGAAAGGCGTTTCGAGGCCGAAGTCAGGCAGTACCTCGAAACGCACCAGCCTAAGCCGAGGACGTAAGATCCGAGTCGGCATCGAGCCGCTGGATCGTTTTTTTTCCGCATGCGGGCCAACGCTCGTAAGCTGGACCGTGCCGAAAGGCTGGCGCCAAGCGTGAATCTATCTTTCGAGGACCCGGCGGACTTCCTGGAAGTAATCACCCCGGCTCGTGTGCGGCTTCTGCAGGAAATCAACCAGAAAGCGGTCCCCCTCTTCGCGCTCGCTGCTGCGCTGTCACGAGATCCGTCGGCGGTGAGAAGGGATGTGACGCTGCTCGAAAGCAAGCATCTCGTCAAGACTCGCAGAGTGTCGAACCCAGGGCACGGCGTACAGACAGTCGTTGAGAGAGCCGCTGCGTCCATCGAGCTCGCGGCGACGGTTTGAAGTCCCACGTCGCGCGCGAGCAGGCCGATGCGATCATTGCACCGCGAGAAAGCAGCGTCGCCGCGGTGAGCGTCGTTATGGAGTGAGGGCGCTCAGCCTGTATCACGTCATGACCACCTCCGATTGGCTCAGGTGGCCACTCAGGTTTTCGGACCGGCGGCGCGCTCCCGCCATCCGGGGCTAACGGACGACGGGAGCACGACCAGCTGGAGACCAACAAACCTCAGGGCGAGATTCGCGTCGCTGCCGATGTCCCCTGCACCTCAGCGAGCAGATGGTTGTTCAAATCATAGATTTTCGAATCGTTGAGTCCACTGTACGAATTACCGTCGAACGCAACCTCGTCGGTCTCGGTCTCGGTAAAGTATCCCGACAGCTTTCCGTTGTCATAGCTCCAGCCGATATGATTCCGGGAGAATTGCCTTCTCCCCACCTGCTTCCATGAGCCCATACAGATGTTTCCGCCCAGGACCGGAAAGTTAATGTTCTCCCATTCTGTGCCGTCGCTGTGCCATTGAATAAACGCCTCCCCAAATGGTGATCCTCCGGCCGTGTAGGTCACGTGCCAAGTACCCACGATATTTCCGCCGGCGTTTTCGCTGTTGGAATTGTTCCCGCTCATTGACTTCTGCAGTGTCAGCGCGGGCATAACTTGAAGAGCGCCTGACCGGTCCACCGTTCTCGGGTCTGCACAGCCCGCATGCGCGGCTACTCCGCTTAAGGTCAGCACCGCCGCAGCGGCTGCTCCGAGGAATGTACGCTTCATGAATTGCTCCTTGGTATATCGGCGGCTACTCTGCATCGCGTGGGCCAAGGGAAAGCCGCCGTCCCCCTCCCCCGCATGATCTTTTCAACGCTGGTATTTGTGGCGCGCCGGCAGCTCTCGTGCATGAACATCTGCCGAAGATTGCGTCCTTAATGCAGGAAGATTCCAGGAAGGGCCGGGCGCGCCGATGAAGCCCCGCCCGCGAGGTGGGTCGACGAGTCAGAATCGCGGTCCGGTCGTCGGGCCTTGCCTCGTCATGGCTCCTGACCGCGACGGCGTCACCGTCAGCAGGAGAACGAAGCGCGTGGTGCCGGCCAGGCTCTCCGCCGTGATCGTATAGGGCGCCACGCTCCTCGCTTCCGTTGGCGTACCCGAGAGGATCCCACTGGAACCATTGAGTGCGATGCCGGGAGGCAGGGGTGGCGAAACGGTGTAGTGATCAACGCTTCCCGCAACGCTCGGGCTCAGCGGCGCAAGTGCTGCGCCTACAGTCGCGTTCACCGGGCTGGCGTAGGAGAGGCCATGCGGCGGCTCGGTCACGCTGAGTACCAGCGGGAACGTTACGCGAACACCTGCGCCAGTGGCACTCACCACGAAAATCTGCGCAGCGCTGGGCTGAGTCGGTGTGCCCGATATGACTCCAGTCCGCGCGTTGAGTGATAAGCCCGACGGTAAAGAGGGACTCACTGTGTATGAGTCTGCCCGTCCTGACACCGCGGGAGTGAGTGCGATCGCCTCGCCGACCACGGCCGGAAATGGGGTCGAACCGTTGTAGGATAATCTCAGCGCCGCCGGCGAACCCTGGCCGCCGTAGCCGCAGGCGGCCAGGGCGCACGCGGCCATGAGCGCACCGACGCGTCTCATGGCCAAAGTCCGGAATCGGCCCGACCCGCCACGACAACCCTTCCGCGAGAGCGTCGCGACGTCGGGTGACGACTCCCACGGAAGTTCCGCATCGGCACGCTCCGCCGGTGCGGACGTTTCAGGGCGCCCCGGACTGCACGACCCACGGCCGGTAGCGCACCGTGTCATGTCCGGGCGAACACCCGCAGGCAGCGAACCTTCTGAGCGCTGAGGCCCATCAGCACCGCCCGCAAGACCTGCTGCAAAGCCACCCTTGCGCCCCACGCCTAGTTCGCCCGGCAGCCGACGGTGGAGAACGTGATTACCGAATCACTCGTGCTGTACTGCCCATTCAATGTGATCCCGGAAGCGGTGTTCGAGTAGGTACCTGAAACCTGAAAGGTCCCCCCCTGGGGACCACCGGGGTGCGACCGGTAACCTACCGTACCCGTAAACGTGTTGCCTGACACCGTGCCGCGGAGACCGTAGTAGATACTGCCTGAGACCTGGTTCGAGTCATCCATCCAAAAATTGACAGGCCCCGAATTTGGGCTCTTCGTTAAGTCATTGGGTGTGTTTGTGTAGGTCCCGGTGAATTTATAGGTTGCCGCGACGCTCGCATCGGCAACGGCCTGAAAACTGCCCGCGACGTCAGCCAAATAGGTGCCACTGAGGTAGGTCGCATCAGCGAAAGAACCCTGCAGGCTCACGCTGGGGCTTGCAGCGCTCTGCGCGAAGGTGCCATCGAGCAACGGGCTCACGGCGTCGTTCGTCTGGACATCGAAGTTCAGGGTGCCGGAAGCATTGGAGTTCATGCTGCCGTCGGGGAAGACGGATGTTCCGAAGTAATCGCCTGTCCCGGGCGTTGAACTTGTCCCAAAAAACGTCCCGTAGTAGCTACCGGAGTGGGTGCAGTAGAACGCCGTAGGCAGATGCGCCTGCGCGGTGGCCGCATCGGGCAGTACGTGGGACACGCCGTCAGCGGCACTGGCCTGCTGAATGAGCGGGCCGAGCGTTGTGGGCAAGTCCGCCGTGTCGAAATCAACGGGCGCCCAGCTTGCCGCCGCAGCGTTCACGGCTGCCGAAATCTGAATGCCATCGTTTGGGTTACCGTCCTGGTCCAGCATCATGAGAAATCGCACCACGTTCAGGACGCGGTTTGAGGTGCCCGTCCCCTGGGCGACGTCCACCGGTGTCAGCAGATTCTTTGCCGTGGGGACTGCGCCAATGCTCACGGCCCCGACGGAGAAGGTAATGCCCTGGCCCTCCTCGTACGTAAAGGCGCCACTTTTGTCGGTCAAGCCACTGTGGGAGCCCGACACATAGCCAAGCCCGATGACCGTGTCACTGCGGAACACTCCGGGCACCGCGGTGCCGGCCGGTGGCGGATCAACGGTCAGTAACAAGGCGGCGCCGACGGATGAGCCGTACACATTGCTGGCGGCGATCGAGTACGTGAATGCAGGCCTTGCGCTGGTCGGAGTGCCGGACACGATGCCGGTTACCGGATCGAGCGTCAGGCCGGCCGGCAGCGGGGGAAAGACCGTAAAACTGTCGGCATGCCCGCTGAGCGTTGGCACCAACGGCGTGAATGCCGCACCCACCGTCGCGGTCACGGGACTGTAGGTCACAGCCGTGAGCGGTCCCTGGATTACCAGGGTCAGGGCTGCCGTCGCAGCACCTGACCCATTGCTTGCCGTGACGGTGCAGGTGCCGGACGACACTGCGACCGGCGTCCCGGAGATCACCCCGGAGGTGGGGTCGAGCGTCAAGCCTGCCGGCAGAGCCGGACTCACGGAATATCCGGTCACCGTGCCGCTGACAGTCGGCGGGTAGGGACCATAGGGCGAGCCGACTTGCCCGGTTCCGAGTGCGTAGT
>DATLXS010000073.1:0-3614 GCA_035575675.1 Gemmatimonadales bacterium
CTGCTTTTTCCGGAGTGCGGCCATTTGCGCCTGCAATTCCTGAACTTGCTTTTGCAACGCGTCCAACTTTGCTTGCATGTCGGACGCCTGATCTGCGTGCGCATTGCCCACACACCCGAGCGCAAGAGAAACTGCAATCGCGATCGATGTCTTCTGGAGCGTCATAGCTATTCTCCCTCCAAATTTTGCTGTGGTCGTTTCTTCATTGACAACTGTCAGCTCGGTGTGACTCGCGCCGCTGATCGCAGCGCGAGTTCCGCCGCTGTTCTGTGGTACGCGGCTTTTGTGTTTCCCCCATTACCCCTAGAGTGGGCCGCAGTTCTAAGGCGGTGGAATGAGTCCCGCGCCGCGCGCCCAGCGGTACTTGGCGCCGAGCACCGCGACCGGGATCTCGGTCGAGTAGGCGTAGGCCGGGATGCGGTGCTGATAGAGATACTCCGCGGCCTCCTCGACCTCGACGTCGCCGGCGAGCGAGGCGACCACCGGCTTGTCGATGCCCTTGGCGCGCATGGCCTCCACCACCTCGACCATGAGGCGCGCGAACACCATCGGCGGGGTGATGATGGTGTGCCAGTAGCCGAGGATGAGCGCGTGAATGCGCGGATCCTCGAGCCCGAGCCGCACGGTGTTCTGATAAGTGGTCGGCGGCTCCCCGCCGGTGATGTCGACGGGATTGCCGGCGGCTCCAAAGGGCGGGATGAACTTGCGGAACGCGGCATCGAGATCCGGGGGCATCGCCATGAGCGTCAGCCCGTTGTCGACGCACGCATCCGAGAGCAGCACGCCCGATCCGCCGGCCCCGGTGATGATCACCACGTTGTTGCCCTTGGGGGTCGGCAGCACCTGGATACCACGGGCGAAGTCCAGCAGATCGCGCAGCGTCCGCGCACGGATCACTCCCGCCTGTCGGAACACGTCGTCGTAGATCTTGTCGTTGCCGGCGAGCGCGCCGGTGTGCGAGCTCGCCGCCCGTGCCCCCACGGCGGTGCGGCCGGCCTTCAGCACCACGACCGGCTTTTTCTTCGAGACCCTGCGGGCGACCTCGGCGAACGCCCGCCCGTCCTTCAGATCCTCCAGGTGCTGGCAGATGATCTGAGTGTTGTCGTCCTGCTCGAAGAAGGTGAGCAGATCGTCCTCGTCGATGTCGGACTTGTTGCCGAGGCCCACGATGGCCGACACCCCCATCTTCGCCGAGCGTGAGAAGCCGATGATCGCCATGCCGATGCCGCCCGACTGCGAGGAGAGGGCGGCTGTGCCCTTGACGTCGTAGGCGGTGCAGAAGGTCGCGCAGAGATTCTTCGGCGTGTAGTAGAAGCCATAGATGTTGGGACCCATGAGGCGGATGTCGTACTTGCGCGCCACCGCCACGACCTCTTCCTGGCCGGCGACGTTGCCGGTCTCGGCGAATCCGGACGGAATCAGCACCGCGCCCGGGATCTTCTTCTCGCCGCATTCGACCAGCGCCTGGGCGACGAACTTGGCGGGAATCGCGAACACCGCCACGTCGACACTTTCGGGCACGTCCTTGACGCTCTTGTAGGCCTTCTTGCCGAGGATCTCGGTGGCGCTCGGGTGGATCGGGTAGATCGCGCCCTGGTAGCCGCCGTTGATGAGATTCTTCATGACCGAGTTGCCGATCTTGCCGTTCTCGGCCGAGGCGCCGATCACGGCGACGGCATCGGGCTTCATGATGCGGTTCATCTGCCGCACGATCACTTCCTGGCTCGGGCGGTAGCGCGCCACCGGCGGCTTGAAATCGAGCACCACGCGCACGTCGGCCGCGGTGGCGCCGCGCGGGGTCGCGAACACGGGATTCAAGTCGAGCTCGGACACTTCCGGGAAATCCGTCACGAGCTGCGAGACGTTGACGATCATCGTCGCGAGGGCCTCGCGGTCGACGGACGGCGCACCGCGAACCCCGCGCAGTATCTCCGCTGCCGCGATGCCGTCGAGCATCGACAGCGCATCCTCACGCGTAGCCGGCGCGAGTCGGAACGTGATGTCCTTCAACACCTCGACCAGGATGCCGCCGAGACCGAAAGCCACGAGCTTGCCGAAGGCCGGATCGGTTACCGCGCCGATGAGCACCTCCTGGCCGCCGGAGAGCATCTGCTGGACCTGCACCCCCTCGATGGTCGCGTTCGGGTCGTGACGGCGTGCGTTGGCGACGATGGTGGCGAAGGCGTCCTGCGCCGCTTCCGCGCTCCTGACGCCGACCATCACGCCGCCGGCTTCCGTCTTGTGCAGGATCTGCGGTGAGACAATCTTCATCACGACCGGGAAGCCGATCTGCGCGGCGAGCTTTGCGGCATCGGCGGCCGTGCTCGCCACGCCCTCTTTCGGCACTGCGATGCCGTAGGCCTCGCAGAGCCCTTGGGTTTCCGGCGCCGTCAGCGCGCTGCGACCCGCGGCCTTGGCTGCATCGAGAATCTTGCGAACCGCAGTCTTGTCGTACCCCATTGCATCTCCTGAGCTTGCATCGCCGCCGCCGCGCGCAGCCGGCGGCGTATCCCGCCTCAAATGACCTTCTCGTTGCGCAGCGCGCGGATCTCGGACTCGTCGAACCCAATCTCCTTGAGCACCTCATCGGAGTGCTCGCCGAGCAGCGGCGAGCGCCTCACCTCGGTCGGGCTGTCGGACATCTTGATGGGATTGCCCACCGAGAGGTACTTGCCGCGCGTCGGATGATCGATCTCGACTACCGTGCCGGTGGCGCGGAGCGACGGCTCCGCGGCCAGCTCTTCCATGGACAGGATCGGGCCGCAGGGGATGTCGTGCTTGTTGAGCTCCGCCATGGCCTCGAACTTGGTCTTGGTGAGCGTCCAGCGCTCCACTTCGGCAAACACCTCCATGAGCCGCGGCAGCCGCGCATCGGGCGTGGCGTAGTGGGGATCGGTGATCCAGGCCTCCTTGCCGATCGCCTTGCAGATTTCCTTCCACACCGGCGCCTGGGCGATGAAGTAGAGGTACGCGTTGGGATCCTTCTCCCAGCCCTTGCACTTGAGGATCCAGCCCGGCTGCCCGCCGCCGGAGGCGTTGCCCGCGCGCGGCACCGCGCTGCCGAACTTGGTGTGCGGGTACTGCGGGTATTCCTGCATGACCCCGGTGCGGGCGAGCCGCTGCTGATCGCGCAGCTTCACGCGGCAGAGATTCAGCACGCCGTCCTGCATCGCGGCGAGCACTTTCTGTCCGCGGCCCGTGCTGTTGCGCTGATAGAGCGCGGCTACGATGCCGAGCGCCAGGTGCAGACCCGTGCCGCTGTCGCCGATCTGCGCGGCGGTCACGAGCGGCGGACCGTCGTCGAAGCCGGTGGTGGACGCCGAGCCGCCGGCGCACTGCGCGACGTTCTCGTAGACCTTGTAGTCCTCGTACGGCCCGGGGCCGAAACCCTTGACCGAAGCGACGATCATGCGCGGGTTGAGCTGCTGGATCCGTTCCCAGGTGAAGCCCATCCGGTCGAGCGCTCCGGGCGCGAAATTCTCCACCAGCACGTCGCAGTGCTTCACCAGGCGCTCGAGCACCGCCTTGCCGCGGGCGCTCTTGGTGTCGAGGGTGATGGAGCGCTTGTTGTGATTCAGCATGGTGAAGTAGAGGCTGTCGACGCCGGGGATGTC
>DATLXS010000074.1:0-17818 GCA_035575675.1 Gemmatimonadales bacterium
GCAAGCACTGACGCAGAGTGCTCTCGAGTTGGCCGCGATTGGCGAGAGTTCGGGAACGCTGCCGAGCTTGCTCACCAAGGCCGCCGAGATCGAAGACGAGAGAGTCGAGCAACAGCTCAAGACTCTCGTCGCATTCGCCGAGCCGGCGTTGATTCTGGCGTTCGCTTCGATCGTCGCATTCGTGGCCGCCGCATTGCTGCAAGCGGTGTACTCGCTGCGTCCGGGTTTGTGATGCGCGGCTTCACGTTGCTGGAGATGCTCGTTGTGCTCGCGCTGCTCGGGATAATGGTGGGTGTCAGTACGCTGGCACTGTCCACGCGGCCACCGCCGAGTCGTGCTCTGATGGAGATGCAGGAGGCCCGCATAGAGGCGATCACGTCCGGCGAACCGCGGACGGCACACGGCGTGCTGTTCTTGCCCGACGGGCGGGCCATTGGCCCTGGCGTTGATCCGTTAACTGGAGCGGCCCGTGCGCGGTGAGCGCGGTGTGGTGCTGCTCGAGGTGCTGGCCGCCCTGATGATTCTCGGCACGGCCGCGCTCGCACTGGTGGAACTCGAGTCCGCTGGCCTTCGTGCGACCGCGGCTGCCCGCGACCGCGAGCTGGAGCTGACAGACGTCGACCGCCTCATGGTTGCCTACGCTTTGCTCAACAGAAACGAATTGGATCAGCGGCTGGGAGACCGCACTGTCGGCCGCTACGTGGTGAACGTCCAGCGACCAGAAGGAGGTTTGTATCGAATTGCGGTCGGTACCCTGATCACGGTGGTCTACAAGCCCGGGGCGAGCGATGACAAGAAGTAGACGCCGCGGGTTTACCCTAATCGAGCTTGTGGTCGCGCTCGCGATTTCAGGTCTGGTAGTCCTGCTCGGGGCTCGCACCCTGGTCGGAGTTGCCGATAGCGCCGAGCAGCTTGCAGCGACGCGCACGACGCTCGATCGCAACATGAACGCGCGCCGCTGGCTCATCGAAGCATTCGGTTCCCTCGATGTTGGGACCAGCGGTGGAGGCTTCACGGGCCGGGCCGACCGAGTCGAGTTCGCGGCGAGTCAGCGCGTTTCGCAAGGCTGGCTCGAGACTCGTCCGATCACCGTATCGCGCGAGGGCGATAGCCTGGTGGCGAATGTCGGACCGCAGCGCCTCACCATCGCTCGCGCGGTGCGTTCGCTCGACTGCGACTATCTATTGGAGCCTGGCGCTTCCACGATCTGGGTTCGTGAGTGGATCAGTGCGGTGAGCGCTCCACTTGCCGTGCGCCTCCGGATCGGATACGCGGAGCATGCGGATACGCTGCTGCTCTTTGTGGGGCCACGCGGATGAGGGGCGAGCGCGGTTTTGCGCTCATCACCGCCCTGTGGCTGATCGCCGTCTTATCCGCGATCGTCGGCCTTGAGGTTGGCACTGCGCGTCTCGGCCAACAAACGAGCCTCAATCGCATCATCCTCACGCGCGGGCGATGGGCGGCGGAAGGCTGCCTCGCGATCGTGCAAGGGCGTTGGAGTGCTAAACGCCTCGCTGATACTGCCACAATCGACCTTGGCGATAACACCGGGTGCAACTGGCATGTCGACGATCCCGATGCGCGGATCAACGTCAACGCCGCCGATCCCGATGTGCTCACGCGTGCCTTGGCGGACTCCACGCTCGCACGCGAAGTCGTCGCCGCGCGCCAAACCGCTCCATTCGTTAGCGTCGAACAGCTCCCGATGCAATACCGATTCCTGTTCACCGTGGACGGCCCAGGCACCATCAACCTCAACCGAGCGTCCGACGTCGTTCTTTCGATGCTTCCCGGCCTCACCGGCGAGGCGGTCGAGCGAATCAGCAGCCGTCGAAACATCGGCAGACCGGTCACAAGTCTCGATGAGCTCGGCGGTCTGCTTGCGCCGCCTGCTCGTGCCGAGCTCCTCGCGCACTACGCCGATCTGGCGAGAATCGCGACGTTCCGCCCCTCACAACTCGTCGTCACGGCACACGGTTGGGTGAATGGCCGCGCTCCGCACGCGACGATCGAAATCGTCGCGGTACCCCTGCAGGATCGACTGGCGGTCGTTCGCAGGAGGATATGGTGAGTCGCCGCGCGGTTCTGGGCGTCAGCGTCGCCAAGGGTGCGGTGCGCGCAATCCTGGCGGTCAGCAATCGAATCGAGTGGGCGGGAAGCACCACCTGGTCCGCCCCAGACGACCTGTCTGATGCCATTGCCAGGCTCGCGGGCGAAGCGGGGCGTGCCGTCCGGCGGGCACGCGTGGTGTTGGAACGGGACCTCATTCAAGCCCGCACCATTGCTCCGGCCCCGCCCCTAAGGGCACGCGCCGCGCGCCGATTCATTGCGCTCGAAGCGCCCCGCCTGTTCCGCAAGAACGGCGTCGCGCTCGTCACGGACGCCGCCATCCTTCATTCCGAAGGTTCGTCCCTTGCCCTTTGGGCGGCCGCCGCACCAGAGCCCGTGGTCCACGCTATCCTCGAGGGTTGCGAGCAGGCCGGGATCGCCGTCGAGCAGGTGGGACCCGCGTCTGATGTGTTGCCCCGGTCTACCGTCGCGCCAACGCCCGGTGATTTGATTTTCTCGGGCGGCGGCACGGCGGAAGTCATATCGGTGGGCGCAGACGGTACGTGGCGGAGCCGGCTCATCGCGAAGTCTGACGCAGCCGCGGTCGAGTTGGCGGCCCCGCTCGCGACGCTGGGTGCTGAGGGGAGCCATTTCGCGGCCGCGTACGGTGCCACAGTGGCTGCACCGCGACTGTCGCTCCTCCCGGCGAACGCCCTCGCCAGGCGCGCGCAGGCCGCTCGGCGTCACCTGATCCGGCTGTGTATCGCTGCTGCCGTGCTGTGGCTCGTTGCGTTCGTCACCTACGGCGCGCGTCTCGAGATTGCCGCGGCGAGCGCGCAGCGCGAGCTCGATGTGAATCGCGGCGCGTTGGACAGCGCGCTGACGTTGCGGCGAGAGATCGATGCCGGCGCCGGCTCGCTCCGTGAGTTCGCGAGTCTCACCGCGTCCCGCTCTCACCATCTGAGGCTGATTGCCGGCATTACGGCGGTGCTCGGGGATTCCAGTTACCTCGTCGCGTTGCAAATCGGGTCCGGCGGGATCGTGAGGCTCGCTGGATATGCGCCGTCAGCAGTGCGAGTGGTGGCGGCCGTGGGACGCGTCCCCTCCCTGCATGACGCGCGACTCGAAGGACCGGTGACGCGCGAGCGGACGGCCGCGGGGCGCGAGCTGGATCGCTTCGCCATCGCCGCGCAGCGGGACACGTTGTGACGGCGCACGACCGTCGCGCATTGGTGGTCGGCGGGGCCATCGTTGGCGCTGCGATCCTGGTACTGCGCGGCTTGCCCGCAGGAGCGCATCGGTTGGCCGAGCTGCGACGCAGCGCTATCGAACGTCAGGCGACGCTCGATCGCGCTCGCTCAGTTTTGGCGGGTCGCCTGGCGGCGCGGGACTCGTTTGAGCGTGTGGTCGCAGGGATTGTGGGACTCGCCCCGCACCTGCTAGATGGACGGACGGCACCGGACGCGCAGGCGAGTCTGTCGGGGCTCGTCTCGCTTGCTGCCGGACGGCATGCGGTCCGCGTATTGCGACTCGATCCAGTAAACGTCGCTGATACCACGTCGCCTGCCTTCAGCGAAGTCACTGTTCACGCGGAGGTCGAGAGCGATATCAGTGGCATTCTGAAGCTCATCCGGGCGCTGGAAACTGCCGATCCTGTGCTCACGATCAGGTCGGTCGACATTTCCGCACCGAATACCGCGACAGGGCTGAAACAGCCAGAAACGTTGCACGGTGAGCTGACCGTGGCGGGCTATTACTTGCCACGAGGTACGCCATGAACACCGCGGTGGCTCGATCAGCGGCCTGGATGACGGCGCTAACAGGTCTTGGCGCCGTCGTCTGGGGAATTGCGACACCCATTGGTGTTGCGTTGCCGGTGCCGGCCGCCCACCAACCGTCCAACTCGCCTAACTCGGTTCGATATGCTGCCGATTCACTCCTCGCCGTCGCGATGAGGAGAGATCTATTTCGCCCTGAGCGCCGGCCATCGAGCGTGGCTTACGACCCCGCACGGCTGGTTGTGGCCGGGGCGCCACTGGCACCGAAGCCAGCGCTGGCACTCATGGGAATCGTCGGCGGAGCGGGTGGCAGCGCTGTGATCGAGGGGTTTCCGGGCGTGGATGGTTGGCGTGTCGTGTATCCCGGAGACGTCGTGGCTGGGTTGCGGATCCGCACGATCGGTCGAGATAGCATTGTGATCGTCGGGATGGACACCGTGTGGGTGCTCAGGATCAGGGAGCCTTGGAAATGAAAGCGGCCATGGCGCTCGTCATCCTTGGCTCCGTTTCACCCCTTGCCGCACAGGATACGGGTGCCGTTCGCCTTGTGCACGACAGCATCACCGTGCGATTTGTGGAGACAGATATCCGGGCCGTCATTCAAGCGATCGGCCGGCACCTGCCAAAGCCGGTGGTGGTAGGAGCGATCCAGCCGGTGCGCGTGTCGCTCGAGACGCCTGGTCCAGTCGATCGCACGACCCTCCTGTCTCTACTCAGAGGGCTCGTTGAATCCCAGAACCTCGAGTTTCAAGAAGACTCTGCCTTCTATCGTATAGGTCCGCGACAAGCAGCCGTTGGGCCTCCGGGTCGTCCGGCCGCCGGCACCGACTCTGGCCCCGTCCAGCTGTTTGTCATTCGACTCCGTCATGCGCGCGCCTCCGATGTCGCCGCGACGGTGAACCAGCTGTTCGGCGGGAGCGGCGCGTTCTCCGGCCAGAGTGGCCTGTCGGCGGGGACCCTCTCGGATGAATTGCGACGCAACGCCGTGCCTCCCGCGGGCGCGGGGGCACAAGCTCCATCGACCCAACCGAGCGCGCGCCAATCATCATTGTCGGGATCGGTCACCCTCGTCCCCGACGAGCTCACAAACTCGTTGTTGGTGCGGGCATCGCAGCGTGACTACGACGTTATGAAGGAAGCAGTGGACCAGCTCGACATCCGGCCGTTGCAGGTATTGATCGAGGTGCTGATCGTCGAGGCGCGGCAGGATCGCAGCTTTTCGTTCGGCACTTCCTTCTTTGTGCCCCAGCAGCCGGCGGACAAGGGCAACGCCACAGCGGGAGGGAATTGGATCGGAGCCGGCCTCGGCGACCTTGTCGTCCAGATTATGAAACTTGGGCGGGCGAATATCGACGCCACGCTGTCGGCCGCGGCGAGTCGGGGGGATGTGGAGATCATTTCCCGTCCGGTGCTGCTAGCGTCCAACAATCAAGAGGCGCGGTTTCTGGTCGGATCGCAGCGGCCGTTTGTGCAGGTCAGTCGCAGCCTCCCGACCGATACGCCATCGCGCGATCAGGTGATTCAGTACCGCGACGTCGGAACGAAGCTCACCGTGCGACCAACGATCAACCAGGATGGCTACGTGTCACTGCTCATCCAGCAGGAAATCAATCAGGCGACAAGCGAGGTGCAGTTCGACGCGCCGGTGATTTCGACGAGGGAGGCAGTGACACAGGTCCTCGTGAGGAACGGACAGACGATCGTGATCGGCGGGTTGCGCGATCAGCAGAAGGATGTGACGCACGGCGGGGTGCCGATTCTGTCAGGGCTTCCGCTAATCGGCGGCCTATTCGGGCACGCTGAACGCAAAACAACCCGCACCGAGCTCTATCTGTTTCTCACCCCGCGGATTCTCAAAACGGATGCCGATGCTGACAGCGTGACGGCGCCGCGGCTGCCGCGGAGCGGGCTACAGTGAGCGCGGAGATCTCCCCGATTATCGGCACGTCGCGCGTGATGAAGCGGGCGCATGAGCTGGTCGAGCGGTTCGGTCCGACCACGCTGCCCATCATGCTTGTGGGAGCGACGGGGACCGGGAAGGAGCTGTTTGCGCGGCACATCCACCGCGTGAGCCGCCGCAACGGTGCGCTCGTCGATGTGAACTGCGGCGCGCTACCTCAAGAAATTGCTGACAGCCTGCTGTTCGGGCATCGGAGGGGCTCGTTCACCGGTGCGGTCGACACGGTAATTGGCCACGTGGAGCGAGCAGATCGCGGCACCTTGTTTCTCGATGAGGTGCTGCACCTCACCCCGCAGGCGCAGGTCAAGCTGCTGCGCGTCGTCGAGACGGGTGAAGTGCAGCCGTTGGGATCAGGACAAAAGCGGCGGGTCGACTTCCGCCTCGTATCCGCGGCGCAGGACGACACGCCGGACCGGCTCGATCACGGACTGTTTCGGCGCGATCTCTTCCAGCGGCTCGCGGGCGTGGTTATCGATTTGCCGCTGCTCGTGGACCGGCCTGACGACATCATGCCGCTCGCCCGCCATTTTGCCACGCTGCAGCAGCGGAATCTCGAGGCTGGATCCGACAGCGTATTGCTTAGCCATTCCTGGCCGGGGAACGTACGTGAGCTGCGGCTCGCGATTGAACGGGCGGGATGTCTCGTCAAGAACGGGACGCTGCCGGCCGAAGCATTGCGGGATGCTATCGCGCTCGGCCTGCCGAGGGATCGCCGCACCAAGCGGCGCGTGGCTTCGCAAGATCGGCGCGCCACCGACCCGACGCCCGTCCCGCCGGGCCTGCGTCACCAGCTAGCGGTCTTCGAATCCCATGGTCGTGATGCGCGCCGCGCGGCGGCCGAGCTCCAGATTTCACTGTCGACGTTCTACGCGCGGCTCAAGCGCGCCGGCGTGTCGATGCGCTCGGTGCGCAACGGGCAGAACTAGTAAGGAATTCCGCGGAATTCTTCGGAATTCCGAGCGCGCTCAAACGGTCATATCCGCTAAGTCCTGCCGAACCACTCAGATGCATTAACGATCTAACGGCACGCCGCATGCCCCTAGACAGCCCGGACCATCCTTCTAGGAGCCGGCCGTGCGGACTCGTAGACTGTTGCTGGGATTGTTCGGCGTCACCGCCCTAGGAATGACGGTGTTCGCCGGGTCGTTAGCCGCGCAGAGCGGTTGCCAAACGGACGATCCGCCCTGCCCGCCCGACCAACCGCCGGTCATAGGACTCTATCCGGGCACTGGTACATTCGGTACCGCGACGGTCACTGTTTCAGTGTACTTCGACGATGATCACGGGCTTGCCTGGAGCACGGTCGCGTCTCCCGTCACCATTCCCCCTGAGAACCAGTATATCGCCAGCGGCTTTGGAACCGGCCAAGTCACACTCCAGCCAGGGCCGAACACCTTCACTGCCTCGATCTGCGACTGGTACGTTCCGGCGCACTGCGTCAGTCAGACTGTCGTCTACACGTACACACCGCCGCCGCCGCCGCCATCGCATGCCGCGCCGACGATCAGCCTCGCACCGCACAACGGCGAGAACCGTGACATAGGACGCTGTGTCGCCGGCTGCTTCGAGAATACCCTGGCCTACGCGACGTCGGCGTACACGAGTCTGGACAGTCCGCGTCGGGTGGCGCTGGTGTACTCGAGAGCGCAGGGGATGACCAAATCCACCCTCCAGGTAGATGCTACCGACATCTCCGCCGAGCCCACTGTGAAAATGTCGCTCCTCCTCAAGCGACCGGACCAGACGTGGGTCACCTTCACGAATGGCTCCAGCGAGATCTTCTTCCAAAGCGGGAGCGGGACGACTCGCCTCGCCGCGCAGTTCGACGTAACGGGTCTCCCTACCGGCGCCTACGACTACACGGTCGTAGCACGCAGCTGGTGGGCGGACAACAGTTTTCTCGAGTCAACGGCCCCGATCAAGGTGCTCGTCCTGCGCGAGGACCAAAGCCCCTACGGGTACGGCTGGTGGATCGCCGGTCTTGAGCGGGTGATCACGACCAACGGCGGCGTGGTCGTGACGAACGGAGATGGCTCAATCGCGTTCTTCGCGAACTGTCCAACGGGGTGCAATACATACGTAAACCCTAAGGGCGACTTCAGCACGCTCACCCGCCACGCGGACGGCAGCGGTTATGATCGCGCTTGGCTAGACGGGTCGACGGCTGGGTTCGACACCCAAGGGCGCCTCACATCGCTGCGTGATCGGTACAGCAACCAGACGAGCTTTGGCTACAGCGCCTCGACGTTCAAGCTCATTACCATCACCGATCCGGTAGGGCTCACCACGACATTGGTCTACGACGGAAACGGCAAGCTCGACTACATCCAGGACCTCGGCAGTCGGGTGACACAGGTAACTGTGAATGGCGCCGGAGATCTGACGGAGATCAACGACCCCGATGGCGTGGCCGCCGTGCGGGTAACCTATGACGGAGCCCATGTCCCGCTGTCCTACATCGACCGCCGTCAGGGACAATGGGACTTCGGGTATGACGTCGCCGGCAAGTTATCCCAGGTAACGCTTCCCACAGTGACGGTCAACAGCGCCCCCGTACGGCCGGTGCGGCGGCTGCTCTCAATCGAGGGACAGGCACTCCCGCCGACTGGCACCGGAACGTCCACGAATCCCGCCCCCCGGAGGGTGTCCGACTCCTTGCGTGCCCAAGTGAAAGAGTCTCGCGGGGATTCGACGCGGTACGCCGTAGATCGTTTCGGACAGGCGACGCGGATGGAGTACCGGAATCCCCAGGGCAAGTTGCGGATCGCCACTTTCACGCTCAACGACGACGGCCAGGTGTCGCATGCGATCTCTCCGGAAGGGAACGGCACCTCCTACACTTGGTCTGGGGCGGATCTGACGCGCATCACCGACGACAACACCGGCAGCGTTACGGACATGCGATACGAGACAGCCTACCATCAAGTGGACAGCGTGTGGGTAAGCGGAAGCCTCGTGCAGGCAAACTTCTACGGACCTCTCGGGAGGCTGGACAGCACGAAGGCAGGCAGCTCAAAGACGAGCTATACCTACGATAGCAGGGGACGGTCGCTCTCGGTCACCGATCCGCAGGGCCACCAAGCCGCGGCGGCCTATTACCCGACCGGCACCCAGAATACGCAGACTGCGAGTGCTCCCACGGGCGACGGTGGGACCGGCACCACAACCTTCCAGTACGATGGTATGGGTCGTTCTACAACAATCACTGACCACACGGGCCGAGTCACGACCCGCGCGTATGACCCCCTGAATCGTGTCACGGTGGCCGTTGGCACGATTGCGGATACGACGTGGTTTGGCTACAACGATCCGCTCCGGACCTATACGGTCACCGACGCGAACCACCAGACCTATCAAGCGGTGGAGAACGCACTCGGTTGGACGGAGAGTCGCACGGATCCTCGGAACGCGGTCGAGCGGTTCGCGTTCGACAGTAACGGCAACGTCATCAGCTATACCAATCGCCGGAACGGGACGACAACGTTCAGTTACGATCCGTTGAACCGACTCCAAACGGCGACGGCCGACAACAAGACCACGACGTGGAGCTACGACTCGCTGGGAATGTGGATCGCCGTGTCGAACGATGAGAGCACGGACACTCTTCGCAACGATACGGACGACCGCTTAGCGGAGGCGGTGAGTGTGCGCGCGGGTGTGCGCTTCAGCCTGCGGCCCACGTATGAACAAACGGGGTTCCCGAATGGCCTTACGGTCGAGCGGCCCGGGACTTGGACTCGTCTCCTCTTGTTTGGGCACGACTCCCTGTTCCGCTTCAACTATCTCAGGGACTTCGCGGGGCGTGGGACATCCGTCGCCTATAACCCCGATCAACTTCCGAACACGATCACGTTGCCGATCAACGTTTCGGGACCGACAAAACTGCAACAGTCCGTCACCTATCAGGCCTCGCATCAGCCGTACGAGGTGAGCTTCAATTCGACGAACGAATCGCTTGGTCGAACGTACCTATATGACGCGCTGAGCCGAGTGACAACAGCCAGCTGGGGTGGCGCAAGCGCTGGATTGAGCGAGCGGAGGCTCGAGTATGACGGCGCGGGCCGCGTGAGTCACTACGAGGACTGGCACGCTGTAAACCAGCCGGTCTGGACCTGCCCCAATCCGCCGAGCGAGGACGACTGCTACTGGCAGGACCAGTGGAACTGGTCGTTGCTCCGAAGCGACGCGTACGCCTACGACAAAGTCGGAAATCCCACCGACCATGGGGCAACCGTGGCGACCGGCAACCGGCTGGCAGTGTTCGACGGCTACACGCTGACCTATGACGACGACGGGAACCTGATTCACAAGGTCAAAGCGGGCGTTGTCGACCAGGCGCTCACCTGGAGTACGCTCGGCCAGCTCTCGAGCGTCACGACGAACGGCGTTGTCACGACGTTCGGGTACGACGGATTTGGTCACCGGGTGCGCAAGACAACGAACGGCGTGACGACCCGGTATTTATGGCACCGAGACGATCTCGTCATGGAGTTGGACGTCAACGGCAACCCCGTCCGCGAGTACGCTTCCTACCCCGGGGTCGATCATCCTCACAGTGTTCGGCGCTCGAGCGACGGGGCGATTTTCTACTACACCACCGAAGGTCCGGGCCATGTGGCGAGCCTCGTGGACACGTTGAAGAACATGGTAAACCGGTACGAGTACACGCCGTGGGGCGACGCCATCAGCGCGACGGAGGGAGTCGTGCAGCCCTTACGTTACGGGGCGCGAGAGTATGACGCCGAGACCGGTCTTTACTACAACCGCGCGCGCTACTACGATCCCAAGCTTGCGCGGTTCGTGAGTCAGGATCCCATCGGTCTCGCCGGGGGAATCAATCCGTACGTGTACGCGCAGGATGACCCTGTCAACGGGCGCGATCCTTCCGGGCTTGACGGTTTCGACCCGTGTCCCTCAGGATACGTGTACGAGGTCCTTGAAGAGGACAATGGTGATGGGACGGTGACGACCACTGAGTCGTGTGTTCGGACGGGGACCGCCTGGCACGAAATACCGTGGGGAGATCAAACGCTTGCGAACGGGATTGCGGCGCTCTACGCATTCGCCGACATCAGCGCGGTCATGGAGCCGGATTGGCCCACGTGGTATGGCCGTGTTGGACACTGGGATCCAAAGAATCCGCAGCCGGGACTTACACTAATGGGAGGCGGAACACACGGCAAGGAGGGGCTGTGGACGTTGAGACACAGAGGACCAATAGATAAGTGGCCTCAAGATATGATGCCGAACCCCACTGATTGGGGCCCAAAATTGGGCACAACACTCGAGTCCTATCGTGGTTTTTACCAGGACCCGACGTTCAATGTTAGAATGGAAGCATTTGGAGTCGTCGGGCCGAATGGAACGGGGTATTTCGTCGCGAAGCCTACCACGTCTTGCGAGTGTCACGGGCTTCCTCCGTTGCCCCTATGGCCATGAAAACCTCGACACTTTCTACGACTGTTGCCATATGCGCTTTCCTGATCGTGTCGATGCCCCAACGGGAGAACGTATTCGATCTCGGAGAAATGCAATTGATCAACAGGATGGCAGACCCAGATACCTCACTGGAGGCAGCGATGCTGGAGCTGATGGTGCTACGCGTAGCTCTCCCGTTATCGGTAAACGCTGGGGAAACAGATCTGGTATCCTTCAATGGTGGTTCGGGGCTGCCGACTGGAAAGGCAGCTTATGTGCTGTCAGGTCTTTCGAAGCCCCTTGTATGCACTTCGACCAGCTCGGAAGACGGAACCCTCCTCGTTGATTGTAAACCGATTACGACAGTCGATGAGGATAACAAATACCTCTCGGTGATGGGAGCCTTGGCTCAACATTTTGGGGCGGAATCAGAACGTGATTCGACGAGGTACGTGCGCGTCGTGGGAAGAGGGGAGGCGAGACGGTTTTCAATAAACGTGATCAGGCAGTGGTCAAGAGAATACGTCATTTCCCATACGATTGGATTCGGGCATTGGCCCGCTCACACGCCTTCAGCCGACGGAGAGGACGTCGAGGAAGTACTCGAGCTTTTGCACATAGATGACGCAACTGCCGACTCGACCCCTGAACTGTAGAGCCCAAGAAAATGAGACAGGCCGCGATTCGAACAGCAATACCAAACCGATAGCCCCTCGCCGGTTTGTTGCCGAACCTTCTGAACCAGGGACAAGCCAGCATCAACTAAACAGAAGAAGAACGCCCGGGATTGCTCCCGGGCGCCTTTTCTTAGTTCCCTAGCGACTCCGCTTCCACTTCCTCTGGGAACGGACTCGGCGCCGGCACGGCACCGGGCAGCGCGGCTTCCACCGGCGGCGTCGGCGGCTGGAAGCCTCCGGCGGCTCGATCTCGATGTCGCGATACCGGTAGATGCAGGCACGCCCGGGGATCAAATGTCCCACCTCGGACCGCCGAACCACAGGGTAGACGACGATGCGATTGTTCAGACCGTCCTGACCGCGAACCTCCTTGGTGGTTTTTACTCAGGAACTGCGGACTGCGAGTCCGCTGTGCGCGCAAGAACTCTGAAGCAGACAGGTCGTTAAACATGCTTTGCCCGAATGTTTGCCCGACGAGACTTCCTCGCGCCATCTGCCACCATGGGTGTCATCCGCCACGGGCATTTTCAGTTCTTCCTGCCGTCTGCTCCGTCGCGGAGCATCGGCCAATATCGGACATAGCCGTTACTGCATCCGCACTTCGGCCGCTGCCATCAGCGGCTGCTGTGTTGGTAGTCGGTGCATTTGTTTGATGGTCCCCGGGACAGCGGGGGACAGCCGCGACGGGTCATTTCTCGCGTAGCTCGGGCACAATTGCGTCGGTGAGGCGTGTGACACACGCGCGCATGTCGGCAAGGGCGGCGGCGTACTCGGCGTCGAGAGTCGCGCGAGGCTTGGCCTGCAAGTCGGCGAGGTTCTCAACGTGGGGCTTTGCCGTCGCGCGGAAGTACAACACGTACGCCTCCCGAATAGCCGCCGCGATTGGGCGCGACGCGTGCGGCGCCGCTGTGATTGCCCGTTGGAGCCGGTCCTCCACGGTTTTGTCCTGTTCGGCCAGCGCCAGCCGTGGCGGCGTTCCCTGCATCGCTCGCAGATGCTCGGCGGCGAGTATCCACGACCGGAGCGTCCGGCGCACTACATACGCCTCCGCGCCAATCATCGCGTCTGCACTCTTGCGGCGCGCGGTCGCGTCGCCCCATTGGCCCCGGAGCGCGACCCCCGCCAATCCCGTCGCCGTGAGCACGCTCAACGCTTCTAGCCACTCGGGCGAAATGACGCTCATAGGCCGAAGCATGGAGCGCCGGCGGAACTGCCGCCGCCATACCTAGATTCGAATCTGTTCGCGATGAGTGTCGATGCGCGCTTACTCGTGGTGACTCAACAGATTGACCGCCCCCACTTGGGCTCATTCGAGCGTGAGTGGGCGAACTTATAGCGTGAGTGAGTGGACGAACTTATTAAGTAAGAGTCCCGCCGAAAGTCCCGCCCGGTAGACGGACGATCTGTGTGACTCAGGACGATAGGCCGGAGGCCCTCTCGCCAGGCTGTCCCTTCCACCGCACCGACCGCGCCTCCCGAAATCGGCCCTGCAGTGCTTAGGATGTATTCATGACGATACCGACACCCTCTGGGCCGCCACCACAGGATCGCGGCGAGCAGCTGAACGCTCGCGAGGCGGAGATCTTCCGCGCGCTGTCGAAGATCGATCCCGTCCTCGGTGGACTATTCGAGGAGCTCGTCCGGTCACGCCGCGAGCTCGAGCGCCCAGGCCGGCTTGTGCCCTTCTCGCACCTCATGCGTGAGGTGAGTAATGGCGTGGCGCGCCACCTCTCCGGCTTGGGATTCTCACCGATCCATCGTGATGACAGCGAAGAAAAGGAGGATTGCGACAAGGAGGAGGATCACGAGAGGCATCGCGATATGCTTGCGCTGGCGTTAGGAAAACCGAAGGATCACCCGGCAGTCACTATTTGGTTTCGTCTGCACAGCGAATTTCGGCGCTCTTGGCATTACTGGTATCCGCTTCCGTCTGTCCCGAAGGCAGGTGAAGCGTTCGATCGGTTCATCGACATCCTGTGGGGCCTAACCGGCCCCTTTTTTGACACGGTCAAGGATCTTGAGCCGCTCCTGGCCGCCGAGTCTCCGACGTCGGCGCAGGTCCAGGGCCTCCACGTGCTAATCGCGCGCCCGGCTCAGCGCGCGCAGTTCTTTCAACGCCTCCAAAGTCCCGCCTGGGTCGAACCGCTCCGTGCGGAGGGGTTCTTCAAACAGCCGGCCGACGCAAAAAAGGCGGATGGGCGGTGGTCGTGGGATACCTGGCCCGAAGGCGACTACTTGGTGCGCATGGCCAAAGACGCACCGGATGCCGTCGCGCGCGCGCTTCTCCAAGTCCCGAAAGCGTCAACGAACCCGATGGTCTGGCTGCGCGTCGCCCAGGCCGCGCGCGAGCTGCCGATCGACGCCAGCGCGCTGCTCGCCAAGCTGCTCGCCGCCCCGCTGACGGAAGGAGTGTTTCAAGCAATCTTCGCAGACGCGGCCGGCGAGCTCGCGATTCATTTGGCGAGAGGGAGCAACGTGGCCGCGTTTCCGGTCGCCCGCGCGTTGCTGCATGTCACGCAGGATCCGAATTCGGAGCAGCGTCGATCCTACCCCAGGAGCTCCACCGGTAGGGTCTCGATCGTGGGCGCTCTGTCGCCATACAGTCTCAGTCGACTTCTGCCGCGACTGATCCCCGCCTTCGAGAAGCTTGATGTTCAGCAGACACTCGAGTGGCTCTCCCACGTCCTAGCCGCGGCGTTGACGATCGAGTTCGGCATCAATCCGGATGGCGAAGACAAGTCGGTACGATGGGTCGCAAACCTCGCGGCCACCGATCCCCGCGAAGAGGACGCGCGCGAAATGCTGGCCGTTGCGATCGCCGGCGTGGCGGTGCGCTGGGCGGGCCGAGATCCCGCGGCAGCCGCCCAGGTCGTTGTCATTCTACGAAAACAGCCCTGGCGCGTGTTCAGGCGGATCGAGCTGTATGTGCTGGCGCACGTCGGACCCTCGCTGCAGGCAGACCTCGACCGAGTTGTCGGGGACCAGTCCGGCCTGGCGGATGACTATCCGCCGCCCGAGTACGGCCTCGTCCTCGACCGTCAGTTCCCGAACGCCTCTCCCGAATCACAGGCGAAACACATCGAGGCCGTGCATCGCGGAGCTGGGGCGCTGGACGAGCTCCGGGCACGGCTGGCGAACATCGACGGATCCCCGGTGACAGAGGAGGATGCGGAACGCTACAGCGTGCGGTGGCAACAGAAGCGGTTGCGCCGCTTTGGGGAGCATCTACCCGACGCACTGACGGAGCTCCGGGACGCTCTCAATAAGCACCCGCGTGTTCCACCGCCGACAAGCGATGAGGTGGAGCTCGAGGACGGCGGCGGCCGCGCGCGCGTTGTCAGCTGGTCCGGTCCGGGAACACCGATTTCCGCGACTGAGATCGCCGCGCGGTCACCGGAGGAGCTCGTCGAGATCTTTCGGAACTTCCGACCGGCGGCGGATCGGTGGGATGCGCCGACGCCGGGAGGCCTGGCCCGCGCGGTGGAAGAGGTGGTCGCTCGGGATCCAGCATTCGGCGACGCGCTGTTGCAGCGGCTGCGCTCGAGCCTGCCGGATCCGACCTATGTGCGAGCCGTGCTCCAGGGGATCGGGAAGGCCATCGATGACGGACTAGCTGTGCCGTGGACGTCGCTGCTACCACTGATTCAATGGACAGCGGAGCAGGCACGCGGTCAGGACCCGCCGCGCAGCAACTACTTCGACTACGCCGACGCCAATTGGGATGAGGCGAAGCGCGCAGGGGCACGGCTCATCTTTCGTGGAGCACAAAAACGGGTCTTCCACCCGGCAGACGAGCAGCCGGCGTGGCAGGCCCTCGGGGCGTTTCTACAGAACCCCGCCACCTGGGAGGGCTCACCCCGCGATCGCGATGAACCAGTAGAGAACGTGGATGCCGCCCTCATGCTCGCCCTCAACCATTTGGGCGGCGACGTGGCGCAGGCATTTGTCGAGCTCGCGCTCTGGACGTATCGCCTTCAAGGGGCGGACTTTGATCCGGCAAGGTTACAGGCGGGGCTCGATCGGATTCTCGCGCAGTCGGGCCGCGAGTCTTATGGCGCGCGCACAATGCTCGGGAAGTACGTGCCATGGCTCCTGCTCATGGATCGCGAGGGCATGCTCACTCGGATCCATCAGCTTTTCGCCGGCGGCTTCGCGCCGCCCGGGGTGAATGCTGGTTGGGCCGGTTACATCACCGCGCAGCACTTCTTCGCTGGCGTCTTCGAACCGCTGCGGCGCTGGTACGTGGCGGCTGCCCAGGCGCTTCCGGAGGACCGCAGCGGTGGCACGGAATCAGACCGCACGTGGTCGCCGAGCCGGCATCTCCTCTCGCATCTCGCGTTCGCCTGGCTGTGGGGAGTCGCCACGCCAGACGACGTCGATCGATTGATCCCGACTGCGTTTGCCCGCGCCCCCGTGAAGGATCTCAGCCATCTCTATTGGGAGATCTTCCGCGGCTGGACGGACCGGAAGGAAGCGCCGCAACGCGAAGAAGTCGACCGGCTACTCAGCTTCTGGAACTGGCGGCTTACAGTGGTCGGCGCCGAGCCCGACACGCCGGCGCGCACCGAGGAACTGACTGCGCTCGGCTGGTTGGCGTTGATTCCCTGGCTTGAAGATGCGCAGGTCCTCCCGTTGCTCGGTCGCACAAGCGAACTCGCCGGTGGACGGTTTACTATGGAGCATTCGCTGTGGAAGCGCGTCGACGGGCTGGTCGCGCGCGATCCGGACGCAGGCTTCGCGATCGCCGCACAGATGATGGGGGCAGTATTCAAGAGCGATTACCCGTTCGTGAATGCGGATGATCTGCGGCCGATTCTGAAGGGCGCGCTGGCCAGGGGGAATGGGACGACGAAACAGCGCGCGCGAGATCTCATTCACAAACTGGGTGAGACCGGCGTCGGTCAATTCGGTGATCTTCTGGTTAGTCAGCCGCCCACATAGCTGTCCATCGCCAGCTGCCATTGTCTACGAATTTCGTCGCCGTGAAACTCGACGGCAGTCTCGACGGGCTCGCAATCGGCTGCGACCACCTGGACGGGAATCCGCAGGTTGGGGAAGGCACCCTGCAGATGGTGCAGTCGGAAGCGCGCGTGTACGGCATCGAGCTCGTCATCGGGATAGATCACCAATGTGGGGGTTGCTGCGACGAATCTCGCCCACCAGCGCCCGGGCGCATGTTGGGATACAAGAGTCCGTGACACAGTCGCATCATGCGGCGATTCGAGCGGGGGCCATTCGGCTGGCTTTCCTAGGGAGATGCAGGGGAAATGGGCGAGGCCGCGGCCGCGGTTGTGCATCAGGAAAGCGACGTCGAGCAGGCCGGTCCTTGGCGAGCTGCCGACTCCGGACAGAACGCTGATTCGCATTCCCGCCTCGATCTCGAGGCGTGGGTGGGGCCGCCGGCCGAAGTAGTCGGCGACCTCATAATGCTCTAGATAGCGGATGTCATTACTCGTCCGTCGGTAGTAGCGATGCAGTCCTCGAGCCGTGGCCATGTGGGGTGCGCGATCGCTCCGGGGGATGACCGTCACGACGACGCCGGCGTCTGGTGACGCGGGATTGGCGATCCCGTGGTGTCGCACTCCCAGAAGGGCTGGAGCGACCAGCTCGGCGGACACGCCGCGCAGTTCCGACGCGAATCGCTCAAGGCTGAGAACCGGTTCGATACTCTTCACGCAGTCCACTTCGTCATCGTCGTCCCGCTTCGCGTTCACGCCCCAGACCAGGAGCCCGCCTTCGGCATTGGCGAACCCGCTGAGCGCTTTAGAAAGGTTATTGAGGTCGTCTCGCGCAAGCGCGGCGGCATGGGGATCGTGCTAGTGCGCGAAGTCGAGATGCAGCGTTTCGTGGACCCGGCGTTACTCGAGCGGGACTACATAGGGCCAGCCGCCGTCGAGAAATTCTCGCTCCAGGAGCTCTACCGCGTCCGTCGGATC
>DATLXS010000075.1:0-20954 GCA_035575675.1 Gemmatimonadales bacterium
CGGTCTTCGTCCCGACCCGCGCCGAGGTCGAGCAGATCGCCAAGGAGCTAGGCGACCGCTGGCCCAATCTCGCGACCGCGTTTTACCACGGCGGGGAGCCGATTCGGGTGATCCGGCCCTTTCTTGACGGTTTGGTCAAACGTCCGTTCTTGCTCGCCATGACCGCGGCAGGACAGTCCGCGCTCAACATACGCGGCCTTGATACCGTGGTGATCTACGACGCCCGCTACACGAACGTCGTCGAGCGCGGCAAGAACGTGCTGACTCGCGCCTACCTCGGGGCGAACGAAATTTTACAGATGGCGGGCCGTGTCCACGGCCGCGTAGCGCACGGCGAGGTCTACATCCTGAGTGACCGCGACCTGGCGTTCGAGGATCTGCGCCCCACCGCGCCCGAATTCCAGCTTGCGGGCGATGCGGAGCGCGTGGCGATTACGTGCGCCGCGATCGGCGTCGATGCCACCGAGCTCGAGCTGCCCGTCCCACTGGACCGGCGGGCGTACCGGGGGAGCGTCGAGCTGCTCACCGACCGCGGACTCATAGAGCAAGGCAGGTTAACGACTTACGGTCGCGCGGTAGAGGAGATGCCGGTCGAGCGTCCCTGGGGAGAGCTGCTCTATCATGCGGAGCCGCCCCTCGTGCCTCTCGTCGCCGTGGCGTCCAACATCGAGTCGCTGCACCGCATGACGAGAGAAGAGCGGCAGCTGGCCGGCCTCACCGTCCCGGGCTCCGACCACCTCACGGCCTACAACGTCTACGCGGAAGCCGTCAACAAACACGGATATCTCGGCGACGTGTATGGGCTGGCGCGTCACCTGTTTCGTGAAGAGGACGTCGAACGCTGGGCGGAGGATCGTGGCGTGCTCGTAAAGGCGATCGAAGACATCGCGCTCGGCACAGCATCCGTCTACCGCCAACTCGAGGTCCCCCTCCCTGCCAAGCTCCCTTATGGTGACCGCAAGACGCTGGACGTTTTTGCTGACCTTTTGGCCAAAATCATGCCGTTCGACCTTGTGATCGACGAGCAAACCGCTGATGGACGAGAAGCCCGGGTAAGCCGTAGCTCCGTCTGCGGCAGTTGGGGAGCCATCGCCGGATCACTGCGGTACTTCGCCGACCGCTTCGGAAACCCGCGCGCCAGCATCGAAGGGACGCAGATTCCGGAGCGCGCGATTCGGCGCTACGCGCGCAAAGGCAGGCCCGATGTGGTTTTTGAGCGGCAACGGCGCCGGGAAGGGTTGATGATCGTCCGGACCGTCGAGTACTTCGGGTTCACGCTCGATCGCGAGGTCGAGCACTTGCCGAGCCCGTTCCCGGAGGAGCTCGCAGATTCGGCGCGCCGAGCCCTCATCGAAGCGCTGTTGGCCGGCGAAACACCTCACCCCGATCAGGGGAAAGTAAGGCGGGCGCTTGAGCGGTTCGGCCACTACTGGCGCCGCTCAGGTGGGCGCCTGAGCCAGGCCGACCGCGAACGCGTCGCCGAGCAGATCGGGGCGCAAGTCTCAGGCGTGCATTCCTGGGATTCCTTTATTGGAACGCGGATTATCCTCGATCCCGACGCAGCCATCCCCGCGGGCGAACGGGAGCGGCTCGACGGCCTGCCCTCATCGGTCTTTCTGTATGGCGACCGCGTTCCCGTGGATTACGACGTCGAGCATGGCGTCGGCGTCGTTCGCCTGCGGCTGAAAGAGGGTCAGGCGCGCCGGCTCCAGCCAAAGGACTTGCCGTCGTTCGATCGACCGCTGCGGTTCACGGTGACACGCGGTAAGCACGAGGCCGTACGTGCCGGCTCACTCGACGAGCTGCGGCAGGGGTTGCGGAGTCTGGGGAGCGCGCAGCGTGGGCGCGTCATGCGCGGCGGCCGCCGACCCAGACGGCGTTAGCTCGTCGCAGTCACCTCCAGCAGGGTTAACCACAGCGCATCATAGGCGTCTCTCGCATCAGCGAGCGGAACGCCCGTCGCCAGCGCGAGGGCGCAACCGTCCACGATGGCCTCTCGGGCCGCGTCCTCAAACCCGCCGGTCCCGGCCGAACGGTCGATCAGACCGGCGGACGAGAGGCTGATCCAGGCCCGGGCAGTACCATCCTCGGCCTGATGCCGGAGCTCCTCCCAGCAGGCGTCCAGTCCCGCTGTACCGGGAGCACTTCCGAGGGCGCGCTGCAGGGCGGCGCTGCGCGACGTCGCGATCTGAGCGGCGGCGGCTCGCAGCAGCCGGCCGCGTGATGCGTAGTGATAGAGGATTAGGCCTTTCACAACTCCGGCGCGACGAGCGACGGCATCGAGGGTGAACCCCTCGACGCCTCCACGCTGCAGCGTTTGTACCGCTGCGACGAGAATGTTTGCGCGGGTGGGGGCGGCGTCTTTAGGCATGTGTTTGTCCTGGTGGTCAATAATGCGAGTCAGTAAGGAGGACGCAAGCCGAAACAAACCAGCAACCTTTTGACCTATGAGCGAGTCTCATCTTGACACGAATCTCACAGCCCCGTTTCTCCTGCATGAAACCTTGGAGACGCATGTTTTGTATGAGGATAACCAACCAATGATCGACAAACCCGTCAGTTCCGCGGGCAGCCTGCCCGCAACCTTCTCCCCCTTGGTGCGCGCGGTCATCGATTCGGTCACCGAGGGCATCGTCATTTTCGACCAGCAGGGCCGGTTGCTCTACGCCAACGCGTCAGCCCGACGGGTGATCGACGGGCAGAACGGTGATGTGCGCAACCGCCTGCAGAGTCTCGGAGCCCGGTTCTCGCCGCTCAGGAACGGCACGCAGAGTCTCGGCGAAGCCGCGATCCTCCCTCCGACAGGTGCTCTGACGCTCGCCGAACGCGAACGCCAGGCCATTACCGACACGCTGCAGGACACGAGCGGCAAGCTTGCGGAAACCGCGCGACGGCTCGGGATCAGCCGCACCACGTTGTGGAGACGCCTCAAGTCCTACGGGATGGACGGCTTCCGCGCCTCTCCCTAGGCTCCTAGCTTCTCCGGGGGATGGCCCCCCCCGACCACGAGCCGCAGCCGTTCGTCATTGAGGAATACGTCCGCTGGTCAGACGTAGACTTCGCCGGAATCATTTTCTACGGGTCCTACGTGCGGCTCTTCGAGGTCGCCGAAACAGAAATGTTTCGGCATTGCGGTCTCGCCTACGCCAGGGTGTTCGACGAATACGACATCTTCCTTCCCCGCAAAGCCGTCCACAGCGAGTTCTACTGGCCGGCCCGCCTCGACGACCGACTGCGCATCGCCGCCTATGTCGGCAAGGTCGGGACGAAATCTCTGACCCTGCACTTCGATGTGCTCCGTCCCAACGCACGGGCGTTAGGCGCCGCGGGATGGATGGTGCTGGTGGCGGTCGATCGGAAGAAACTGAAGCCCACGCCGCTGCCCACTGGATTGATCGCCTCGCTGGCGCCCCACACGCTGAGTCCGGAAACCGCGCGGAAGTTTCTCGGAGTCGATCCATCGCCCCGCTGAGAAGGGCCCCTGCCCTGCTGCTGCTGCTCGTGGGTTGCGACGGCGCGGGCGCCGGCTCGCGGCAACCCCTCCTGCTCGATGCGATGGTGGTGTTTCCGCCGAGAGACACCGTCCGTTTTTCACTGCCCGCGACGACACATCGCTGTGCTGACGGCCGCACCGTATTAATCGAAGCGGTGAGTCCCGAGGGCAGCGGCGTGCTCGTGCGCCTGCATTTTCGCGACAGCCTCGTGTCGGGTTCCTATCCCGTGCTCGCTCCGGGCGACACATCCGCGCCCGGTGCCGTCGTCGCCGTGCGCTACCTGCTGCGCGAGGTGTCGCGCGGATTTTTTTTCGATACTGGCGCGGTTCAGCTGCGTCTCGCGGCGGGAAAGGTCGCCGGGCATGTCCAAGGGTCCGGAACGGAGACGGGCATTCGTACACCCGCGCGCCTCGACTACCGCGACGTTCCACTTTCGCTCGCGACCGACACCACGTCGTGCGGTTTCCAGCTGTGACGGCAACGCCCGAGGTGCGGGTCGGCTTCATCGGCTCCGGATTCGCCCGGCGCGTGCAGCTGCCCGCGCTCGCGCTGGTGCCGGGCGCCAAGCCCACCGCGATCGCGAGCGGGAACCGCGTCAACGCCGAGGCCGTGGCGCGCGAGTTCGGTCTGCCGCATGTGTTTGCGGACGGCGTCGAGCTGGCGCGCTCGCCGGACGTGGATCTCGTGATCGTGTCGTCGACGCCCGATTCACACGCGCGCTTCGCGATCGCGGCGCTCGAGGCGGGGAAGCACGTCCTGTGCGAAAAGCCGATGGCCATCGATGCGTTTGAAGCGGCGCAGATGGTGACAGCATCGGAACAGCATCCCGACACGCTCGCCTGGATCGACCACGAATTGCGCTATGAGCCCAACCGGCGCCGGGCGCGCGAGCTGATTCGTTCCAACGCGATCGGAGAGCTGCGCCACGTCGAATTGTCGCTCAAGCCCTACCTCCGCGGGGACGGCCGGCCGCAGGCGTTCGACGCGCCGTGGAACTGGTGGTTCGACGCCTCGCGCGGCGGCGGCATTCTCGGGGCGGTCGGATCGCATCTCATCGACCTGTGCCGGTTCTGGAGCGGAAGCGAGATCACATCCGTCGCCGGGCTGGTCGAGACGTTTGTGACACAGCGCAAGGATGAAACCGGGGCGGCGCGTCCGGTGACGGCCGACGACTTCGCGAGCTGCGTGCTCCAAACCGCGAGCGGCGCCGTTGCTACGATCACCTTGAGCACTGTCGCGCACCACGGGCCCGGCCATATCGGCCAGGTGACCGGCAGTGAGGGAACGCTGTTGCTGAGTGGCGAGACGAAGCTCGAGCTCGGCAAATCGGGAGGCCCGCTCGAAGACATCTCCGCGCCGGACGAGCTCTGGGAGAAAATGCAACCCAACAACATGTGGGCGCGCTCGTTCGTCCGGTTGCTGCGCGAGATGGTGCAGGTGATTTCGGGAGCCAGGCCGCAAGGCGAGCCGGCCACGTTCCGGGACGGCTGGCAGGTGCAGCGTGTGCTCGACGCGATCCGCGGCGGCCGCGGTGTCCGGTTAGATTGAGGCCGTGGAACAGACCTACTTCCGTAAGGGATTCGGGCTCAAGGGAGCGATCGAGGGGGCGCTCACGGCCGACTACCACAGCCGCGTCGTCGATCGCATCCGCGCATCGGGGTACGCGCTGGAGGTCGGCGAGCTGACGTTTCGGCTTGCCGGCGAGTTCGGCTTCTGTTACGGCGTGGATCGCGCCGTCGAGTACGCCTACGAAACCCGCACTAAATTTCCGGACAAGCGCACGTTCCTCGTCGGCGAGATCATCCACAACCCGCACGTCAATCAAAAGCTGGCCGCCATGGGCGTCGCGTTCCTGCATCGACCCGAGGGCAGAGACGGGGAGTTCGACTTCACCGCCGTGAGCGCCGCTGATGTGGTCATCCTGCCGGCCTTCGGCGTCACGGTGCGTGACTTCGAGCGGCTCCGTGGCATCGGCTGCGTGCTGGTGGATACGACGTGTGGATCAGTGCTCAACGTCTGGAAGCGGGTGGAGGTGTACGCGCGCGATGGCTTCACCGCGCTGATCCATGGCAAGAACTACCACGAAGAGACGAAAGCCACGTCGAGCCAGGTCAATAAATATCCGGGCGGGAAATACATCGTCGTGAGAGACATGACCGAGGCCCGTGTCGTGTGCGAATACATCGAGGGACGGGGGACGCGGGACGGGTTTCTGGAACAGTTCACGGGGAAGGTGACGCCCGGGTTCGATCCCGATCGCGATCTTCAGCGCGTCGGCGTCGCGAATCAGACGACGATGCTATCGGGCGAATCGCTCGCGATCGCGGCCGAAGTCGGCAAGAGTATGGCCCGGCGGTGGGGTGCAGAGTCCCTGGCGGAGCACTTCCGCACGTTCGACACGATCTGTTCGGCGACGCAGGAGCGACAGGATGCCGTACTCAAGCTGATCGCCGAGCCGCTCGATCTGATGGTCGTGATCGGGGGCTACAACTCGAGCAACACGACCCACCTCGCGGCGATCTGCCATGAAACGGTCACGACCTATCACATCGAGGACGCTGCCTGCATCGACGTCGACGACGGCAGCATTCGCTATCGCCCGGTCGGGGCGCATTCCACTGAAGCGCGGCGCGAACGGTGGTTGCCCGACGGACGCCTGACGATCGGCATTACGGCGGGAGCTTCCACGCCGAACAACAAGATCGGCGAGACGATCGAACGGATCATCGCCCTGCGCGGCGCCACTCTGACCGAGGCTCTCCGCTAGTATGCCGCTGTCACGCTTCCATCCCGCCATTGCACGCTGGTTCTCGAACCGGTTCGCCGAGCCGACTGAGCCGCAGCGCGGCGCCTGGCCCGTCATTCAGCAGGGTGGCGACGTCCTCATTGCCGCGCCGACCGGCTCGGGCAAGACGTTCGCGGCCTTTCTTTCCGCCATCGACGGGCTGGTGCGGCAGGGACTGAACGGTGAGCTGCGCGACGAGATCCAGGTCCTCTATGTCTCACCGCTCAAGGCGCTGTCGAACGACGTTCAGAAGAACCTCTCGGAGCCGCTGGCGGAAATTCGGGCTGCGCTGGCGGAGCAGGGGCTCCCCGATGTCGAGGTAAGAACGCTGGTCCGGACGGGCGACACGCCGCAGTCGGAGCGGCAGGCGATGCTCAAGCACCCGCCGCACATCCTCGTCACGACCCCGGAATCGCTCTACTTGATCCTCACCTCCGAGCGCGCCCGCGAGATGCTGCGGTCGGTCCGGACGGTGATCGTCGACGAAATCCACGCGGTTGCCCGTGACAAGCGGGGCAGCCATCTGTCCCTGTCGCTGGCCCGGCTCGACGCGCTCAGCGGCAAGCGCGCGCAGCGCATCGGGCTATCCGCCACGCAGCGGCCGATTGAAGCGATCGCGCAATTCCTCGTCGGGACCGGGCAGCCACAGCCGACGATCGTCGACGCCGGCCATATCCGCGAGCTCGACCTCGCGCTCGAGATCCCGTCGTCCCCGCTCGAGGCGGTGATGTCGGCGGAGGTTTGGGAAGAAGTCAACAGCCGCATTGCCGAGCTGATTTCGCAGCACCGCACGACGCTCGTGTTCGTCAACACGCGGCGCCTCGCCGAACGCCTGGCGATGCAGCTCTCGGAGCGGATTGGCGCCGACCACGTCACGAGTCACCACGGCAGCCTGTCGCGAGAAAAGCGCTTCGAGGCCGAAGAGCGGTTGAAGCGCGGCGAGCTGAAAGCGCTGGTCGCCACCGCGTCGCTCGAGCTCGGGATCGACATCGGCAGCGTCGATCTCGTCATTCAGCTGGGATCGACGCGATCGATCGCCACGCTGCTGCAGCGGGTGGGCCGGGCGGGGCACCGGCTCGGCGCCATTCCGAAGGGGCGCGTCTTCCCGCTGTCGCGCGATGAGCTGATCGAATGCTCGGCGCTGTTGCGGGCGACTCGCGAGGGCCGGCTCGATCGCCTGATCATCCCCGACAAGCCGCTCGACATCCTCGCGCAGCAAATCGTCGCCGCCGCCGCGGGCGAAGAGTGGAACGAAGCCGACCTCTACGAGCGGATGTGTTCCGCCTATCCCTATCGCGATCTCACGCGAGCCGAGTTCGACGCCGTGGTCCAGATGCTGGCCGAGGGCTTCACGACCCGCCGCGGCCGGCGCAGTGCGCACATCCACTATGACGGCGTGAATCACAAGCTTTCGGGACGTCGTGGCGCGCGGATCGCCGCAATCACCTCGGGCGGCGCCATCCCCGATCTCGGCGACTATCGCGTCATCCTCGAGCCGACCGAAACGTTCGTCGGTACACTGAACGAGGACTTCGCGATCGAGAGCACCCCGGGCGACATCTTCCAGCTCGGCAACATGTCGTACCTGGTCGTGAAGGTCGAATCGGGACAGGTGCGCGTCGCCGATGCCAAGGGTCAGCCGCCAACGTTGCCCTTCTGGCTCGGGGAGGCCCCCGGGCGCACCATCGAGCTGTCGGAAGAAGTCTCCAGGCTGCGTCAGGATATCGCCGACCGGCTGGACGATCCAGCGAGCGCGATCCAGTGGCTCGTCGGAACGATCGGCCTCAGCGAGGCCGGTGCCCGGACCATCGTCGAGTACCTCACGGCCACGCGTCAGATCCTCGGCACGATTCCGACGCAGCAATGTCTCGTGCTGGAGCGTTTCTTCGACGAAGCCGGCGGGATGCAGCTCGTGCTGCACGCGCCGTTTGGGAGCCGGATCAACCGCGCCTGGGGACTCGCGCTCCGCAAACGGTTCTGCCGCAGCTTCAACTTCGAGCTCCAGGCGGCGGCAACCGAAGACGCGATCATCCTGTCATTGGGGCCGCAACACAGTTTCCCGCTCGAGGACGTGTTCCAGTATCTCAAGCCAGCGACGGCGGAGCATCTCCTCGTGCAGGCGATGCTCGACGCGCCGGTGTTCGGGACGCGCTGGCGTTGGAACGCGACGCGGGCGCTCGCGGTGCTGCGCTTCCGCGGCGGCCGGAAGGTGCCGACCCCGCTGCAGCGTATGGAGGCCGAAGACCTGGTCGCGGCCGTCTTCCCCGATCAGCTCGCGTGCCCTGAGAACCTGGTGGGTGATCGCGAGATCCCCGACCACCCGCTGGTGAATCAGACGATTGCCGATTGCCTGCTCGAGGCGATGGATTTCCCGGGGCTGAAGCGCGTGCTGGAGGGCATGGATGGTGGCGAGTTCACGCTGGTCGCGCGCGACACGACCGAGCCGTCCCCCATGTGTCATGAGGTGCTCAACGCACGGCCGTACGCATTCCTCGACGACGCCCCGCTCGAGGAGCGCCGGACGCAGGCCGTGATCACGCGGCGCGGGCTGGATGTGAAGACGGCCGACGAATTCGGCAAGCTCGATCAGTCCGCCATCGATCTCGTGCGCGAACAATCCTGGCCCGATCCGGAGACGGGGGACGAGCTCCATGATGCGCTGCTGATCATGGGGGCGGTGCCGAGCGTCGAAGCGGGAACCAGCGCGTCCTGGAAGGACAAGTACGACAGCCTGGCCGCCGTCGGCCGCGTGACTACTGTAGATGGCCGCTTGTGGGTGGCGACTGAGCGGTTGCCCATGGTGCAGGCAGCGTTTCCCGGCGCGCCTCACGAGCCCGCGGTCATCCCGCCGGAGCGCGACCAGGCGAAAGCATGGACACGCGAGGACGCGATTCGGGAGCTGGTGCGCGGGCGGCTCGAGGTGGTCGGGCCGACCACCGGGGCGGACATCGCGGATGCGCTCGGGCTTCCTGCCGGCGACGTGGATTTCGCGCTCGCGGGGCTCGAGCACGAAGGATTCGCGCTCCGCGGCCGCTTCTCCGCGGGCGTCGAGGGACTCGAGTGGTGCGAGCGGCGGCTGCTGGCGCGGATCCATCGGTACACCCTCGATCGGCTGCGCAAAGAGATCGAGCCGGTCGCGGCTGCCGACTTCCTCCGGTTCCTCTTCAAGTGGCAGCGTCTCGCGACGGGATCGCGCGCGGAGGGGCCGGAAGGTCTGGCCGCCGTCCTCGACGTGCTCGACGGCTTCGAGCTGGCGGCGGGCGCATGGGAGTCCGACGTGCTGCCGGCGCGCCTCACTGACTACGACCCGCTCTGGCTGGACGGTCTGTGTCTGTCAGGCGAGATCGCGTGGGGACGGCTGACCGCAACGCGGAACGGGGAAGGTGGAACGCGGAACAGAAAGGTTGGCCCCGTGAAGAGCACGCCCATCGCGCTGTTCCGGCGTGAACGTGGCGAGATCTGGCGAGCCGGCCTGCCGGAAGCCGATGCGGCAACGCTGCCGCTCTCATCCACCGGAAAGGCGCTGCTCACGGCGTTCGACTCGCGCGGCGCGCTGTTCTTCGGCGATCTCGTGAACGCGACGGGGCTGCTGCGGACCGAAGTGGAGAAGGGACTCGCCGAGCTGGTCGCGTGGGGCCTCGTTTCGTCCGACAGCTTCGCGGGACTCCGCGCCCTGCTCGTGCCGTCGGATCGCCGCCGGCCGCTCGGGGGTGGCTATCGGCGCCGTGGCAGGATCGCCCCGTTCGGGGTCGAGACCGCGGGCCGGTGGGCCCGGACGCGCGGCAAGCCACCGGTTGCCGAAACTCAGGTTGCCGAGACGGTTGCCTGGCAGCTGCTGAGGCGGTACGGCGTGGTGTTTCGGCGGCTGGTACAGCGTGAGACCCTGCTCGCGCCGTGGCGCGACATCCTGCGCGTCTATCGGCGGCTCGAGGCGCGGGGCGAGATCCGCGGCGGGCGGTTTGTCGGCGGATTCTCCGGGGAGCAATACGCGCTACCGGAAGCGATCGGCCTGCTGCGCAGTACCCGCAAAGGACAGGGAGAGGGCGAGCTGATCGCCGTGAGCGGGGCCGATCCGCTCAACCTGGTCGGGATCCTCACGCCGGACGAAGCCCTGCCCGCGATCACCACGAACCGCGTTCTGTACCGCGACGGCGTGCCGATCGTCGTGAAGGAAGGGGAAGGGAAGGAGCGGTTCCTGGTGGATGTGCCGGCCGAAGAACGCGACATCCTGCGCGGCGCGCTGCTGCGGCGCCGCCCCGGGCCGCTCGTGCGCGCCTACCTCGGCAAGAGTAAGGCGGCGGGCTAGGCTTTCAGTTTTTGGAGGTACTTGCTCCGCAGCTTCGCGACCTTGGGCGCAATGACGGCGCGGCAGTAGGGCTGGTTCTGATTCCTTCTGTAGTACTCGCGGTGGTACTCCTCGGCGGGATAGAAAGCCTTCAGCGGCTCGAGCTTCGTCACGATCGGGTCGTCGAACACGTGCTCGGCCTCGAGCTCGCGCACGACCTCGTCGGCGGTACGCCGCTGCTCGTCGTCATGATAGAAAATGGCCGAGCGATACTGTGTCCCGACGTCGCCGCCCTGGCGATCCAGGGTCGTCGGGTCGTGGAGCGTGAAGAAGACGCCGAGCAGGTCGCGGTAGGAGAGCTCGTCCGGGTCGAACGTCACCTGCACGACTTCCGCGTGTCCAGTCGTGCCGGTGCAGACGGCCTCGTAGCTGGGGTTGGGCATGTGACCGCCTGAGTATCCCGAGACGACCTTGGTGACGCCGCGCAGCTGTTCGAAGACCGCCTCGAGGCACCAGAAGCAGCCGCCGGCGAGTGTAGCGAGCTGAGTTGTCATGCGTTCATTCTCGCTGGTGCGTCAATAGGCGGCAAACGTAATTGGCTGACGAATCGTCACGGATGTGGCCCGCCCGTGGATTCGGGCCGGCCGATAGACAGACGCCAGCACCACCCGCTTCGTCTCCGCATCGAACACGGGATTCGGGCTCTGCACGACCCTGACGGTCGCAGGAACGACATGGCCGGTCGTATCGAGGGCGGCTTCGACGATTGCCGTCCCGCCGACACGCAGTGCCTGCATCTCGGGGGCATACCGAATCGGCGGATGCGAGATCAGCACCGGTTGCTCGTCCACGACGCCAACCGCGGCGGGACTGCCGAACGGGGACGGCGTTCCGGCCGGCGTCGCGCTGCGGCGACTGAAGCGAATCGAGTCCGCCAGGCGCTTCACGAAGGGCGCGAGATCGACACCGCGCGCGGTAAGCTCGCGGTAGCCCGTGATGCCGGCGTCGAATGCGAGCGCCGCGAGGCTGTCGCGTCCCTTCTGATGCAGCGCCGTCCCCCGAACGAGGAGGGCGTAGACGCGCTCGCCGGCGGTGGGCTGGTTGAGACTGTCCAACGCTTGTTCCGTGAGCGCCAGGGCGCTGTCGGCGTGATGGGCGTGCACTTGCTCGCGCGCCGCCGTGATCAATCGCGTGGGATTCTCGGGGGCGGGTGGGTGCAGATCGAACCCGACGGTCACCTGACTCCGGACGGCCTGACCCTTGCGTCGCCCGGGCGTGAACTGCGCGGCGAGCATCATCTGCTGCAACGGCTCGTCGAACGCGGGATCGGGCGACTCGACGACGGTCAACCCGAACCCCTCGGCCTCGCCAAGGGTGTCGATGACCGCGCGGACGATGGCATGCCCTGCCACGCGCCGGTGCAGGAGTTCGGGCGGATAGGCGAGTTTAGGGCCCGAAAGCCACGACGCGCGCTCGTCCAGCTCACTGTCGGGGTAGACTCGGATCCGTCGGGCTTCCGATTCGAACACGTCAGAGAGTCCGGTGGCAATCTGATCCAGGCCGTTGACTCGCAGGGCCGAATACGACGCGAGCGCGGCATGGAAATTCGCGCGGGCGAGACTATCGTTGCCGCGCATGTGCGCGAGAATCGCGCGCCACACAAATACGTGCACCGTATCCATCAGGTACGCCGATGCCGCGAGTGCGTGGTCGAGCGCGGTATCGGCTTCGCCGAATTCACGCGCGGCGATGTGCGCACGGGCGGTCGTGATGAATGCGTCGGTCGGGCCCTGCGCTGCAAGTGCGGGGACAAACAGGACGAAGGCAATCGCGAAGCAGAGACGCCGCAACACGGTATCGACTACGCTGCTTAGGCGGGCCCGACGGCGTCAAGCCCCGCCGATCAATGCGTCATAATGAAGCGCGCCACCACCTGGTTGAAGTAGTTGAAATTCCCCGCGTGCGGGGGATGCGCGGCACCGGGAATGACAACGGTGGTGTCGCTCTGCAGGCAGCGCGCGAGCTCATCGCTGATGAGCTGGAAGATGCGAGGGCTGCGCTCGCCCCTGACGATCAAGACGGGAGTCGTAATCCGTCCCAGCTCCGCGCAAGAAACTGTTGAGTAGTAGGCCGAGCGCTCGGCGAGCATTTCGTGGCGCATCTCGAACGAATGCGCCAGCATATCCGCGCGCGTGGCGGCCGGCAGCCGATCGAACGCCCCCCGCCCCGCGGTCCCGTCATAAAAGTACCGCAGCCCGGTCACCGAGTCGCCGCGCGCGAATGCGGCCCGAGCCGGGTCGAGGGCATTGGTATAGAAGGCGCGCCGCGCGGCATCCCCCTCTTCGGAGCCGGTCAGCAGCGAGACAATCGGCGGCTCCGCCAACACGAGCGAACGCACCAGCTGCGGGTGGTCGCGGGTCAGCTGCAGCGCCGTATAGGCGCCGTAGGACGAACCCACGACATGCGCGGGAGCGAGGTCGAGCGTCAGGAGCAGGGCCGCGAGGTCCTCAGAGTGCAGCTTCGGCGAGTAGGGCTGGTCGTCGTTCACCTGGGGATTGGGGGGATGGTAGCGACGACTGTACACGAGGACGCGATACACTTGGGCAAAGACGTTTTCCTGGCCCGCCCACGACCTCAGGTCTCCCAATGAGCCATGGACGAAGACGACCGGCGCCGCTCCGCTATCACCCGTGAGTCGATAGGTGAGGCGCGCGCCGTTGAGGTCGAGCGCGTGGAGGGTGCGCTCGAACGTCCGCAGCGGTGGACCGCCCGGCGGCGCCCCGCCCGCAGGCGTCGTGTTTTCGGGACCCGGCTTCCCACCACACGCGACGACGAGCAGGCAGCACAACACGATTCGCATGGCTACAGGATGGCGCTTGAGAATCCAAAACGCCATCAGGCGACGAGCCACGCAGCGGCGGCGGCGACCTTTTGCTCAGCGCGCCAGCGCGTTACGCTTTCCCCCAGCGCGGTGACCTTGTGCTTGGCCGCGCTTGGGCCGACGCGCAGCGCCTTCCCCAAGAGTTCATAAACCTCCCGCTCCAACACCACGCGGACCTTGATGTCGCATTTTTCCAGGCCATCAATCAGGACGGTCCGGAACAATCGCCCCTCGGACGCATGGGCTCGCATGTGTTGGTTGGCGATGGAGGCCGGATCGGTAAGTGAGGAGGCGACGACGGCGGCGCTGCGCAGCTGATGCCGTTCACGGTATTCGGCGACCAAGGCGGCGATCGCGTGGTGGGAGAAGCGCTCGATGCCGCGCACCAGGCGAGTGACCTTCGTGGTGTCGGTTTGTGCCGTGCCGAGGGCGGCGTGGTAGGGCTGGCGCGAGTGCGCTACGCCGGGATCGGCGAGCTCGATCACCCGGCTGTCGATGACGGTGGGTGCGTTCGCCGAGTTCGCGATCAGCACAGCCGCAGCCCAGCCGGATTTGACGCGAAAGCCAAGGGTGCAGGATTGTCGAGGACTCATCATCCCCAATCCTTCGAATCGGGTGCGACGCGACGCATGGCTCTGAGAAACTGCATTGGAGGTTGGTGAAGGTTGTTGAGGTTGGTGGAGGACGTTTTTCCACCACGCATTTGAAGCCCCTCCACTTTCTCCGCCAGCACGTTCACGGTCCCGTCGTCCTTGGCCAACTTACCGGTTACCAGCACGAACGGCTCCCCGCGGACGGCGGCGCGGTAGCGATCGTAAACATCGGGCCGCACGATCACGTTCGTCATTCCCGTTTCGTCTTCAACCAACATGAAGACGATTCCTTTGGCTGTCTCGGGACGCTGACGGGCGACCACGAGGCCGGCCACCATGCATTTGACGCCGGCTTTGAGATTTCCCAGGTCTCGGTTGAGTGTCAGGTCAGGTGGTAACGCGTTCCGCACCAACGATAAAGGATGCCCGCTGGCCGAGAACCCGAGCGTGGCGTACTCGGCCAGCAAGCGCTCGTGAGCGGCCAGCCCGCCGAATGCCAGTTGTTCATGGGGTTGATTCAGGGCGAGCTCGAGCTGACGCCGGCCGCGGCCCTCCCCTGAGTGGGAGGCCTTGGGAGGCAGCCAGAGGCCGACCTGCCAGAGCAGCTCGCGTCGCGTCAGACCGAATCCGTCGCAGCCGCCGACCCACATAAGGGCCTCGATGGCGGTGCGCTTGAGCGTCGCCGGCGCGCGCCGGATGAAATCACCGACGCTTTTGAATGGACCATGTTGCTCTCGCTCCACGACGGTTGCCGTGGCGGTCTCTTCGCTCCAATGGCGAATGAACCCCAAACCGACTCGGAGTGCTGACGATTCAACCGTGCACCAGACGTCACTCACGTTGATATCGGGCAGCCGCAGGTCGATGTCGTTGCGCATCGCATCGCGGCCCAGCGCGTCGATCGAATAGAAGCCCATCGGCTGATTATTGAAGAGCGCGACGTAGTACTCGACCGGGTGGTAGTGTCTGAGCCACGCCGACTGGTACGCGAGCAATCCGAACGCTGCAGCATGCGACTTGGGAAATCCGAACTCACTGAACGCAATCACCTGACCGAACACCTTCTCGGCCGTGGCTTCGGGGACGCCGCGGGCGAGCGCGCCTGCGCGAAACTCCTCCCAGAAACCGGCCATGAGGTCGTGCGAGCGGCGGCGGCTCATCGCGCGGCGCAGTGCTTCCGCCTGTCCCGACGAGAATCCGGCGAGTGCCTGGCAGACTTGCAGGACCTGATCCTGATACAGAATCACTCCCAGCGTTTCCGTGAGGCATTCGCGAAGCAGGGGATGATCAACGGGCGGCTCGTAGGGCCGGCCAGACGCGTGCGCGCGGCGCTGTTCCTCGCGCCGGCGCACGTACGGATTGACCGCGCCGCCGACGATTGGCCCCGGGCGGACGATCGCGACCTCGACCGCGAGGTCCTCGAGATTGCGCGGCCGGCTGCGGCGGATCATCTGGATCTGCGCTCGGCTCTCGATCTGGAACAGCCCGATCGTGTCGCCGGCGCAGATGCGGTCGTAAATCGCCGGGTCCTCGAAATCGATGCGCGACAGATCGGGTGGTGTCCCGGTGCGGCGCGCGATCAGCTCGACGCATTCTTCCACGAGTGACAGCATGCCGAGTGCGAGGAAGTCGATCTTGATGAAGCGCGCGTCGTCGCAGGAGTCCTTGTCCCACTGGCAGACGACGCGGTCCTCCATCGCCGCGCGCTCGAGCGGCACCAGCTCGATGAGCGGGCGCGAGGAGATGATCATGCCCCCAGGATGCTGCGACACATGGCGCGGCAGCCCGCGAATTTCCTGCGCCAGCTGGCACAGCTCCTTCCAGAGCGGCGCATCGTTGCGACCGGCAAACCCGGGGAGGTGTTCCAGCTCGTCCGCCAATCCGTCCGACCGGCCGTCCGACAATTTGGCGACCAACTCGATTTCGCCGAGCGGCAAGTCGAGCGCTTTGCCGATTTCGCGCACGGCGGAGCGCAGCCGATACGTCGGGAACGTGCACACGAGGCCGGCGTGGTCCGAGCCGTAGCGGGTGTACACGCGGCGGATCAGCTCCTCGCGGATCTCGCGCGGGAAATCGAGATCGATATCGGGGACCGACGCCAGGGTCTCGTTCAGGAACCGGCCGAGGAAGAGCTTGTTGGCGATCGGGTCGATGTGCGACAGGCCGAGGAGATAGCACACGATCGAAGAGACCGAGGAGCCGCGTCCCCGACCTGGCAACAGGTTGCCGGAGGCGCGGCGCGAGCCGCGCCGGACATCGGCGGCGACGTCGCGCGCAAGATCAAACAGGTCGTGGTAGACGAGAAAGAAGCCGCTGAGCTGGTGATGCTCGATGAGCCGCAATTCTTCGTCGAGCCGGCGCACCGCCTGCGGGTGATAGACCGAGCCGGGCGGGTAGCGTTCCTGCATCCTGTCACGGCACAGCTCGGCTAAGACCTGCGGCGCGGGCGCTCGATCCGCCCCGCGGAAGTCAGGGAACGTGTACCCCAGGTCGCGGGTCAGGTCGAAGGCCTTACACCGCTCTGCGATGGCCCCTGTTGTGGCGACAGCATCGGGACAGTCAGCGAACAGCGCCACGACTTCTTCCAGTGGCCGCAAGTAAAACTCGCTGTTCGGATTTCGCACGCGGTGCGAGCCGTCGAGCGTCGTGCGATGGCGGATCGCGACCATCACATCGTGTAAGCGGTGAAGGCTTCGGACGTGATACTGAACGTTTCCAGACGCCACGACACCCAGCTGCAGATCCGCCGCGATGTCGATCAATGCCCGGCTTTGTGCCAAGTCGCCACGGACTCGATTGCGCTGGATTTCGACAAAGAACCGATCGGTTCCGAACACCGTCTTGCACTGCGCGGCGAGTTTGCGCGCTGCACGCTGTCCTTCGTTTTCCAATGTTCTCGAGAGAATACCGTCGCGGCGGGAGCCGGACAGAATGATCAGTCCTTCCTGACGCGCTTCGAGCGCGGGGAGCGGCAGCCGCGGGTCGAGCCGCTCGGCACCGAGGTGCGCTTCCGTGAGCAAGCGACAGAGATTCGTGTACCCGTGCGCCGACTCCGCCAGCAACACCACATGCGCGCCGTCCGAGAGCGTGACTTCGGCGCCGGTGATCGCCTGCAGGCCGAGCGGCTGCGCGGCGTGCGCGAACGCGAGCGAGCCGTAGATGCCGTTCTTGTCGGTGAGCGCGAGCGCCGGATAGCCCAGCCGATGCGCTTCGGCGAGGAGCTCGTCGGGTGGGGAGGCGCCGTCGAGAAACGAATAGGCTGAATGACAATGCAACTCTGCGTACATCACGGCATCTGTACGAACCATTGGCCGGTGATCAGATCCTGAAACAGCACCAGCCGCTTGCCGCCTTCCAGGATCACTTCCAGGTAAGCGCGTGCAATCATATGACGCCACCATTCGTCATCGATGCGCCACGATTCGAGAATGGCTTCGACTTTGCCGACCGTCCGGCCGTCAGACCGTCCGACCGTCATAGCACCGGATTCATCGAACTCCACCGTCACCGGCTGCGGTTCATTTACGGCTCGTAGTCGATCAGTGCGTAGCGGCGCTCGGGCAGGCGTGACCATGGTTGTACCTCGATGACGTGATAGAGATTGGCGCGCCCCCCCTTGACGCGCATCCGGATTTCGCGCGCGGCGCTCTGCAGGGCGCGCTGCTGTCCCGCGCGGGCGGCGGCTTGCGCATCGCGCGCGAACAGCTGCAGCTCGGTGGTCCCGGGAGCGAACGCGGTGAACTCGAGGATGAGACGCTCGACAGCGCCGGCAGGCGGCGACTGCTCGAGCCGGGTCTTCAGCGGTGCGCCGATGCGGCCGGCATCGGCCGTCGGGTCCTTCAATAACACGGTGACGAGCCAGGAACGATTTGGAGGGGCCGAATCCATCTGACCCGATTCCAGATCCGCGCGCAGGCGCACGGCGTGCACGCGCCAGCCGATGCGACGCGGATGTTTGAGCGCGCGGGCGATCAACTGGTCGAGCGAATGCACCAGCAGCTCACGCTCGCCGATCGGTGTGAAGAACGTGAGCGCGGCGACGATCGGCTCCGGCGCGTTCCGTCCTTCAACCGGCTCGGCGATGCGGCCGGCCGCCAAACGCCACAGCCGTCTTCCCAGGGCACCGAACTGCGCCGTGACTGCTGCTTCGGGGAGCGCCGCGAGTGCGCCGAGCGTGCGCAGGCCGAGCAGGCGCAGGCGGCGATGGATATCGGAATCGAGTGGCAGAACGGCAATGGGCTGTGAAGCGAGAAACTTTTGCTCCTCACCGGGGGCCACGACGATGGCGTCGCCCGGTTTGGCGCGGCTCGCGGCTACCCACGCGGTGAACTTGCCGCGACCAAAACCCAGTCGGACGGTCGGACGGTCTGACGGTCGGACGGTCTGACGAATCGCCTCGATGATCTTGGGCTGTGAGCCGTAAATCCCCGCCAAACCATCAGTCCCCAGATATGCGAGACCAAGTTCGGCCGGTTCCACCACGGGACTCACGTCGTTGAGTGACGAGAGCAGACTCGAGAAGCGCTCGTCGTAATGGACAGGATCGGGCTCGATGAGCCGCAGCGTCGGACAGAGGCCGATTGCCTGGCTGACGGTCATCCCCGGCTTTACGCCCGCGTGGCGGGCGAGCGACGAGACCTGCCACAGTTTTCGCGTGGTGTCGGGTGCGAGCAGCGCCGTGGGATAGTTGGCCAGTCCACCTTGACGAGCCTCTTCGCAGCGGAGCGGGAAGAGGGGAATCCAGACGCAGGCAGCGAGCGAGCTCGTAGACGATCGTGACATTGACAAAGCCCCAAGGGGACCCGAATATATCCCGAAGATATCATCCCTCGCAAGCCAAGTTCGAGAGAGTAAACTTTGAGTATGACTCAAGCGGATCTCTTTGGGCCTGAAGCACTTCCGGCACCAAGCCCCGAGGTTGCCGAGCTCGCTCAGGGAATCCCGTCGCACATCCGATTTGGGACGTCTACCTGGAGCTATGACGGCTGGTTCGGCGACGTCTACCATCGCCGCTATCGTGGCCCGCAGCCTGCCAGCCGCCTCGAGGAGTACGCTCGCTATCCGTTGTTTCGCACCGTCGGGATCGACAGCGCGTTCTACGATCCGCCCTCGGAAGCGGAGCTGCAGTCGTATGCCCGGGCCCTGCCGCCCGGTTTCCCCTGCATCAGCAAGGTCTGGGATCGCATCACCGCCAAGCGAGGCCTCGCCGGGATGCGCAATCCCGACTTTCTCAACGCCGGCCTGTTCAAAGACAACGTGATCGGTCCCTACAGCCGTGTGTTTCGCGATCACGCGGGGTGCTTCGTGTTCGAATTCCAATCCATGCGTGGCAAGGATCTGCCCGATCCGCTGCAGTGGGCGGATCAGCTCGATGATTTCTTGAAGGAGTTGCCGCGGGACTTTCGCTATGCGGTCGAGCTGCGCAATCCCGAGCTGCTCACCGGCGTGCACGGCGAAGTGTTGAAGCGGCACGGTGTGGCGCACGTTTTCAATTCCTGGACGGAAATGCCGTCGATCGGCGAACAGGTCGATCTGGGCTGGACCTTCCCAACGAACTTCACGGTCGCCCGGGCGCTCCTGAAGCCGGGGCGCCGCTATAGCGACGCCGTGAAGCAGTTCCAGCCCTATGACCGTGTGCAGGAGCCGGTCCCGAGTCTGCGGAACGATCTGGTGCGTCTCGTGAGCCAAGCCCACCAACGACGGGTCGAGGCTTACATTCTGGCGAACAACCGGGCCGAGGGAAATGCGCCCGGGACGATTCGGGCGGTCGCGCGCATGTGGCTGGAAGGTGACCCAGGGGCGGCTTCCTAGGGTAGGTATCTGGGTAGTCTGATTCGAGGAGGAGGTCTATGCGCCCTACCATGTTCGCCGCGATAACGGTCGGTCTGTTGCTCGCGTGTGACGGGCCCACCGGTAACGTCGACCCGGTGTCGGTGCAGTGGATGGATTGGCCGGCCGAGGTCAACGCCGGTCAGCCGTTCCGGACGCGGTTGGTCGTCTGGGGGGTGTGTGCAATAAACCCGCGCTTTCAACCAGGCGCACACGCTGATCAGTCAGCCGTAACCTTCGAGCCGTATTACATGGTCGGCAACGACCACATTTTCTGCGCGGATCTCCGCGAAGCCACGCTGCTGGTGGCCGCGCTCGACACCGCGGGCACGGCGCCCGGACTGGCGGGGCCATCTTCCCGCACATACGAAATGCGCGCCGGGGCAGCGGTCTTGGACGCCTCAGCGGCGCAGGGCATTCCGGTGCGCCGGTTCGGTGACGTCATCGTACGACCGACGGGCGCCGATCCCTCACAGCGCAACGGCGGCGGCACCGTGTACCTGCAGGTGGACTCGCTGGGATGTGCTCGCCTCTCGCCGCTCGGTCTCTACAACCCGAACTCGGCGCTCGTCCTCGAGGACCAGGCCGATACGGCGGGACTCTCAGGGGCGTTCGTTACCGGCTACACTCACGACGCCGCGGCACCGGTATGTGGGGAGACCAGAGTCTTTCACGTCGTGACGCGGAACTGAGCATGCGCTCCTTCTACTATCTCGCGATGCTCGGGGCGCTCGCGGCCTGCGATTCGGATCTCGACGCGCCGCAATGCGGGCGGCGTGGTGACCAAGTGGGTGGACAACGGGGGCTGCGTCCGGCTCCTGCCCGCGGGCTACCCGCAGCCGCCGCAAGGTTTCGTGCTGGAGGATCAGGCCGACACCACCGGCCTCAATTACGCGTTCGTGCGCGGCTATTTCCACGAGGCGACGACGCCAGTGTGCGGGCAGACGCGGGTGTTCCACCTCGTGTCGCGCAATTAGGGCAGGCTGCCCCGCAACTCGAGCTCACCCTGCACCGGCATCTTGGCCGGTCGATAGCGGTCGAGCATTCCGGTGTGATTCCTGAATCCATATTTGCGCCGCAACTTCTC
>DATLXS010000076.1:0-2094 GCA_035575675.1 Gemmatimonadales bacterium
TCCACGCTTACCGCGCGATAGCCGGCATTCTGCCGCTCGGCCTCATCAACCGCGGTCTTGAGGGACTTCTTCGCCTTCCCCATGGCCTCGCTCTGCTCCTTGGCTTCTTTGAGATCGTCCCCGCCCGTAATCGCCTCACTCCTGGTGACGCCCCCCGTGTTGTAGTCGACCAGATGCTCCGCGTATTTGCCTCCCTGCGAGGTGTAGACGGAGAGTTGGAAATTCCCCTCGTCGACCTCGAACTTTCCGGAGATCGGTTTTCCTTTCTGTTCGGCGGCAGTCAGTCCCTGTTGCAGAGTGACTTTCGCCGTCGGCATCAGCTTCGCGACCGACTCGAGGTTCTGCTCTTCGTCCTCGTCAGCATACGCAATTGAAGCGCAAAGCCCAATCAAACTCATCGCCATCATTAAGGGCACTCTTAGTTTCCACATGACTACACTCTCCTCCTGTTTCGATAACGCGACCGACAACCGCCCTATCGCACCATGACCCACGCCGGGTGCAGAAGGGGGAAAGCAATCAGCCCCGCCGCCGCGGTAAGCGCCATCAGGAGCGGATTGCTGATCTTCCACAGGAACAGCGCAACGAGCGCCGTCACCGCAATGAGAATCGTCAGCCAGTCTCCTATGGCAATGCGCCCGAGGAGCACACAGGCGCCCAGGATCGTCCCGATGGCCGCCGCGTAAGCGCCCTTCACGAAGCCCTGCACGTTGCGGTTGGACCGATGACGCGCCAGGAGTGGTGCCGCCACCAGAACGAGAATGAACGACGGAAGGAAAATCCCGACCGTCGCCGTGAGCGAGCCCCAAAAGCCTGCGACCAAGTAGCCCACGAACGTCGCGGTGATCACCACGGGGCCGGGGCTGATCATGCCGACGGCGACCGCGACCAGGAAGTCGCGCTCGTTCAGCCACCCATATTGCTGGACGACACCCTGCTGCAGAAAAGGAACGATGACGAGGCCACTACCGAACGTTAGCGCGCCGGCCTTGAGAAAGAACAGCAACAGCTTTGTCAGGGTGGAAGCGCTGGCGACCGGTGTCAGTGGCACTGCGGGCACGAGCGGCGCCGCGGCGAGTAGCGTCGTCGCGGAGGGGGTGCGACGCCAGAACCGGCCGTAGTAGAGGATCCCCACGATCCCTGCGCCGATGAAGAGCAGCGCGACTTCGGCCCGGAGAGCGACCGTCACCCCAAAACACACTACTGCCAGTGCCCATTGCAGCCAATCTTCCATGCCGAGCTTGGCGAGCCGATAGCAGGAATGCAGGATGAGCGCGATCACCGCTGGGCTCACGCCGTAGAATATGGCCGTCACCGGCCGCAGACCGCCGAAATAGACGTACAGAGCACCGAGTGCCGCCACAATCACGAAGTTGGGAAAAATGAACGCCCAGCCTCCTGCCCAGGCCCCCCAGAAGCCCCCTCGCAGGTACGAGATGTAGACGCCGACTTGGATTGCGAGCGGCCCGGGCAGTGATTGGCACACCGCGATGGCCTCGCGCATCTGCTCTTTCGTCAGCCAGCCACGCTCGGTGACGAGCTCGCGCTCCATCTGGCCCACGAGCGCTACCGGTCCGCCAAAACCGAGGAGCCCCAGACGCAGGAAGTACCGCACGAGCTCCCGAGTCCGACCGGGTATCGCAGCCGTCTGGTTCACGGCACGCCGCCATGAGTGAGCTCGGCGACTAGGGCGTCGACCTGCCGGACGATCGCATCTCGACCGCGCGCATAGTCCGCCAGAACTCCGGGCAGATCGTCCCATTTCAGGTACCGAGTCCTGCCGGCGACCATCTTCGTGATCTCCTGATCGAATGACACGACGAGCGCCGCATGATCGGCGTCGGATGCCTGGAACAACTGAGGCACGAAGTCCGACACCTTGAAACCGTCGCCTCGCAATCCCTCTCGAACCGAGGTCGGAACTGTGGAGTCAGGCGTGACTCCGCGCGCCACCGCTCGATAAGGGAGGCCGTGCTCCTGAGCCCGCCGGTTGAAGTAGACCGACGCCACGAGACTCTTGACCGAACCGTGCTCGCAGACGAACACCACCCGCGCCGGGGCGCGCGCACCGGTCAAACGGGGACTCTGGGCTCC
>DATLXS010000077.1:0-2242 GCA_035575675.1 Gemmatimonadales bacterium
GATACGCACACAACCGTTTTGGGTGATGGGACAGGAAGCCCAGCCTTCTCGCGCGTGCTTCGCAAACCAACTCATTGCGGTCCCGTGCAGCGTGTGATCGGAGTCGAGCAACGCGATCAGCACGTTGACGTCCAACAGCGCGCGCACTAATCCGAGCCCTTCGAACCAGGACAACCGCCGGGCCGGACAGCGCCTGGCCGGTGCATGTGGCGGCCTCGCGGGGGGCTAATACGCATCCTCTTCGCGAAGCTTATCGATCAATTCGTTCGTGACGATCCCGCCGCGCGGAGCGAACGGCCGCAGACCATAGACTGCCTCGGGTTCCTTTGCGGAATGCGCTTCCGGGGGCGACGTCAGAGCACGCCGGGCCAAGTCCGAAATCATCGCTCCGACGGTCTTTTTTTCGCGCTGCGCCCGCTCCTTGGCGGCTTGAAGCACGTCATCGGCAATGTCGAGCGTCGTTCGCATGCATCAGATGCTATCGCATCACGCATCAGATGTCTAGGCGGCAAAACGCGAGGGCGCCGCCGCCATATGACTATACTGACCATTATGTCTATCTCAGATGCGCACACCAATCTCTGGACCGTGGCAGAAGCCAAAGCGAAGCTCAGTCGGGTGATCGAAGACGCTCAGACACGCGGCCCCCAGACGATTACGCGCAGGGGCCGGCGCGCCGCCGTAGTGGTCGACGCCGAGGAGTGGGAGCGCAGAACTCAACGCGCGGGTACGCTGGCGGATTTCTTCAGGACCTCCCCGTTGCGGGGTTCTGGGTTGAAGATCCGGCGCTCGAAGGATCGATTGCGTCCCATAGACCTGTGAGGTATCTGCTCGACACGAATGTAGTGTCCGAATGGACCAAGCCGCGTCCGAATGTCGGAGTCATCGAATGGCTCGCGCAGGTCGATGAGGACGAGGTGTTCCTCAGCGTCGTCACCTTCGCAGAGCTGCGTCATGGCATTGAGCGGCTGCCTGCGAGCCGGCGGCGCCGGCACCTTGACGCGTGGCTGCGCAGCGAACTCCCGCATCGATTCGAGGGGCGGATCGCCCTGGTCGACGGCGCCATCGCGGATGAATGGGGGCGCCTCGTGGCACGCCACGAGGCGCGTGGTCGGCCAATCCAGGCCGTGGATGGGCTCATTGCCGCGACCGCGCAAGTCCACGGCCTGACGCTGGTGACGCGCAACGGCGCAGATTTTGCGCTGTCGGTCAAATCCCTGCTCAGTCCCTGGAGATAGGCTGTCTTGAACCCCCGCAGGTTTCCGCCGCCGCTCCAGCCGCTAGAGTTCGAGCACGCGCACGAACCCCGCTTTGCCGTACTGCAGAATGTGTTGATCGCGAGTCGCGAGCACGGCGCCTTCCGTACGGGCACTGGCAATGAGGAAGCGATCCGCGGGGTCGCCGTGCAGCGCACCTGGTAGCGACGTACTCTCGACCGCCGCAGCGGCATCCAAGGGCAGCAAACGTAGGCCGGGCGGCGCGAGCGCCTGGTCCACCCAGTCTCGCAGCGGTATGGGCAGTTGAATTCGGCCCTTCGCCACCTGCATGCCCAACTCCCAGACCGAAATGGCCGATACGAGCAAGCCCTCTTCCCGACGGGTTGCCTCCAATCTCCTGACGCTCGCGGGCGGCAACTGCGCGGCGTCGCCCTCGGCATACCAGAGCCAAATATGCGTATCCAAGAGCAGCGCGCTCATTTGTGACGAGCGCGTGCTTTCTGCGGCCGCCGTCGGTAGAGCGCGTCCTCATCGCCCGACAGCGCACTCCACTTCTCATCGATCGGCGCCATGATGTCACCCCGGATCTTCAGGGTGTCTTTCATGTATCCGAACAAGGCCGAGGCGACGGGCGGTACCGGCGCGAGCTGGGCCACGGGCCTGCCATGCTTGGTGATGATGACCGGCTGGCGAGTCTTTTCGACTTGCTCCATCAGCTTCAGGCATTGCGCCTTGAATACGGCTGCGGGAATGTTCATGGCAATCTGGATATGACCACAATTTGTGGTCATAATACACCTTCCGGGTCCGGGGTCAAGACTGGTAAATGAGATGCGGGCGGCGCACCCTCAGAAGTGCTGCTCGGTCTGCACGAGAAACTGCACCCGCTTGATACTGCTGTCGCCGTTGAAGGGGAATGCCAGGTCGACGTGCACGACGTTGCCCAGGCCCGAGCGGGCGTTGCCAAAGCGCAGACCGAAGCCTGCGTCCTTGAGGAGCCCGAGGCCCGGCGCGGCCAGGGGCGC
>DATLXS010000078.1:0-26172 GCA_035575675.1 Gemmatimonadales bacterium
GAGCGCCGTGGACTGTCATCGTCAACCTGCCCGCCAATACGACGAGTTATCACGACGCGACACTGAGTCCCGACGTCGCCTACTCATACTTCGTGCGCGCGAAGCGAGACGGTGGGACATCAGGCGCCTCCAATGTCGTACCGGCGCTGATCGTAACCGCGGCGCCGGCCGCACCGGGGTCAGTCGACGCTGTGCCGAACGGCAGCAATGCCGCGGCGGTGTTTTGGCAGTCGAGCTCGTCGAACGAGTCGGGATACCGGATCGAGCGCTCGACGGACGACGGCGCGACCTGGAGCGACGCTGGAAGCGCCGGCCGGGGCGAGACCTCGTTTTTCGATTTTGGGGGCCTGGTCAGTGAGCAAGCGGTCTGCTATCGCGTCGTCGCGTTCAACCAGATCGGGGAGTCGCCGGCCTCGAGCGCCGATTGCACGACGCCACCCGCGGGTCCAACCGACCTCACCGCTACGCTGCTTGCCGACGGGACGGTCGGGCTCACGTGGACCGACAACTCCAGCGTCGAGGATGGCTATCAGGTGTGGGTCGACGATGGCTACGGCGACGTGTTCGTGATCGCTTCGTTGGACGCGAACGTGACGTCGTTCATCGACGCGGGCTGCTATGGCTGCTACTACTACTCTGTCGTCGCCATCAAAGACGGCGGCTATTCGGACTTCTCCGATTGGGTATTTCCCACATCGCCCGCGGGCGTGTCCGGCATGCGCGTCCGTCCAGCGGCACCTACCTCGGCGCCGAAACCGGCACTGCGTCCGCAACATGGGAAGGGAATGCCACGATGAAAACGGCCTTGATGTTCCGCTGGTCGAGCGTCGCGATGGTGATTGTCGCGTGCGATTCCGGGTCGCATCCCGCTGCACCGATAATCGAGGCGATGTCGTTCGCGAGCGCTGAGTGGTCCGACCCCGTGAATCTCGGCGCCCCCATCAATTCCGCGTTCGCTGAAATGAACCCGGCGCTGTCGCCTGATGAGCTGAGCCTGTACTTCGTGTCGACCCGCCCGGGCGGGTTCGGCGCGGCCGACATCTGGGTGTCGCACCGCGCTTCACCGGATAGCCCCTGGGGCGATCCGGTCAATCTGGGGTCCGGCATCAACGGTACCGGCATCGACGCGTCTCCCCAGGTGTCCATCGACGGGCATCTGCTCTTCTTCTCGAGCGATCGGGCCGGTGGGCTGGGCCAGAACGACATCTACGTCGCGCATCGGACCGACACGAATGACGATCTGGGGTGGGGGCCCGCGGTGGATGTGGGCCCCGACGTCAACACCACGGGATTCGAGGCCGGCGAGTTCTATTTGCAGAGCGCCGAGCAGGGAGCCGCGAATCTCTATTTCTCGCAGGGAGCCAACGCCGTCGACCTCGACATCTACGTCGCTCCGATCGAGGCCGACGGCGAGACCGTAGGTCCCGCAACGTTGGTCGGCGAGTTGAGTGTCTCGGAGCCGGGGATCACTGACGCGCATCCCTCGGTCCGTGTCGACGGCCGCGAGATCTACTTCTACTCCAACCGCGCCGGCGGTCTCGGCGCGTCGGACCTGTACCGATCCTCGCGTCGCTCCGTGCACGATCCGTGGTCGCCTCCAGAGAACCTCGGCGCTCCGCTCAGCGGCAGCGCCAATGACATTCAGCCGACGCTCTCGTACAGCGCCCGCACCCTGGTGTTTGCCTCGAATCGGGCGGGTGGTCTCGGCAACACCGACATCTGGCTGGCGACGCGCACGGCAAACGGGCATTAGCCCGGCTCGACTGATCACGGGGCGAGCTGTTCCAATTGCGCCGCGGCGCGGTCGAGCACCTCCGCCTCGGCGCTGAGGACACCCGCGGCGAGCGTGATCTGCGCATCGGCTTCCTTCCAGTTGCGCTGTTCGATGGCTTCCCGCACGCCCGGCAAGGTCTTCACTCCATAGCCCGTGTAGAAACCGGGCGCGTAGATCGCGTGATGAAACCATGGCCGCCGCGGTAATCCCTCGCTTACCAGCAACGCGCGCTCGGTCCGAATCAACGTCGCGTTGAGCGCAGCCACCTGCGGCTGGGCGAATGCCGTGCCGGTCGCCTGCGCGTGGGTGAAGGCCTTCTCGTAGCGGTCGGCGGCGCGCGTGAGCGCATCGATCGAATTTTGCAGCGGCGCAAAGTCGAGGTGCGGCGGCGGATCCTGGCGCGGCGGCGGGACCGAGTGCTCGCGTGGATCGGCGGTGGCCGCGAAGACTCCGTCATCAAGCTGGCGGTTGCGCTCCGCCGTTTCCTCTTGAGCGTCCTGCAGCAGCGTTTCCACTTCCTTGCCGTACCGTCCCACCGTCGTCGCGAAGGCCGTGAATTCGTATGGCACCACCTCGGCGTCCGCGAGCCGCATGACCGCCGTCCCGACCGTCTGGGCGAGGGCACGACCGTACACGAACGCCGTGTCGCTGAATCGCGTGTACCAGGCGAAATCGTCGTAGATGGAGTGATAAATCCCGCCGCCGTCTTCACCACCGTAATCGAGATTGAGCGACGCAATGCCCAGGTGCTGGAGGAACGGCGAATAGTCCGATCCCGAGCCGAGGGCACCGATGCGGAGATCGTGCTCTCCCCGAATCTCTTTGCGACGGTCTGCGCCCGCCGCATCCGCGACGGCGCGCAGCTGCGCGCGCTTCCACACGCTGAGGCGCGTCTCGGGATCCTCGATGTCTCGCGCGACGTCGTTGATGAGACGTTGCAGCGAGTGCGAGCCCGCCATCCCGAGATACCCCCGGCCGTTCGTGTCGCTGTTCAAGTACGCCACCGCCTTGTGCGACAGCTCATCGGCGTGGGCTTCGACCCATTCGGTCGAGCCGAGCAGCGCCGGCTCTTCGCCGTCCCAGGCCGCATAAATGATCGTCCGGCGTGGCTTCCAGCCCTGCTTGAGCAGCTCGCCGTACGCGCGCGCCTCTTCGATCAGCGGCGCCTGCCCGGAGATGGGATCTTCCGCGCCGTTCACCCAGGCATCGTGGTGGTTGCCGCGAATGATCCATTCATCGGGCTCCGTGCTGCCGGGGATCCGCGCGATCACGTCGCGCAGGGTTTTCAGGCTCCAGTCGAATTTGACCCGCAGATGCACGCGCGCCGGACCCGGCCCGACGTGGTAGGTGAGGCCGAGGCCGCCGCGCCACTCCGCTGGGGCAAGGGGCCCTCCGATCGCGGCCAGGAGCGGCTGGGCATCGGCATAGGAAATCGGCAGCACGGGAATCTTGGTGAGGGTCTTCGCCTGCGCGATCGGGAGTCGCTGCGCGTCCTTCGTCGCGCCCACGCCGGGCGTCAGCGGATCACCCGGATAGATCTCCATTTCCATCACGCTGCCGCGCTGCGCGCCGAGCCGCGGACGCCATGGCCCGCGCGGGTACGTGTCCCCCTGCACATAGCCGTCGTCCCGCGGGTCAGAATAAATGAGGCACCCGACGGCCCCGTGCTCGGCCGCGACTTTGGGCTTGATGCCGCGCCAGGAACCGAAGTAGCGCGCGATCACAATCGCGCCCTTCACGGAGATCCCCATGCGCTCGAGTCGCTCGTAATCGGCCGGCACGCCGTAGTTCACGTACACGAGCGGCGCCGTCACATCGCCGTCAATCGAATACGCATTGTAGGTGGGGAGCTGCTCGCTCTGCTGCGCCGACGTGGGATCACCGGGTACCGGCGGCTCGCGCAGGCTGGCGACGAACCTCGTGGGCGCCACGAGCTCTACCACGCGCTCGAGCGGGGTAGGAAACAGCACGTCGAATTCTTCGATGTGCGCGTCGAGACCGAAGCTCTTGAACTTGCTGAGAATCCACTCGGCATTGTCTCGATCATAGGGCGAACCGACGTGATGCGGCCGAGCAGAGAGGTGCCGCATGTACGACCGGAGCGAATCCGGTGACGGCAGCGCACGGAATTTCGTCTCCCAGTCGCGCTCGATACCGGCCGATTGCGGCGTGAAGCCCCGGAGGTCGTCGGCGGGCGAACCGGCGGGCCGCGCGGCGAGCGTCAGCGCGACGATGAGCACCAGAACAGGACGTGCAAGCGAGCGCATCTTAACCTCTGGCAGGATGGTGGTCGGTTACCAAATGCTCGGCACCTTCTCCTTCGGCCGAACCATCGCATCTCCCTCTTTACAGCCGAACGCCTGCGCGAACGCCGGGATGTTCGAGAGCGGCCCATTGATCCGCCACTGCTCGGGGGCGTGCGGGTCCACCGTCACCCGCGTGCGCAGCTGCTCGGGGCGCACATGGACGCGCCAGCTCTGTGCGTAGCCAATGAAGTACCGCTGTTCCGGCGTGTAGCCCTCGATCAGCCCCGGCCGCCCCTGGCGCGCGAGCCGGCTCTCGAGCGCGTCGTAGGCGGTCAGCAGACCGCCCCAGTCGGCGATGTTCTCGCCCTCGGTGAGTTTGCCGTTCACATGAAAGGTGTCAATCTGGATGTACTCGTTGAATTGACGTTCGACGAGCGCGGCCTGTTCGACGAAATGCACCGAGTCCGACGGTTGCCACCAGTCGCGCAGGTTCCCCTTGGCGTCGTAGTGGCGGCCTTCATCATCAAACCCGTGGGTCAGCTCGTGTCCCGCCCAGCTGCCGCCGAGCGAACCGTAGTTCGCGGCATCGTCCGTGTTGGCATCGAACGTCTGCGGCGTGAGGGCGCCGGCGGGGAAGACCATCTCGTTCTTCGACGCGTCGTAATACGCGTTGACGGTCGGGACGGTGATGCCCCATTCGGTCGTGTCGACGGGCATGCCCGGCCGGTTGACGGTCCGCTCCCACTCGAAGGCGTTGGCGCTCGCGACGTTGAGCACGAACGGCCCTTCCGATTGCCGGAGCCGGGAATAATCCCGCCACTGGTCCGGATAGCCGACCTTCTCGTTCATCTGTGCGAGCTTGTCCAGGGCCTGCGCCCGCGTGGAGTCGGACATCCAGGTGAGATGTTTCAGTCGCTCGCCAAACGCCGTGCGGATGTCGTCGATCACCGCGCGCGCGCGGGCGCGCGCTTCCGGCGGGAACGTCTTCTGGACATACGCCTGGCCGAGCGCCTCACCCAGGCCGCCGTCGGTCTCCCGCAGGCAGCGCTTCCAGCGAGGCAACAGCGCCCGCGCCCCGCTGAACCGGGACCGGAACGCGAAGTCTTCCTGGACGAACGGCGTCGAGAGCCACGGCGCGGCCGCCGCGATCGCGTGGTACTTGAGATAAGCGCGCCAGGTGGCGAGCGGCGTCGCCTGGAGCAGCGAGTCCACGCGCCGCACGAACTCGGGCGCGGTGACATTCACTTTCTGCACGCTCGCCCGCAGTCCGATCGCGCGGAAGTACCGCGCCCACCCGATGCGCGGCGCCAGCGCCGCGAGCTGCGCCATGCTCATGGGGTGATCGGTCTTCACGGGATCACGCCGCTCCACGCGCGTGAGCGAGGCTTGCGCGAGCGATGTCTCGAGCGCCATCACGTCGGCCGCTTGCCGGTCGGCCGCTGCCGAGTCTTGCCGTGCGAGACGCAGCATGGTGGCGACATGCGCCACGAAGGCCTGCCGCGTCGAGTCCGACGCCGCTCCCTGCGCGAAGTAATAGTCGCGATCGGGCAAGCCGAGGCCACCCTGGTAAAACCAGGTGATGTAGTGCGTCGCGTCGTGCGAATCGACGTCCGGCGAGTAGCGGAACGCGACGTTGACGCCCAGGATCTGCAGTTTGGCGATTTCGGGCAGCAGGCGCGTCCGCGTCGTGATCGAATCGATGCCGCGCAGCCATGCCCTGATCGGGGTGACGCCGGCCGCTTCGATCGCCGTCGAATCCATGCAGGTCGCGTAGAACGTGCCGAGCTTGCGGGGCGTGCTCGCCGGCGGGAAGGTGTTCCGGCGCGCCGCCGCGTCCTCCAGCACCGAGCGCACGACCAGCTCGTTGCGGTCGCTCATGTCGCGTGTGACGCCCGAGGACGAGTACGCCGCCGGAATCGTGTCGTGCGCGAGCCACGCCCCGTTTGCGAACCGGGAGAAATCGCTGCACGCCGCCACCGTGGTATCGATCCAGCGGACGTCGACGACCTTGAGCGGTGGCCACTCGCCACCGGCGGGTGTTTGGGCGGTGGCGACGACGGGGGGAGGGACGACGGCGAGCAGCGACACGACCAACCACGCGCGCAACATCAGGAGCGGCTCCGGAGAAGGGAGAAGCCGAATCCTATCCCGCGGCGGATGCCTCGTCAAAAGCGGGAGCGGCGGGAGCCTGCCGGGTACTTGTGCGAATCACGACCTGATGCTTCTGTCCGAGCCGCTGCACGGCATTTTCGCGTTCTGCTTCCTTCTTATAGACCGCGGCCACCGCGCTGCCTGATCCGCATAGCCGCACCCAGATCGGGCCCGTCTCGGCGACCCGTTCATAGAGTGAACGCAGCTCCGGATGTTTCCCGAACACGACCGACTCGAAGTCGTTGCCGCCGAGCCGGCCGATGCTCCCCCAGGTGCTGAGGGCGTCGGCATCGAGCACCACGGCACCACGGGCGGCGGGAGTGCGATTCTGCTCATCCCACCACGCGTAGGCGTCCGGCGTCGAGACTTGAATGGGCGGGACCGCGAGCAGCGCCGGATGTGAGGCGGGAGCCGCCAGCCGGAACTGGCGTTCGCCGCGGCCCCACGCCAAGGCGAGCGCCGCGCCGCCCGTGAAGAACGCGACATCGGCGCCGAGCTTCGCGGCGAACTGGAGCAGCTCGTGCCGCGGCACGGCGTTGCCGGCGAGCGCGTTCACGGCGTGCAGCGCCGCGGCGCCATCGCTCGAACCCCCGCCGAGCCCCGCGCGCACAGGAATGCGCTTCGTGAGCTTGATGGTGACGCCGAAGCGATTGCCGGTCGCGTCCAGCACCAGGCGCGCAGCCCGCACTGCGAGATTCTCATCGGTTGCGCCGAGATCAGGTCCATCGACTGCCAGCGTCACGCCCCCCCCCGAACCGCCGCGCTGCACGGCCAGCTCGTCCGCCAATTCCAGCAAGGCGAACGCGGTCTCGATTTGGTGGAAGCCGGATGCTTCGCGCGCGAGGATCCGCAGGAAGAGGTTGACCTTCGCGTGCGCCAGCACACGAACGGCATCGGTCACGCGCCTGCTCCGTCCACGGTGGGAGGCGAGGCGGCGCGCAGCTCCCCGAGGCGCAGATGCAGGCGCGAGAGCGACCACAGGCCGAGCAGGGTGATAGGAATGAACGTCGTGAGGTGATAGGTCAGGGCGTAGGCGATCGCCTGGCTCGAGTCCACACCGTACAACTGCAAGGTGAGGAGTGTGGCGGCTTCGAACACCCCGCCGTAGGCCGGTGTCGATGGAATGGCCACCCCAAAGCCGATGATCCCCTGCAACAACAATGCGGCTTCGAGGGGGACATGGAGTCCGAAGGCTCGAAAGCAGATCGCGAATGCCGCCGCATTCTTGATCCAGAGCACCAGCGACCACAGGACGACGCCCGCAAATCGCGCGGAACTCTTGAGCACTGCCAACCCCTCGACGATGCCGTCCGACGCCTGCACCACGCGGTCCGCTGCGCGGACCGACAGCACGCGCCGCGAGACGCGCTCGATCAAGAGCAGCCAGGGACCAGGCCGATTCGCGATGACCAATGCCAATCCCAGTAACGCGCCGAACAGGACCGCTGTCGATGCGGCGATGGCCGAGAGCGATCGGCCGCCGACGATGGCGTGAGCCGGGAACGAGGGGGCGGCGATGGCCACTGCCATCAACCCGAGCATCACGAGCGCGTCGAACACGCGCTCGACGCCGATCGTGCCGAGCGCCGTCGTGAAGCGCACCGGAAGCTGGCGCGAGGCGACGTACGCGCGCGCGACTTCGCCGGCGCGGGCGGGGAGCAGATTGTTCGCCATGAAGCCGATCGTCGTGGCGTGCCACAACGGCAACAAGGGGAAGGGGCGGCCATTTGCATCGCGCAGGATCAGGCGCCACCGAATCGCCCGGACCGGAAACGTGACGGTGGCGACCACGACCGCGAGCAGCAGCAGCCAGACGTTGGCATGTTGTGCGTAGTCCCAGACTTTCCGGGGATCGATCCTGTATAGCACCCAGACCAGCAATGCCGCGCTGATGGCGAGCCCGATCAGCCAGGCTCCCCTCCAGCGGTTTTGCTTACTCGGGTTCGATGGCGAGGACAACGAGATCGCAGACTTCGTCGATGATGGCGCGGAGCGCGTCGCCGCTCGCGCGCTTTGCCGCTTCGCGCAGCTCCTGCGCGCGCCGCCGGGCGCCGGCGCCCTTGTACAGCAGCGTGTTGATGTCGACCGGCTCGCTTCCCCCTCCCCCTCCCCCTCCGCCTCCGTTACCCTGGGGCCGCTGGCCTCCCCCCGGCGTCCCGCTGATCAGCTCTTCGAGCGACGCGGGGCCGACACCGGCGGCAACCATCTGCTGATAGACGGTCCACGTGCCCGCGATGTCCGTCGACGACGCGGCGCCGATGGGCGGCCCTTGGGGGGGCGGCACGAGCGCCGGCGCGCGGGTGGCGCCTGACGGTCTCGCGCGATCGGCGGGAGTGGTCGGCGCTGGCGGTGGCACAGGTGCGCGCGGCGGTGCGGGGGCGGGCGCCGGCGCCGCGACGGGCGTGGCTCCCCCCAGGCGCCGCACGGCGAGCGTCACCGCCGCAAGCGCCGCGGCGGTCGCCGTCTCGTCGCCCGTGGTGGATGCCGAAAGCAGCTCGCCCGCCTTGCGCAGCTCGGCGGCGAACAGCGCCGGCTGGCTCACCGCGATTCCGGTCGTCACCGCTTCGCGCGCGGCCTGCGCGAACTCCGCGACGCGCTCGGCGAGCGGGCCGCCGCCGGCCGAGCCCAGCGCGCGGAACGTCCCGCCGAGCGTGTGGGCGCGCAGCTCGCGCTGCGTCGCACTGGGGGCGCGCTCGAGCGAGTCCGCGGCCTGACGCAGATGCTCCCCATGGCTCACCAGCTCGACGCGTCCGAGTGTGGCCGGGCGGGCGCTCTCGCTCCCTCCCGGCGGCGTGCCGCGGCGCACGATCGTGGCCACGGTTTCGATCGGTACGATGTCGGGCTCGCTGTCCATGAACTGCACCAGCAACCCGGCGAACTTCCGGAACTCCGCGCTCTCCGGATCGGGACGGCCGCGCTCGGCTACCTCGCGCGCCGCGTGCGCGATGGACGTCGCCGCCATCTGGAACAGCTCCGCGACGGTGTCGCCGAGCCCGGGGGGCGCGGTCGTGCCGCTCCGGCTCACCTCGCCGATCGTCTGTTCGATGCCTTCCAACAGATCCGGCAGGGGCGGGAGGTCGTTCAGCGCGGCGAGGCCCCGCAGCGGCTGCAGCGCTTTGAGCACCTGCTGCAGCGGGTCGTGCGCCAGCGGATTCGCCCTGAGCGCGCGCCCGGCGCGATCGAGCGCGCTGGCAATCGCCGCGCCTTCCCGCGCGACGAATGCGCGCGCGCCCGCGTCGAGCCCCATCGCTTCGGCGGCGCGCACCTGGCCCGACGCCCGCCCCCCCAGCTGCTCGAGCTGGCTGGCCAGTGCTTCCGCCTTGGCGGTGTCGGCCTCGGTCCAGCTTGCCGCCTTGCGCACGAAGATTTTGAGGTCGTCGATCGCCCGGGTGGTGATTTGCTTCGTGGCCGCGTCCCAGGGACGCCGGCCTTCGCGCACGCCACGCGCGAGCGCCTCGAGGCCCATCGCCGCCCGCGCGATCCCCTGCTGGCTCGCCATCAGCGCGCTGCCGCGCAGGGCGCGCGCCAGGCGCACCAGCTCGTCCGCCGCCGGCGGGGTGGGCGGCTGGAGCAGGGCATCGAGCCGGTCGAGATACTCCCCCGCCTCGAGGGCGAAGAAGTCCGACATGCCCAGCGGCGCTGGAGCAGATGGGTTAGTCATTGGCCACCAAGGTAAATAAATCTGACGCCCGCTGCACGGCCGCGGCGGTTTTCCCGCGCGCTGCTGCGCGCTTGCACTGTGGCAGCGACGGCACGACTTCCAACTCCTTGTGACCAAACACTCTCAGCGACGTCCGACGAGGCACGGCGCTTGCTTTTGTGGGGGCCGGACTCTTCCCGATTAACTCTTCACGGAGGTTACGTCATGTCCAGGCTCAATGCCCTTGCCGGGGTAACGGCGAGCGCGGTGATCGCGCTGGTCGGGTGGAGCTGCGAGGCGAACCGCGCCGCGCTCGCGCCAGCGACCGGCCGACCGCAATTCCATTTCTTTGAATTTCAGTGTCAGCCCCTCAAGATGACGGGCGGCGGCCGCATCGATTTTCCGCCGGGCACCGCCGACAAGAACCCTCCCGCCAGCCACGAATATGAGACATTCGGCGCCCACGTCATGGCCTCCGGCCAATTCGACGAGAATGGCGTGTGCGTGGCGGATAAGGGCGAGCTGGAGTGGGTGGATCACCGCCCCGAGATGGAGATCAACGGCCATCCGCTCAACCTCCACGCCACGGCGGTGACCTTCGCCGAGCTGGCCGTGGACACCGACTGCAGTGATGGGGCGGTGCACTGGGGTGGCAAGCTCCGCGTGCAGAACACCGGACAAGACAACCTGGATTTTGAGGTGTGGGATTGTGACAACGGTGAGCCGGGCAACGGTCACGACGGTTTCGCGATCAGAGTGCCGGAGATTGGCTATGAGGTGATGTGTCCGGATCCCGATCTTCCGCCCGCCGAGCCTACGTGCACGCTCACCGGCGGCAACAGGCAGTTCCACCCGACCCACTGATGCCAGGCAAGGAGGATACAATGAAAACCGATAGCATCCGGCGGGCGGTCCGTTTCCTGGGACTCGTGCTGCCGTTGACCTGGGCGCCGCGCGCCGCGCTCGCTCAGGGGACCGCGACAGGTCGGTCGTACGGTGTCGGCGTCACCACAGCGACCGTCAATCAGACGGTAGCGTCAGCAGTGCTGCCGGCGGGCGAAATGCTCGCGCAGAATCAGGTGAGTGATGCCACGGTGGGGGGGCTGGTCAGCGCCCAGAACATTTTCTCCATCGTCAACGGCGGCGGAACGGACGGCTCCGACGCCGTGAGCAGTGCGACACTCGGCACCGTGAACGTTCTGAACGGTCTGATCACCGCTGACGGTGTGGTGGCCATGGCGACCAGCACCATCGGCGATGTCAATGCTGAGGGCTCGAGTCTCGCGAATCTGGTCGTGAACGGAGTGCAGGTGGACAACCCCGCTCCGAACACACAAATGAGCCTGCCGGGCGTGGGCTACGTGGTGCTGAACGAACAGCTCCCCACGAGCGGTGGAATCACCGTCAATATGATCCACGTCGTGTTGCAGCAAGCGGTGCTGGGCCTGCTCGGTAACGTGATCGGTTATCGGACGACAGGCAACATCATCGTCGGCTCGGCATCGAGTAGCGTGAACTGACGGGTTTGGGCTTGGCTGACCCCGGGGCGTGCCCCGGGGTCAGTTGGGTCTCTGCACCAGATGCTTCATCCGCCGGACGGCTTCTTCCATTCCCCAAAACACCGCGTTACTGATGATGGAATGGCCGATGTTGAGCTCTTCGATTTCGGGAATGGCGGCCACGGGCTGGACGTTCTGGTAGGTCAAACCGTGCCCGGCGTGGACGGCGAGGCCGATCTGCTTCGCGTGGGTCGCCGCGCGACGCAGCTCATTCAACGCAGTTGCTTGACGACGTTCTCTGGACCCATTTCCTCTTGACGCATTTGCATATTTGCCCGTATGGATCTCGATGGCGGGGACGCCCAGTGCGCGGGCGGTGTCGATCGTCTCGAGTGACGGATCGATGAACAGACTCACGCGAATCCCCGCGTCACGCAGTTTCGCGATCGCGCCTGCGAGCTTCCTATCACCCTTCCGGAGCGCGAGGCCACCTTCGGTGGTGATCTCCAGCCGTTTTTCCGGGACGAGCGTCGCTTGAAAAGGCTTGAGGCGCGCCGCGAGGCGGACGATTGCGGCGTGGGCGCCCAGTTCCAGATTGAGAACGGTGCGCACGCTGCGCGCGAGCGCGGTGACATCGGCATCCTGGATGTGGCGCCGGTCCTCGCGCAGGTGGACCGTGATGCCGTCGGCGCCCGCGCGCTCGGCGGCGGCGGCCGCCTGCACCGGGTCGGGCTCGTCGGTCTTGCGCGCTTCGCGGAGCGTCGCAACGTGATCAATGTTGACGTAGAGACGCATGCTGTCTTACCTTCGGGTCACCCCGACCACAGGTCTTGCCTCGTGAAGCGACGGGTCGCGATAGCCCTGCTGTTGTTTGCCGGCAGCACCGCCTGCGGAAGCAATCGCGGAGCCGGCACACCGGTGCCGCAGTCGATCAACGAATCGGTGTCGCAGTTTCTCGCCGCGGTCAAGGGTAACGATCTCAAGCGGATGGGGCAGCTCTGGGGGACGGAGCACGGTCCTGCGGCCGGCTCGATGAACGCCGACAAGTTGCAGCAACGCCTCACCGTGATTCAGAAGTACCTCGACCACACCGGCTACCGGATCATTGAAGGGCCGTTGCTCGTCGCGGGGCATGACGACCGGCGGACCTATCGGGTCGAGCTGCAGCGTACGACGTGCAATCAGGTGCTCCCGATCGACGTCGTCCGCACCCGCAGTGGCGGCTGGCTGGTATACGACGTGCATCTCGAAAGCGCCGGCAGTCCTGGAGGGCGGTGCCAGCAGGTGGGGACGGGAACCAGGCCCTAGCGGCGCGCGTTTCACCTACTCAGTCAGCTCCAGCAGAATGCCGCTCGTCGTCTTCGGATGGAGAAATGCGATGCGCCGTCCGCCTGCTCCGAGCCGGGGCGTTTCGTCGATCAGCTGGTAGCCGGCGGTGCGGCAGCGTTGCAGGGTGGCGTCGAGATCGGAAACGCGGTAACAGATGTGGTGGATGCCCGGCCCGCGCTTCGCCAGGAATTTGGCGACGGGGCTGGTGGCATCCCGCGGTTCGAGCAGCTCGACGTCGACCGCGCCGAAGTGCAGGCTGACGATCGTGGCGCCATCAGCGGTTTCCGGGCGTCCGGGCGAGAGTCCCAGAACGTCGCGATAGAAGGCAAGGACCTCGGTGATGCTCGTGACCGCGATGCCGATGTGAGCGACGGACGCGTTCATAGCACGTGAAACTAACGTTTATCGAAGGAGCGTGAAGGGTTATGGAAGATGTGAAGCATCCGTCCGCCGTCACGGACGCCACCTTCCAGGTGGAAGTGGAGCAGCATAAGGGGCTCGCCGTCGTTGATTTCTGGGCGACCTGGTGTGGCCCGTGCCACATGGTCGCGCCGATCATGGATCAGCTGGCCGGCAAGTACAACGGCAAAGTGAAGATCGTGAAGCTGGACATCGACGCCAATCAGGCCACGGCGATGCGCTTTAACGTTCGCTCGATTCCGAGTATTCTATTCTTCAAGGACGGACGCCACGTGGACACGATCGTCGGTGCGTTACCGCCTTTGGCGTTCGAGCAAAAGATCGAAAAGCACCTCTCGTAGCTTCCTCGTCGGAGGACGATGCGCGCGAGCACAGCTCGCCTGACGAATTCGCCGGTTCGCCTCGCGGATCTCCAGTTTCCGCAGGTGAGCCGGCTTATTCATCGTACCCGGCTCGCCTTCATTCATCTCGACAATCTGCTCGCGTACGCCAAGCGCGACCGCGATGGGCGGATCGACGGATATCTGGCGGCGCATCTGCCCGACGAGTGTGTGCTGCTGTTCTTCCGCAAAGGTGAGGCGGTCAATGCCGCCTCGCTGCATACCGCCGGCCGCCAGGTCATCACCATCACCGAAGGGCTGAAGCGCATGCGGGCCGAAGTGGAGCGCGGCGATCTGACCTACTGCGCCGCGCCCATGGAGCAGCTCGCGTGGATGTACGCGGCGTGCGCGGGCGGCTATCAGGCGCGCTTCCTCGACGTCAATCAGCCCGAGAAATTTTTCCCCGTCTTGCAACAAGAAAAAGTGACCGGCGTCCTGGAGCTGATTTCGAACGGCCGGGTGTCCTACCTCAAGTTCGACCAGGGCAAGTATCTGAGCGGCCATTTCTGCGACAAACCGGACACCGTACCGCCGGCCCGTTATCTGGAATCGCTGTTCGACGCGGGCGCGGGCGGCGTCAAGCCGGCGATGTCGGCGGGAACGTTCCAGGCGGGGGACGACCTGCCCGCACAGGCCGCCACCGCGCTCGTGAATACCTACCGGGAGCTGTACTGGCGGATCGTGGACGCGGTGGAGCGGGAGTTCCCCGGCGAAGCAAGACGGCGCGCGCAGAAGCTGACCGCGGCGATCGTGGACACCCATCAAGCGCTGGCCCTCATGAGCGTGCCGCGCGGCACCGACACCCCGGACGCCGTCGTGCGGCCCGAAGAGCTGTCCACCGCCCTGACCGACTGGGCCCTGCAGCTCCTCGAAGGCGCCGAGGTCATGATGCCGGGGACGGCCACCAAAGTATTGAAGGACGCGACGCGCGAGCATCGCTACGTGCTGCAGGCGGCCAACTTCTACGGCCGGCTCCCCTGGCGGGTGACGTGGTGACGTGGTGACGTGGCCGGCACTCTCTACGTCGTCGCGACGCCTCTTGGAAACCTCGGCGATCTCTCGCCGCGCGCCGCCGACACACTGAAGCGCGTGGCGGCCGTCGCCGCCGAGGACACGCGCCACAGCAAGCCCCTGCTCGCGCACGCCGGCTCGCGCGCCGACCTGATCAGCTTCCATCAGCATTCGTCGGAACGCGCCCTCGAGCGCATCCTGCGCATCCTCTCAGAGGGAAGGGACGTCGCGCTGATCACCGACGCCGGGACCCCCGCGATCAGTGATCCGGGGGTCGTGCTGGTTGCCGCAGCGCGGGAGCGGGGGATTCAGGTCGTCACGATTCCTGGTCCGAATGCGGTCGCTGCCAGCGTCGCCGTATCCGGGATTAGCGGTGACCGCTATCTGTTTCTCGGATTCCTCCCGCGCAAAGGGAGCGACCGCCGCCGTTTGTTATCGACCGCCGCAGAAAGCGAGTGGACGGTAGTCCTGTTCGAGGCCCCCAATCGCGTCACGCAGCTGCTCGCCGATCTGCTGGAGGTGTGTGGTCCGGAACGACTGGCCGCCGTCTCTCGGGAATTGACGAAGGTGTTCGAGGAGACCCGTGCGGGGACGTTGCAGGAATTGTCAGAACACTATGCAGAGGCGCCCGCGCGAGGCGAGGTTACGGTAGTTGTGGCGGGAACTGGGAAACCGCGAATTGCAGAACCGCCGTACGATCCGGGCGAGCGCGCCAAGGCTCTGCTCGCCGCAGGGATGTCACGCAAGGATGTCGCGGATCGTTTGGTGGAGGAGACGGGGATCTCTCGGAATGCGGCCTATAAACTGGTGAATGAACTATGAGGATCGGCGGATCGTCGGATTGGCGGATGGTCGGATCGCTACTGCTCGTGGCGTTCGTGTTTCCATCCGCCCATCCGGCCATCCGCCCATCCGCCGCTTCTCTTACGATCGGTCGCCTCCACTACGACGGCGGCGGCGATTGGTACGCGAATCCATCGAGTCTCCCGAACCTGCTCACCGCCTTGCGCGAGCGCACGACACTCCCCGTCGCCGATCGCGAACGCGTGGTGACGCTGACCGGGCCGGAGCTGTGGGACGTTCCTTACATCTATATGACGGGTCACGGCAACGTGCATTTCGCCGACGGGGAGATCCGGAACCTGCGGCGCTACCTGGAGCAGGGCGGCTTTCTGCACGCCGATGACAATTATGGAATGAACGCCTCATTCCGGCGGGAGATCGCGCGCGTATTTCCGGATCATCCATTGGTTGAAGTGCCGTTGACGCACCCGATTTACAACCTGGTCTACGCGTTCCCGAAGGGAATCCCCAAGATCCACGAGCACGACGGGCTGCCGGCGCAGGGGTTCGGCATTTTTTTGGGAGACCGGCTTGTCGTATACTACTCCTACCAGTCGGACCTCGGGGATGGATGGGAGGACTCCACTGTCCACCACGACCCTCCCGAGCTTCATGAGGCGGCGCTGCGGATGGGTGTGAACCTCTTCACGTACGCGGTGAGCGGAACCAAATGACCGAGACGGCGCGCCGGCTACGTCGACTGGGGGCGCCCCACGCACGCGCGCGCGCGTTCGCCGTGGTGCTCGGCGGCATCGGTGCGGCGCTGGCCGCGGTCGCGCTGGGCGTGGCGCTGTCGCCGGCTTTCTCTGGTGTGGCCCTGGCCTGGACCCTCGTCGTCGCCAGTGCGGCCGTGGCGACGTGGGCCGTGCGCCGGGCCCGTCACGAGGCGACAGCCCCCAAGCTGGGCAGACTAATCGAGAGTGCGGCCGGCGGACGGGCCGGAAGCGTCGTCGGGGTCGTGACTCCAACGGCCGGCAAGGGGGAGGGAACCGGTTCTGCGGCGCTGCTGCTCGCGGCCGATTCGCGTGCGGCCGCCGTCGTATCACTCGCCGCGCCCAGCGTCGACCGTGACATGCGCCGCACCACACGCCGCCGCGTGGCGGCCGGCGCGGGCGCAGCGCTCACCGGTGTGGTGTTGTTTCTGGCCGGCTCGCCCGCGTCGGGCCGCGCCGCCGCGTTCTGGCACCCGATGCGGACCTGGCGGGACGCCCATGCGCCGGTGCGGCTGGCGGTGGATCGGCGGACGGTGCGCCGCGGCGGCAGCGTCACCGCGACGATCACCGTGCCCGGCGGCGAGCGCGTGACGCTGTGGACGCGCGGACCAGGTGAGCCCTGGAAAGCGAAAATCCTCTCGCTCGATGCAGACGGCCACGTCGTGCAGCAGGTGGGACCGATCGACGCTGATCTCTTCCTGCGCGCCTCGAGTGGTGGGCGCCGCAGCGGTGAGATCAAGATCGACGTTGCGCTCCCCGCGTTCCTGGCCGATCTCGGGCTCACGGCTCGCTTTCCTTCTTATCTCGGCCGATCCGACGAGCCGCTGCTCGTGGGTCCGGACGTCATCCCGCTGCCGGCCGGCACGACGGTCCTCACGAGCGGGACGGCAAGCGTTCCCCTCTCGCACGCTGCCTGGACCCTCGAATCGCGCGTCGAGCAGCTGCACGTCGCTGGGACGCGCATCGACGGGCGCTTTGTACCAACGGCGAGCGGCACGTGGCGACTGCAAACGCTGGCCGGGGATGGCTCAGCGCTCGAGGGCGCCGCGCCCGAGCTGCGGCTCCAGATCGTGCCCGATTCGGCGCCCGTCGTCACGCTGCCGGTACCCGCTCGCGATACGACGCTGCCGATCTCGCTGCACCAGCAGCTCGTCGCCGATGCGCGCGACGACCACGGGATCAGTCGGCTCTCCGTCGTGAGCTGGCGCGTGAGCCGCACCGGTCGGGTTGGTGAGGCGGTGCGGGAATCGCTCGACATCACGGGCGTTGGGGATCGGGCTATCGTGCAGGGACGGCTCGACGCCGAGAACCGTGGGCTGTTGCCCGGCGACACGCTGCGGCTCTATGTCGAAGCGCTCGATAACGCTCCGGTGCCGCACAGCGGGCGCAGCGCGGAAATCGCGCTCCGGCTCCCGAGTATGGAGGAGCTGCGCGCGGAGGCGCGTGAAGCCGCCCGGGCAGTCGCGAATGCGGCCGATTCGGTGTCTGCCGCGCAGCGCGAGCTGAGCGATCGTACCCGCGATCTCGCGTCGGAACGAAATCGAGACCAGGACGGCCGGACGGCCGGACGGCCTGACGGCCGCGGTAGCCAGCAGCAGCAGGGCTCGATGTCGTTCCAGTCGACGCAGCGCGCCGAAGAGGTCGCGCGCGATCAGGCCGCGATGTCGCAACGCGTGCAGGAGCTGGCGCAGGCCGTCGAGGAGATTGCGCGCGCGGCAAAGGCCGCCGGCGTCGACGACAGTGCGTTCCAAAGTCGGCTGCGCGAGGTGCAGGAGCTGTTGCAGCGGGCGCTCACGCCGGAGCTGGAGCAGCGGCTGCGCGAGCTGCAGGAATCGCTGGCGCGCCTCGATCCCGAAGCGACCCGGCAGGCGTTGCAACGCCTCGCGGAAGCGCAGCAGCAGCTGCGCCGCGAGCTCGAGCGCAGTGAAGAGCTGTTCAAACGTGCCGCCATGGAGGGCGAGCTGGCTTCGCTCGCCAAGGACGCCGAGGACCTGCAGCGCCGCCAGACGGAGTGGACGAAAGAAGACGCGCAGCGTCCCGACTCGGCTGCCGCGGCGGCCGAGCGCGATCTGGCCGCCGCCACCGATTCGCTCGCCAAGGGTGTGGAGCGCGCGGGACAGAGTGTCCCGCTGCAGCATTCGCAGGCGGCCGCGCGCCGGGCGCAAGGCGCGATGCAGGAGGCGGCGAGCTCCGCGAGCCAGCGCGACTCGCGCGGAGCGCGCACGGCCGGACAGGAAGCCGCCGATTCGCTGGCGCAGCTCCCCGACGAGCTGCGGCAACGCCGCGATTCGCTGACGTCCGCGTGGCGGCAGGAAACGCTGGACGCGCTCGACCGCGCCCTCGCGGAGACGGCGGCGCTCGCCCGCCGCCAGCAGGAAGTCGCCGACGCGCTGCGCGCCGGCGAAGCCGGCGCATCGACACGCGGGCGCCAGGCGGCCATCGAAGAGGGCACACACGCGATCGAGCAGGAGATCGGGGCGGCCGCGGGGCGGCATGCGCTCGTCTCGCCGCAGCTCGAGGCCGCGCTCGGCTACGCGCAGAACCAGATGAAACAGGCGCGCGAGCAGCTCGAGCAGGGCGACCCGAATTCCGCCACCGCGGCGCCGTTCGCGGAGCAGGCGCTCGATGCGCTGAACGCAACTGCGCATGCGCTGGTCCGCACCGCGGAACGCGTCGCCGGGGCGAAATCAGGCTCCGGATTCCAGGAGGCGCTCGAGCAGCTCGCCCGGATGGCGCAGCAACAACAGGGCATGAACGGCGACGCGCAGGGCCTGTTGCCGATGATGGGACCGGGAGGAGACGCGGTGATGCAACGGCTCCGCGAGCTCGCGGGACGCCAGCGCGCCCTCGCCGAACAGCTCGAGCGTTTGCAGGCGGGCGGCGACGCCAGCGCCGCCGGTGCGCTGGCGCAGGAAGCGCGCGAGCTCGCGCGACAACTCGAGGCGGGCAGGCTGGACGCCCGAACCATCGAGCGGCAACAGGGGCTCTATCGCAAGCTGCTCGACGCCGGCCGCAGCCTCTCGGGCGATGAGCCCGACCAGCAGAAGGAGCGCACCAGCCGCTCCGCAACCAGCGCCGATAGCATCCACATCCCGGCCGCCCTCCTCCCAGGGGCGGCCGGCAGCGGTCCCAAATTCCGCTACCCGACGTGGGACGAGCTGAGCGGACTCACGCCCGAGCAGCGCCGCATGGTGCTCGAGTACTTCCGCCGGCTCAATGACACGAAGCATTAAGCTCGCGCTCGGCCTGATCGTTGCACTGCCGGCGCTGGCTCACACTCAAGCCATTGGCCCCGGCTTTGAGCTCGAACGCTCCGGCCGCTACGCCGATGCGGCCATCGTCTATACCGCGACCGTGCGCGGCGATCCGACGAATCTCCCGGCGCTGCTCGGCCTCGAGCGGACGCTCTTCATCTTGAACCGGATGCCCGAGCTGCTGCCGCTGGTGCAGAACGCGCGCGCGCGGCTCCCCGACAGCCCGGCGCTGCGCAGTCTCGAGCTGCGCGTGTATGCGGCGCTGAATCAGCTCGATTCGCTGGAGACGATCGCGCGCCGGTGGGCAGCGAGTACGCCGCAGAGCGAGGCGCCCTATCGCGAGTGGGGGCAGGCGCTCGCCGACCGCCGCATGTGGGATGAGGCGCGGCGCGCGTTCCTGATCGGCCGGCGCGCGCTGGGCGGCGACGGCACGCTCGCCGTGGAGCTGGCCGAGCTGGAGCTGCGGGTGGGGAACTGGGAGGCCTCAGCCGCCGAGTGGGGCCGGGCCGTCACGCGCACGCCCGACGTCGAACCCAGCGCCCAAAACCAGCTCGCCGATGCGCCGGCCCCGCTGCACGACCGCGTGGCCCATGTGCTCACGCTGCCCGGCGCGTCGGTCGGCGCGCGCCGCCTCGGCGCGGAGCTGCTCCTCGGCTGGGGACAGCCCACTGAAGCGTGGGCCGCGATCGAGCCAACGCTCGCTCCACCCGATAGCGACACACCCACGGCGCTGCGGCGCTTCGCTGATCTCGCCAGCACGCTGACGTCGCCCGAAGGACACCGCGTCCGCGGTCTCGCGCTGACGCGCTGGGCGGAAATGGTGCCCTGGTCGCTCGGCGCCCGCGCGCGTGCGGAAGCCGTGCGCGAGCTGCTGGACGGCGGCGACAAGGTCGGCGCGCGGCGCGTGCTCGAGGGACTCACGGCCGACTCGACCGCGCCTACTGAAGCCCACACCGTTGCCGAGGCGGCGTTGCTGCAGGTGCTCATCGCCGACGGCCAGCTCGATGTCGCCGAGGAGCGACTCTCGGCGGCGCGCACGGGGCTCACGGCGGACGACCGCGCCTCGCTGCGGCTGGCGCTCGCGCGGGCCCGCGTCGCGCGCGGTGAGCTGGATCGCGCCGCGGCGGCGCTGGGGAACGACTCGAGCATCGTCGCGGTGGCCCAGCGCGGCTGGATCGCGCTGTATCGGGGCGACCTGAAGGGGGCGATGGAGTCGTTCCGGACGGCCGGTCCCTACGCGTCCGACCGCGCTGCCGCGACGGACCGCACGGCGATGATGGCGATGCTGCAACGAATCCAGGAGGAGTCGAGCCCCGAGCTGGGCGCGGCTTTGCTCACGCTGGCACGCGGCGACTCGGGTCAAGCGATCGCGGCGCTCCGCCGCGCCGCCGCGCGGCTGCCGGAGCAGGGAGGCCGGCTCGAGGTGCTGCTGCTCGCCGGTCAGGTCGCCGCGCAGAAAGGCGGCGAGCAGGAACCCACGGCCACCGCGCTGTTCGATGAGATCGTGCGGGCCGGCGGCGAAGGGGCCGCGCCCGCGGCCGCCGAGCTCGACTGGGCGCGGCTCCTGGTGCGCGAGGGCCAGAACGCCGCAGCGATCCCCCATCTCGAGCATTTGATACTGACCTATCCGAACAGTGCGTTTGTGCCTGAGGCGCGGCGGGTGTTGGAGCGAGCGAAGGGGGCGATACCGAAGTCATGAAGCGGCGGAATTTCGTTGAGACACTCGGCAAGCTGGGCGCGGTAGCACTCTTACCGTCCCTTACCGTCCCTTACCGTCCCATACCGTCTCTTCTTATTCCGATGGACGACTCCCAAACCGACCATCTCAAAGCCTACGGCCTCACATACAAGGCGATCCAAAACGGCCTCAAGGCGGAGTGGCTGCTCAACTATCGCGGCGGTTCGTTCCTCATTCCCGATCTCGACGCGCTGCGGCGTGACGCGGCACTCAACGGCATTCGGACGGAGCCGGTCGACAGCGCCATGACGGCGGTGCGCGGCGAAATCGAAGCGAACAACATGGACGCGGTGCCGCTCGAGAAGGCGCCCAAGGTCGCCGTGTACGCCCCGCCGAACGCCGCGCCGTGGGACGACGCGGTTACGATGGCGCTGCAGTACGCCGGCATCCCGTTCACCAAGATCTGGGACGCCGAAGTCATGAACGGCGGTTTGCGGGACTACGACTGGCTGCACCTGCATCACGAGGACTTCACGGGCCAGTACTCGAAGTTCTTCCTCATCTACTCCGGGGCGACGTGGCTCGCCGAGATGGTGGAGCGCAACAGCGATATGGCGCGGCGTCTCGGCTTCCAGACCGTGCCGGATCTCAAGAAGGCGGTGGCGCGCACCATCCGGGGCTACGTCGAGAACGGCGGCTTCCTGTTCGCCATGTGCACCGCGACCGAGACGATCGACCTCGCGCTGGCGGCGCACAACGTCGACATCGCCGCCACGTTCGCCGACGGCACGCCGCTCGATCCCGACGCCGACGCCAAGCTCGATTGGTCGCAGGCGTTTGCGTTCACCGGCGCGCATATCGAACCGAACCCGCTCGTCGCGAGCTTTTCGGATATCGACGGCCACCAGGTAAACGGCGGCGCGCGGCGCCAGCCGCTGGGCGCCTTCAAGCTGTTCAACTTCAGCGCGAAGATCGATCCGGTGCCGACGATGCTGGTGCAGGGCCACCGCCAGGTGATCCCGGACTTCTACGGCCTGACGACCTCGTTCGTTCGCACCAGATTGAAGCCGGGCGTCACCGTCCTCGCCGAGGAGGAAGGCGCGCCCTGGGTCAAATACATCCACGGCGACCTGGGGAAGGGTACCTGGACGTTCTTCGGCGGGCACGATCCCGAGGATCCGCAGCATCAGATCGGCGATCCGCCGACGGATCTGTCATTGCATCCGCATTCGCCGGGCTACCGGCTGATTCTGAATAACGTGCTGTTTCCCGCCGCGAAAAAGCGCGAGCTCAAGACGTGAGCGTCGAGCGCCTGACGGCGGCCGCGCGCACTCTGCTGCAGGAGGAGATCGCCGCGGCCCACGGGCGCGAGGTGTCGTTCGTGGTGCGGGCCGATCCCAACGGCACGCTCAGCGACGCGCGCGTCGTGGCGCGCGGCACGATCGATGCCGTGCTGGCGCTGCCCGGCGTCGCCACGCGCGGCGAGATGCTGATCCACAATCATCCGAGCGGGTTTCTCGAGCCGTCCGGGGCCGATCTCCACGTCGCCGCCCGCCTGCATGACGAGGGCGTCGGCTTCGGGATCGTCAACAACGACGTGTCCACACTCTACGTCGTCGTAGAGTGCCCACGAGCTCGCAACCTCCAACGCCTCGACTCCCTCGAAATCGCTAATCTGCTCAACGAGTCTGGTCCTGTAGCGCGTGTGTTGGGCACGTCGGCATTCGAGGATCGCCCCGGTCAGCGCGACATGGCGGCCTATGTCGCCGACGCCTACAACGACGGCGGCATCGCGCTGCTCGAGGCGGGGACGGGAGTCGGCAAATCGTTCGCCTACCTCGTGCCCGCGCTCGAATGGGCGCGTGTGAACGGCGAGCGCACGATCGTCTCGACCAACACGATCAACCTCCAGGAGCAGCTCGTCGGCAAGGATCTGCCGATCCTGGCACGGGCATTCTCGACTGGCGAGCGCGCCGTCACGTTCGCGTTGCTCAAGGGGTGGCGGAACTATCTCTGTCTGTCGCGTCTGGAGCAGGCGCGCGCCGGCCAGGAGTCGCTGTTCGACGAGGGACGTGGCGCCGAGCTCGAGGCGATCGCGGGATGGGCGTCACGCACCGCCGACGGCAGCCTGTCCGATCTGGTCGAAGAGCCGTCCAATGACGTCTGGGACGCCGTCGCGGCCGAGTCCGATCTGTGTACGCGCCTCAAGTGCCCGCACTTCGATCGCTGCTTCGTGTTCGCCGCGCGGCGGCGCGCCGCGGAAGCGGACGTCGTCGTCGTCAATCACCACCTGCTCGCGTCCGATCTGGCGGTGCGCATCGCGTCGGACAACTGGCAGGAGGCCGCGGTGCTCCCGCCGTACCGCCGCCTCGTGCTCGACGAAGCCCATCATCTCGAAGACGTCGCCGCCCAGCATCTCGGCACACAGGTCAGCATGCTCGGCGTGCAGCGGCTGCTCGGCCGGCTCGAGCGCAACGGCCGCGGCCTGCTGCCGACGCTCGCGGCGGAGCTGAGTACGCAGCAGGACCTGATCGGTGCGGCAAGCCGCGACTTGCTGGGCCGCACCGTGCTCGACGCGCTGGGCGCGGCACGGCGCTGGGCCGAGGAGCTGTTTGGGCGTTTGGGCCGGCGGCTCGAGGCGGAGCAGGTGCTGCGCTTCACCGACGCCTTTGCGACCGACACCGTGTGGCGCGAAGGGCTGGACGTCGCGCTCGACAACCTGCTCGTCGCGTTCAGCAAGCTGCGCGACGGCGTCGAGACGATCGCCGACCGCTTGTCGATCGACGATCCCGCCGAGATGCGCACGCGGCTGATCGGCGAGCTGCGGGGCGTTGTACGGCGGCTCGACGCCGCGGCCGAGGGGTTGAAAGCGACATTGCAACCCGTCGGGTATCGCCCGCCCATCGGCCCAGCCGTCCGCTGGATGGAGCGGCGCGGCCGCCGCACACCGAACCTCACGTTGTCGGCCGTGCCGCTCGATCTCGCGCCGGTGCTCAAAGAAGCGCTGTTTGACCGCACCGAGACGGTCATCGTGACGAGCGCCACGCTCGCGGCAGGCGGCGAGTTCACCTTTCTCGAGGAGCGTCTGGGACTCTCGCTCCCGCCCTCGCGCGTCACGGTGCGCGAAATTCTGCCGTCGCCGTTCGATTTCGCCGCCCAGTGCGTGTTCGGCATCCCGACCGACATTCCCGAGCCGCGCGAGGATGAGTCCGGCCATGGCTCGGCGGTGGCGCGCGTGCTGCTCGAGCTGGCCGAGGCGTCCGACGGCGGCGTCTTCGGGCTGTTCACGAGTCACGGCGCCTTGCGCCGCGCGGCCGACGCGATCCGCGATCACGTTGGCGGGCGCTGGCCGTTGCTGGTCCAGGGGGAGGGGCAGCGCGATCAGCTGCTGCGCCGCTTCCGTGAGGCGGGCTCGGCGATCCTGCTCGGAACCGATTCGTTCTGGGAAGGTGTCGACGTGCCCGGTCGTGCGCTGCGCGTGCTCATCCTCGCGAAATTGCCGTTCAAGGTGCCGAGCGAGCCGCTAACCGCCGCGCGGCTGGAGCGTCTCACGGACGCGGGTGTCGATGGCTTCGCCCACTATCTCGTTCCGCTGGCGGCGCTCAAGTTGAAACAGGGATTCGGACGGCTGATTCGGACCAAATCCGATGTCGGCGCCGTTGTCCTGCTGGACCGGCGCGTCGTCACCAAGCGCTATGGGGCCGCGATGCTCGAGGGACTGCCGCCCGCGGCCCGGGCGATCGGCAACTGGCCCGAGGTCCGGCGCGAGGTGGAGGAGTTCTTCGCGATGCACAGCATCGGCGCGCCGCCCCCGGCATCTTGGAGCTAGATTACAGCGGTCAGCTTACCACGAACGCGGAGAGTTAGGAGTGGCAGGGTTTAGCAAGCGAGTCGGCGCGCTCCCTACATACCCGATGGCCGAACTGCCGGCGATCAAGCGGAAGTTGATCGAGCAGGGCGTCGACCTCATCGACGTGGGAGCAGGGGACGCCGACTTTCCGCCGCCCGATGTCGCCGTGAAAGCGGTGGCGCGCGCCCTGCAAGATCCCACCATGAGCCGCTACGCGTTTCAGCTCGGCCTGCCCGCGTTTCGAGAGGCGGCCGCGGCCTACATGCGGCGGCGGTTCGGCGTGTCGGTCGATCCGTTCAAGGAATTGCATCCGTTGCTCGGCTCGAAGGAAGGCATCGCGCACCTCGCGATGGCGGTGCTCAATCCCGGCGACGTCGCGATCGTGCCGGTGCCGGGCTACGCGGTCTACCACGGCGGCACGGTGCTCGCCGATGCCGAGCCCTATCTCTACAACCTGACGCCGCGCACCGATTTCCTGCTCGAGCTGGACGAACTCCCCCGGGATCTCTTGAAGAAGGCGAAGCTCGTCTATCTCAACTATCCGAACAATCCGACGGCCGCCGCCGCGCCGCGCGACTATCTCGAGCGCACGATCGCCGCGTGCCGGAAACACGATCTCGTGCTCGCCTACGACAATCCGTATTGCGAGATCACGTTCGACGGCTATGTCGCGCCGTCGATCTTCGAAATACCCGGCGCGATGGACGTGGCGGTCGAGTTTCATTCGCTGTCGAAGAGCTTCTGCATGACGGGCTGGCGGCTCGGCTGGGCGGTGGGCCGGGCCGACCGGATCGCGGCCCTGGCGCGCGTCAAGAACTACATCGACACCGGCGCCTTCCTGGCGGTGCAGGCGGCGGGTGCCGAGGTGTTGAAGCAGGCGGAACGCATCGCTGCCGGATATGCGGCGCAGTTCAAGGAGCGACGCGACGCGATCGTGCCGGCGCTCCGCGCCCATGGCTTCGAGATCGAGCCGCCGCGCGCGACGTTGTATCTCTGGATTCCGCTGCCCGAGGGTCTCACGTCGGCCGCGTTCCAGAAACGGGCGCTCGAGGATGTCGGCGTCGTGACGCTGCCGGGCAGCGCCTTCGGCGCCGGCGCCGAAGGATTCTTCCGCATCGCGTTGACCGTGCCGATTCCGCGACTCATCGAAGCGACGGAGCGGCTGGGAAAGGTGCTCGCCACTGTTTGATCGTCAGGTGGAGCGCCAACCGATCGGCCGCGCGTGGTTGATCACGGCGGCGATCCACGTCGTCGCGGTGATTCTGTTCTTCACGGTGCAGTGGGCGGCGCCGTGGCGAAAATGGACGGCCGGGCGCGCTGACCAGCGGGAAATGGGCGACACCCTGATGTTCATCCTGGGAACCCGCGAACTGCGCGCCAAGGG
>DATLXS010000079.1:0-24269 GCA_035575675.1 Gemmatimonadales bacterium
TCCAAGGGAGAGACCATGCGACGTTTGGCGATTGTCCCTGCGCTCCTCGTGCTCGCGGCATGCAGCCAGCCATCCATCGCCGACCGCCTCATGGCAGGCCACTGGGTTGACCTCACGTACGACTTCGATTCGACCACCATCTATTGGCCGACCGCGCAGCCCTTTCACCTGACCGTCGTCTCGGCGCAGCGGACGCCCGGCGGGTGGTACTACGCGGCGAATAACTTCAGCGCCGCAGAACACGGTGGCACACATCTCGATGCCCCGGTGCACTTCATAGAAAAGAAACACACCACCGATCAGATTCCGCTGAGCCAACTGGTTGCGCCTGCCGTGGTGATCGACGTGCGCGGGAAAGCTGACTCCAGTCCCGACTATCGCGTGCACCAGTCGGACATTACGGCCTGGGAAGCGACGCACGGTGATATCCCGGAGGGCAGCATCGTGCTGATCCGTACGGGTTGGGGGACGCGCTGGCCCGATCGCGCGCGCTACCTCGGCACCACGAAAACGGGCCTGGTGGGCGTCGCGCAGCTGCATTTTCCCGGTCTGGACCTCGATGCGGCCCGCGCGCTCGTCCGCCGCAGGGTCAGCGCGGTGGGAATCGACACGCCGAGCATCGATTACGGCCAGTCGACGACGTTTCAGGTGCATCGCCGGCTGTTCGCCTCGAACGTGCCGGCGTTCGAGAATGTGGCGCACCTGGAGGGATTGCCGGCCACCGGGGCGTTCGTGATCGCGCTGCCGATGAAAATCAAGGGTGGCAGCGGCGGCCCGCTGCGAATCGTCGCGTTTCTGCCTTAGGACGCCGGCATGCCCTTCCGCAGCACGTCTTCCATCACGTCGCCAAAGCGGTCGATCTCCGCGAGCGTGGTGTAGACGTTCGGCGTGATCCGCAGGCAGTTGAACTCGGGGTGGGCGATCGGCGTCACAATGATGCGATGCCGGTCGAACATGAAGCCCGCGAGCTTGCCGACATCGAGTGACCCCGGCGTGAACGAGGCGAGCCCGCAGGACTGCGCCGGGTCGTATGGGGTCAGGAGCTTCACGCCCGGCACACGCTCGAGCCGCTTGGCCCACCGGTCGCGCAGAAAGCGCAGCCGCGCCGCCTTCCGCTCGGGCCCGATGCCGTCCAGAAAATCCAGCGCTTCGACGATCGCGTTGTGGTTCGCCGCCGGGTGCGTGCCGATCTCCTCGAACTTGCGCACGTTCTCGTTCATCTCGGGCGGCGCGGCCATCATCGGCCAGATCTTCGCGATCTTGGATTTCCGCACGTACAGGAACCCGGTGCCGATCGGCGCCGTGAGCCACTTATGCAGGCTGGTGCCGTAGTAGTCGCAGTCCAGCTCATCGCGGGTGAACGGGAAATGCGCGTAGGCGTGCGCCCCATCCACGATCACTTCGATGCCGCGGGCCCGGCCCAGCTGGCAGATCTGCTTCACCGGAAAGATCTGCCCGGTGAGGTTCGTGATGTGGCAGACGTGGATGACCTTGGTCCGCGGCGTGATCGCCGCTTCGATGCGGCGCGCCAGGTCATCTTGCGACGGCGGCGGGACGGGGAAGGTGATCTGCTTCAGGACGATCCCCTCACGCCGCTCGCGCTGCTTCCACGTCGTGATCATGCGCGGATAGTCCTGGGTCGTCGTCAGCACCTCGTCGCCGCGCTGCAGCGGTAGCCCGAGCTGCACAATCTCCAGCGCCTCGCTGGCGTTGCGGGTGATCGCCATCTCTTCCGGATCGCAGCCGAAGTTCGCCGCGAGCCGGCGGCGCACCGCCTCGATCTCGGGCTCGATCCAGCCCCACATCGTGACGGCGGGTGCCTGGTTCGATACGGCGAGGTAGCGGTGGAACGCGGCGTTCACGACCCGCGGGCTTGGTGCGACGCCGCCGTTATTCAGGTTGATCATGCCGCGATCGATGTCGAATGCGGCCTGGATTTCACGCCAGAAGTCTTCATCCTGCGCGACGTCCACCGCATTGCGGCCATCGGCATGGCGCGTGGCCGGGAGGATGCGCGCCAGCGCGTCACTCTTCAACGCGGGAACGGTCGCGGTGGCGGCGAAGAGCGAACCGAGAAAGCGGCGGCGAGTGGTCATGGAACCTCGTGAGAGTCGACGGATGAGACTAGGTAATAAAGCAAAACTCCCCGCCCGGCCAGAGCCGGACGGGGAGTTGTGTTGCTGCTGCGGGACTAGAGGCCGGCGAACGTGCCTACCGGTGCGAACAGGTTGGACACCGTGTCGCCGAAGTGCTGGAAGGCATCGAACAGCGCGCCGAGCGCGGCCAGGTCTGCGGCCGTCAACGGCTCGCCACCCGCATCGACCCACAGCGCGGTGGCGGGATCGCCGCTGATCGACGCCACCGGGTGGCCGTCCATGTACACGGTGACGCTCGCGGTGGCCGCGTCGGTCGTGCTGTTGATCGTGATATGGCCGACCGCCCGGATCGTCTCGCCGTTCTGAATCAGCCGGAAGTCGGCGTTGATGACGATGTTCGGATCCTCGAACGCCACCGACTCGCTGAGCATCAACGTGATCGCCGGGTTGTTCAGCGAGAACGTCGCATGCACGTTCGCGCCGCTCGCGTTGACCGAAAGTGTTTCGTCGAACGAGAGCGTCTTGTTGTCGCCGCCGCCCAGCCCGTTCGTGATGGTGCCGGAAACGCTTGCGTTGGCGGAGGTCACGGAGGTGGTGATCGAAGCCGTGTAGTCGACGTACGTCGGGGTCCCACCCGGACCTTTGACGAGCACCTGCACCTGGAGCTTGCTCGGCGTGCTCTGATCGATGATGTCGAGTGTCCCGATCGCGCTCACCGGCTCGACGACCTGTCCATCCAGGCCGGTCGCATACAACACGAACCGCACGCCCGTCAGATTCGCGACCGTCGTGCCCTGATACCGGTACTGATTGAGGGCGGTATCCCACTCGAAGACCCGACCGTACATCGTGTCGGGGATGATGCGGCCCTGCGCCGCCGAAATGCTGAGGTTCGGCACCATCGCCTGCAGCTTCTGCGCTTGCCGCATGGTGGGGAGGAACATCCGGGCGCCGCTCTGCACCAGCTTGGGCCGGAGCGTCTCGATCAGGGTGGCCGTCGGGCGGAAGGCCGGAGCAGTAGCAACGTCGAGCATCACTGAAGCCGCCGAGAAGCTGCGGAAGACGTCGCTATCGAAAGCGGAATCGACCGAGGACAGATTGGCCGATACCGCGGCCGGATCGTTGAAGTCGACCGGGGACGGCGCGTCTTTGCCGCAGGCGACTATCGCCGCGACGCCGAGGACGACTCCGGCACGGAGGAACAACCGCATACAGCCTCCCAAGAGGAATTGTGGGGCGAACCTGTAGTCTGCATGCGCCCCGGCCGGAGGTGCTGTGACCTCCCGCACGCCGGGTCAGGCTAGGCGATCACGCCACCGCCGAGCAATCGATTATTGGCGTCGTACAGCACGCCGGATTGCCCTGGTGCGATCGCCCGGACCGGCTCGGCGAGCCGGAGCGCGATGCGGTCGCTCGCCTGCGCAGCAATCGTGCCGGGGACGGCGCGCGCGCGATAGCGGCATTGGACCCACACGACGTCACCTGGCGAGAGCGGATCGACCAGCCAGTTGACCTCTTCGAGAGACACTGCGTGTCCGAATAGCTCCGCGCCGCGGCCGACGACGACCTCACGCGTCTCGGGGCGGATCGCGACGACATAGAGCGGCTCGCTCGAGCCGCCGGGCAAGCCGCGGCGCTGGCCCACGGTGTAGCGCGCGAAGCCGTCGTGCGCACCGATCACGTCGCCGCTCGTCGTGACGAGCGGACCGGGTACGAGCGCGGGCGCATCCGCGGGCAGATGACGCTCGAGCACCGCCACGTAGTCGTCATCGGGGACGAAACAGATTTCGACCGATTCCGCCTTCTCGGCAGTGACGAGACCCAGCTTCCGCGCGGCCGCGCGCGTCTCGGCCTTGGTCAGCGCGCCGACCGGCGTGAGCATGCGCCGCACCACGGCGCGATCGATGCCCCACAGAAAATACGATTGATCCTTCTGCCGGTCCTGGCCGCGGAACAGGGCGCCGTCCTTGGCGATGGCGTAGTGGCCGGTCGCGATCGCATCGCAGTCCAGTGCGTCGGCATGGTAGAGAAAGTCGCGGAACTTGGTGAACGAATTGCAGCGCACGCACGGGATCGGTGTCCGTCCCCGCGCGTACTCGGCGACGAAATTGTCGATGACGTCGTGGCCGAACCGGTCCTCGAGATTCAGGACGTAGTGCGGAATGCCGAGCTTGTGCGCGACGAGCTTGGCGTCCGTGATCGAGTCGAGCGAGCAGCAGGGACGGTCGGGGACCGAGTCGCCGTAACAGAACAGCTTCATCGTCGCGCCGATCACGTCGTGACCCTGTTCGACGAGCAGCGCCGCAGCGACGGAGGAGTCGACGCCGCCCGACATGGCGACCAGCACTCTCATCGGTGGAGGACCGCCGCCAGCGACCGCACCTTCTCGACGACGCGCGGCAGCGTGGCGCTCACCGCTTCCACGTCTTCCAGGGTACTGTCCTTGCCGAACGAGAACCGCAACGCCGCGACGCCCAGCTCGCGCGGCACACCCATCGCCGTGAGCACGTGCGACGCCTCGACGGCGCCCGTACTGCACGCGGAGCCGGACGAGCATGCGATCCCGGCGAGGTCGAGATGCATCAGCAGCGCCTCGCTGTCCGTGCCGGGGATCGAGACGTTCGAGATATGCGGCGCGCGCTCGCCCTGCCAGCCGTTGATCACGGCGTCGGGCACGATGGCGAGCAGGCGGCGCTCCAGCTCGTCGCGCAGCTCGCGCAACCGCGTGGCGAGCGCCCGCTGCTCCGCGGCCGCCAGGCGGGCCGCCACGCCCAGCCCGATGATACCCGGCACATTCTCGGTTCCGGGGCGAATCCCGAATTGCTGGCCGCCGCCGTGGATGATCGCTTCGACCGCCTTGCGATCACGCACGATGAGCGCGCCTACGCCCTTGGGAGCGCCGATCTTGTGGCCGGAGATGGTGAGGAGAGCACAGTTGACGTCGTGGAGCGACACCGGAACCTTGCCGAACGCCTGGACGGCGTCGGAGTGAAACAGGACGCCGGCGTCGCGACATCGCGTCGCGAGCTCGGCGACCGGCTGTACGGTTCCGACTTCGTTGTTCACCCACATCACGCTGACGACCGCGACGCCGCGCTCCAGGGCAGCGTCGAGCGTCCGTCGCTCCACCTGGCCACTCGCGGTGACGGGGAGAATGATCTCCTCGCCGCCCAGGTGCTTCACGGCGTGCGCCGCGGCGATCGCCGCCTTGTGCTCCGTCGCGGAGACGGCAACCCGAAACGCGCCCCCCTTGTCCCGAGCGGCGAGTGCGGCGCCGATGATCGCCAGGTTGTCCGCCTCGGTGCCGCCCGATGTGAAGACCACCTGGTTTGGCTCCGCCCCGACGGCGTCGGCGACGGCGCGCTTCGCCTCTTCGATGCCGGCGCGTGCGGCGCGGCCGAACCTGTGCGCCGAGGACGGGTTGCCGAAGGCCTCTGTCCCCAGATAGGGGAGCATCGCCTCCAGCACCTCCGGTCGTACCGGAGTCGTCGCGGCGTTGTCGAGATACGTGACGCGCTTGGTCATGGAAGCGGCAATTTACCGACTACAGGGACTGCACGCCAAGCCGGAACACGTCGTCCACCTCGTGCGTCTCGGCGGTATAGAAAGGCTCCCCGTACGGCCGCCGGATCAGGGAGCCGTAGTGCGCCGACTGCACGCGGATCAGCTCGTAGAGGTCCTGGCCGGTGGGGAAGATCTCTCCCGCGGCTTTCGCGCCGTCGAACTGCGAGGCATAGCAGCGGATCGCCTGCATTTTCGTCTCGAACACGTCCGAGATGTCCACCACGAATGTCGGCTTCACCGGGTCTTCGCGATACGCGAGGGCGTAGAGCAGCTTGAACGGCCGATGTGCCTCGCCACCGGCTCCGGGATCGTACTTGGCGAGGCCGGCGAGATAGCACGCGTCGCGCCCCAACTCTGAGGCGACGCGGTGATCGGGATGCCGTCCCACGGGGTACGGGAGAATGACGACCCGTGGTTTTGCTCGCCGTATCAACTCGACGATTTTCTTTCTCGACGCCTCATCGTTCGTCAGATGCGCGTCCGGCATGTCGGCGTTGAGCCGCAGCGCCACGCCGAGCGTCTTGGCCGCGCGCTCGGCTTCCGCCGCCCGCGTCGCGGCGTCGCCGCGTGTCCCCATCTCGCCCTGCGTGAGATCGACGATCCCCACGCGATGACCCGCCTTGGCGGCTTTGGCGAGCGTGCCGCCGCACGTCAGTTCGACATCGTCTCGGTGCGCGGCAATCGCCAGGATGTCGACGGTTTGACCCTCCGACCGTCCGACCGTCCGACCGTCATTCATAGCGCAGCGCTTCCACTGGGTCGAGCTTCGCCGCCCGCGCCGCGGGCGCAATGCCGAACACGAGCCCGACGAGAATCGACGCCGCGGTGGCGATCGCGGCCGGCACGACGGGAATCGTCGTGCTGAACGCGAGCAGGCGCTTCAGCGCCTCGCCGACGCCAATCCCCAACGCGATCCCGATGATGCCGCCCAACAACGTCAGCGTGGCGGCTTCGACCAGGAATTGCCACAGAATCGCGCGCCGGGTCGCGCCGAGCGCCTTGCGCAGGCCGATTTCCCGCGTGCGGCTCGTGACCGATACCATCATGATCGCCATCACACCGATTCCTCCGACCATGAGCGCGATGCTGGAGAGCACGAGCATCACGAAGAAGAACGCGAACGTCAGGCTGTCGAAGATACCCAGGACCTGGTCGGACGTGAGCAGGTCGAAGGTGTTGGGCTGGCCCGCCCGGAGCCCGCGGGCGCGGCGCAACGTCAACGTGGCGGCGTCCATGGCACGGGCGACCGCGACCTCGGGCTTTGGCTTCACGAGAATGATGAGGCCGTTCACGTCATCGATGACGAAGCTGCGCCGCGCGGTTTCAAACGGCATGATCGCGGCGATCTCGGGCGTGCCCGGGACTTCAAAGATGTTGGTCGGCCGCTGCCAGACGCCCAGGATCTTGAACGGATGGCCGCCGATCCGGACGACTCGGCCCAGCGGATTGATGGCGCCGAACAGGCGATCCACCGTGCGTTGCTCCACGATGACCACCGGATCGCCGCCGCGCAGCTCGGCCGCCGTGAACGAGCGGCCCGCCGCGATCCCGCCGCCCAGGATCTCCATGAAGCGGTCATCGGCGCCGAACACGCCCAGGATGCGGGTGTGATTGCCGCCGTATTCGAACCGTTCGAATAGCTGCGTCCAGATGGCCGCGTAGTGGATTTCGGGAAGGCGGGCGATCGCTTCCGCCTCCTGCGGAATCAGCTTCGGGCGGATCCGCACCTCGCGCGGCACCGCGTCCGGATTCACGCCGGTCGTGGAGAAGAAGCGCAGGATGCGAAATGTCGTCGGCCCGACGACCTCGAGCGTGTTGACGATCTGTTCGCGAAAGCCGGCGACAATGGACGCCATCGACATCACGGTGGCGATGCCGATCACCACACCCAGGACGGTCAGCGCCGAACGCAGCTTGTTGGCCTGCAGCTGCTCGAGGGCGATGCGCCAGCCCTCGCGAAGCGAGTGCAGTGTCATCTACTCTTGGCGGAGCGCTTCGATCGGATCGAGCCGCGACGCGCGATGCGCGGGGTACACGCCGAACAGGATACCGACGATCAGGCCCAGGGCGATGGCGATCGCGATCGACCACGCCGTGACGCGTGCCGGGAGCGGCGAAATAGCCTCGACCAGTCCCGCGAGCGCGAACCCGACCACGATGCCGGCGATCACGCCCAGCACCGACAGGGTGAGCGCCTCGGCAAAAAACTGGCGGCGGATATCGCGCCGCGCCGCGCCGAGGGCCTTGCGGACTCCGATCTCGCGCGTGCGCTCGGTGACGCTCATCAGCATGATGTTCATGATGACGATCCCGCCGACCACCACCCCGATGACGACCACCGCGGGCACGACGGTGAAGATCACGCGGGTGAGCTTACCCCAGAACGCGATCAGCCCTTCACCCGTGTCGATGGTGAAGTCGTTGTCCGCCCCCGGGCGCAGGCGGTGCGCGATGCGCATCGCCTCCTCGGCGCGCAGCATCGCGGGTCCCACGCCGTCCGCGGTCGCCATCTTCACCGAGATCACCATCGTCTGGCGGCGCCCGTACATCGATTCGAACGTGGTCAGCGGGAGCATGACGAAGCCATCCCAGGATTGCCCCAGGACCGTCCCCTTCTTCGCGATGACGCCTTTCACGTCGAGCTGGATCCCGCGCACCCGGATCGTGCTGCCGACCGCGGCCTCCACATTCCCGAACAGTTTTTCGGCGACATCGAACCCGAGCACGGCGACGTAGCGTCGCTGTTGCAGGTCGATGTCGCTGAGCGGCTCGCCCGCGGCGAAGGTGTAGTCCTGGACGAGCACGTAGGGCGCGGTCACGCCGAAGATGAAGACGTCGCCGGTCGTGCGGTTCCGCCACTGCACGTCGGCCATCGGCGTCGGCCAGCCCGACTGCAGCGCGATCGCCTCGGCGTCGGGTACCGCCCGCTCGATGAAGCCCACGTCTTGCGGCGCGATGATGGGGCGCCGCTGGATCGCCTTCCACGCCTCGTCGTCGATGAATCCCACCTGAATGGGATCCCGGCGGACCTGGAACGCGTTGACGCCCACGATCGCGCCCGCCAGCCGTTCGCGGACGTACGCGTTCATCCCCTGGATCACGGCGACGACCGCGACGAGAAACGCGACGGACACGATGATGCCGAGCAGCGTGAAGAAGGACCGGAGCTTATGGCCCCACACGGTTTGCAGGGCGAGACGGAGCGCTTCGTACAGCGGCATGGGCTACAAAGCTACTCGTAGCGCAACGCCTCGATCGGATCGAGCCGCGCCGCCCGGCTCGCGGGGTAGAGCCCGAATCCGATCCCCGTCACGGCCGACGCCAGCAGTGCCGCCACGATCGACCAGAGCGGCACGTTCGCCGGAATCGGCGTGATGCGGGAGACGAGAAACGCGAGCAAGCCCCCGGCCACCATGCCGATCGCGCCGCCCACCAGGGTCAGCGTCGATGCCTCGACCAGGAACTGCCACAGAATCGCGCGGCGCGTGGCGCCAAGCGCCTTGCGCACGCCGATCTCGCGCGTGCGCTCGGTGACCGAAATCATCATGATCGCGACCACGCCGACGCCGCCCACCATCAAGCCGATCGACGACAGCACGAGCATCACGAGGAAGAACATCCCCGTCACCTGATTCCAGGAATCGAGCAGCTTGTCCTGCGTCACCAGCGAGAAGGTATTGTCCTGGCCGGGCTTGAGCCCGCGCATCGAGCGCAACGTCGCGACCACCTCATCCATGGACTCCTGCTGCGTGTATCCGACTGCCGGCGCAACGGCCAGGCGCATCCACCCCTTGAAGAACGGCACGCTCTTCACGAACGCGCCGTGCGGAATCCCCACAAACGGCGGCGCGGCGCCGCTGAACAGGCTCGGCGGCTGGGTGTAGACGCCGATGACGCTGAAGGGCGACCCGGCGATGTGGATCGTTTGGCCGATCGGATCGCGCCCGTGAAACAGCTGATCCTCGAGCTTCCGGTTGATCACGGCGACGGCGCTGTTCGAGAGATCCTCGAATCGCGTGAAGGTGCGTCCCGGATAGACGTCGCCGCCGTTCACCTCCACCCATTCGGCCGACAACCCGGCGACGTTTACCGATTCGAGCCGCCGGTCCCCGAACTCCACGGTGGCGGAGCTCTCCTCCCGGCGCGTCACAAAGCGCACCGACGGCAGCAGTCTGATCCGGTCGGCCTCGAGCTCCTTGATCGCCGGGTTCCGCCGCCACGGGCTGCTGTCGTCCGAGCCGTCCGACACGTTGATGCCGGCCTGAAAGAAGCGCCACACCAGAAACGTCCGCGGCGCGATCGACTCGAAGATGCCCGCCACGCTCCGGTTGATCCCGCTGATCATCGCGGCCATCAGCATCACCACCATCACGCCGATGGCGACGCCGAGGATCGTCAGGGCGGCCCGTGCCTTGTTGCCGCGCAGCGACCCGAGCGCGATGCCGACGCCTTCGAACAGAGCGGTCATGTTTCGGCTCGGAGCGCGGTGATCGGATCGAGCCGGGCCGCGCGGGTCGCCGGGTACACCCCGGCCACGATCCCGACGCCGGCTCCCAGAATGACCCCAACCACGATCGACCAGGGCGCGACGGCGGCGGGCAGGGGGGTCACCGCGGCCACGAGGGCGGCGAGCCCGATGCCGATTCCCACACCGGCGCCGGCACCCACGGTGGCGAGCGCGGTGGACTCGACCAGAAACTGCCGCAGGATGTCGCTCCGTCGCGCGCCCAGCGATTTCCGAATGCCGATCTCGCGGGTGCGCTCCGCGACCGCCATCAGCATGATGTTCATGATCACGATTCCGCCGACCACGAGCGAGACGGCGACGAGCCCCGGGAGCGCGTAGAAGAGGATGCGGCTGATCTTGCCCCAGAAATCGAGCACCTCATCCGCGGTCTCGAGCGCGAAGTCATCGGCCTGGCGGGGACGCAAGTGGCGCCTGCTGCGCATGACGGCTTCGGCCTGGGACAGCGCCTCGCGCATCTCGGATTGCGTATTGGCCTTGATGGCCAGGGCGTCCACGATGCGGGGCGGGTTCACGAAACGCCGCAGCGGGGCGCTGGCCGGCGCGACGACGAACTTGTCGAGCGACAGGCCGAACAGGTTGCCCTGCTTTTCGACGACGCCGATGACCCGGTAGGGGATGTCGTAGATCTTCACGTCACGTCCGATGGGGTCCTGGCTCTCGAATAGTTTTTCGGCCAGGTCGTGGCCGAGCACGACGACCGGGATGCCTGCCTGGACTTCCTGTGCCGTGAACGCGCGGCCCTGCTCGATCGTGAGCGAGCGGATGTCGAAGTAGAGCTCCGTCGCGGCGGTGACCTGCACGTCCTTGGCCTGCAACCGGCCGGCCGACAGGGTCGCGCGGGTGTTCGATTCCCAGGCCGCGAGCACCGGGACCGTGACGCCGCGCGCGACGGCTTGCGCGTCCTCGTAGGACACGCGGGGGCGGCGCATCCAGGATCGCCACATCGAGTCGGTCACGTTGCCGAGCTGGACGTCGGGGAATTGCCGCAGGCGAAAGGTGTTCACGCCGAGCAGCGTGCCCGCGAACTTGTCGGTCATGTAGCGGTTCATGCCTTCGACGACCGATACCACGGCGATGAGGAACATCACGCCGATGAAGACGCCGATGATCGAGAAGCCGCTCTTGAGCTTCTGCGCCCGAATGGTTTGGAAGGCGAGGCGAACGGCGTCGAAAAATGACACCGCTACTCGTAACGCAACGCGTCTACCGGATCGAGACGGGCCGCCTTGCTCGCGGGATAGATGCCGAACAGCAGGCCGGTCACGGCCGCAGCCACGAGCGCTGTGATGATGGATGCCACCGGCACGTAGGCGGGCACGGGCGTGAAGTTGTGCAGCACGATGGCAATGCCCCACCCGATCAGCATGCCGACGATCCCGCCGACCAGCGTGAGGGTGGCTGCCTCGACGAGGAATTGCCACATGATCTCACGGCGCAGCGCGCCCAGCGCCTTGCGCACACCGATCTCGCGGGTCCGCTCGGTGACCGAAATCATCATGATCGCGACCACGCCGATCCCACCGACCGCGAGCCCCACAAATGAGAGCGCCCACATCAGATAACGCGCGACTTTCGTGAAGTCCTTAACCGCCTTCGTGTACACTTCCTGGGTGATCGCGTCGAAGTTGTTCTTCTGGCCGGGTCGCAGGCCGCGCATCGTGCGCATCGCCATCGTGACATCGTCGATCGCGCGCTCGGTCGAGACCGAATCCTGCGGCACGACGAACATGTCCATCCACCCGTGCCAGTACTGGAGATCCTTCTGGAACGTGCCGTGCGGAATCATGACCTCCGGCTGGTCGCCGTCGCCGAACAGCCGCGGCGGGGGATTGTAGACGCCGACCACGTCGTAGGGCAGGCCGCTGATTTTGATACGGCGGTTCATCGGATCGCGCTGTCCGAACATGTTCTCGGCCAACTTGGCGTTGATGACGGCGACGTGCGCGTTCGAGGCATCCTCGAGGTAGGTGAACGAACGCCCCGGCTCAATGGCCCCACCTTCGATCTTCGGCCAGTCGGCGCTCCGGCCGCGGACGCGAATGGCGGCGAGGCGATGGCCCTCGAAGTCGATATCTGCCCCGGTCCCCTCGTCGATGACGACGAAGGCAACGGTGGGAAGCCGCGCTAGCGCGTTCGCCTCGGCGACGGTCATCGGCGGGCGGCGTCGCCAGGGGTTCGGATCCTCGGGATCCTCGTCATTCTGGCCGCCCCAGTACCGCCCGACCCAGAACGTCTTGGGGCCGAGCGAGGCCAGCATGTCGGAGACCCCTTTGTCGAAGCCGCTGATCAGCGCGCCGATCACCATCACGACCGTCACGCCGATCGCGACGCCGAGGATCGTGAGCGCCGCGCGCATCTTGTGCGCGCGCAGAGACGTGAGCGCGATCCCGACGCCTTCGAACAAGCCCGTCATCGGTTACTCCTGCCGCAGCGCGGTGATGGGATCGAGCCGCGCGGCCCGGCTCGCGGGGTACACACCGGCTACGATGCCCACGCCGCCGCCCATGATCACCCCCAGCACCACGGAGGCCGGCGAGACGCTCGCCGGCAGCGGCGACAGCGCATTGATCACGAAGGTCAAGAGAATCCCGGCGACGATCCCGAAGGTAGCACCGACCGTCGCGATGGCGGTCGATTCCGCGAGGAACTGGCGCAGCACGTCAGAACGGCGGGCGCCCAGCGATTTGCGCAGCCCGATCTCCCGCGTCCGCTCCGCGACGGCCATGAGCATGATGTTCATGATCACGATCCCGCCGATCACCAGCGACACGATCACGATGCCCGGGATGACCGTCACGAGGATTCTGCTGATGCCCGCCCAGAAACGCTGCACGCCTTCGGACGTATCGAGCACGAAGTTGTTGTCCTGCTTGGGGCGCAGGTGGCGCCGGCTCCGCATGATCCCCTCGGCCTGCGAGATCGCCTCGCGCATTTCGAGGTCGGAGTTCGCTTTCACGAGAAAGGCATCGAGAATCCCCGGCGGATTCACGAGGTTCTGCGCAGGCGACAATGCCGGCACCACGACAAAGCGATCGAGCGGGAAGCCCAGGATGCTGCCCTGGTGCTCGACGACGCCGATGACGCGGTAGGGCACGCCGCCGATCCGGACGCTCTTGCCGAGCGGCGCGCGCTCGGAGAACAGCCGCTTCGCCACGGCCTCGCCCAGCACGGCGACCGGCGCACCCGAGCGGTTCTCTTCGCCGGTAAAGGGCCGGCCGATCGCGATCTTCAGATTCTTGATGTCGAAGTAGCGCTCGCTGGCGGCCGTGAGGTCGATGTCCCGCGCTTCTTTGTTGGCGTAGGAGACGGTCACTCGATCGCTCGACTGCCAGGCGGTCATCACGGGGATCGTGAGTCCCTCGCTGATCGCTTCGGCATCGCTGAAGCGGATCCGCGGGCGCCGCCGCCAGGCGCGCCACACCGAATCGGGGACGTTCGGCGTGAACATCGGCTGGCGCCGCAGCTGGAAGGTGTTCACGCCGTAGAGCGTCTGGGCGAATTTCTCCGTCATGTACCGGTTCACGCCGTTCGCGATGCCCCAGGCAGCGATCAGCGACGCGACGCCGACGAACACGCCCAACAGCGAGAAGCCGCTCTTCAACTTCTGGGCGCGGATGGTCTGCAGCGCCATCCGGACGGCTTCGAAAAACGGCACTAGGCGGCCCGGGCCTGATCAGTGGCGACAAGACCGTCGCGCAGCGTGATGACGCGCGCGGCGTGCGCCGCGATGTCCTGCTCGTGCGTGACCATCACCACCGTCTGCCCCTGCCGGTGCAGCTCGCGGAACACCCCCATGATCTCGGTGCTCGTGGTCGAGTCGAGATTGCCGGTCGGTTCGTCGGCGAGGAGAATGCTGGGCTCGTTGACGAGCGCGCGCGCGATCGCGACGCGCTGCCGCTGTCCGCCCGACAGCTCGTTGGGCTTGTGGTCCATCCGATTGCCCAGACCGACCCGCTCGAGCGCGTGCGCGGCGCGCTCACGCCGGCTCCGCGCCGACATGCCGGCGTAGATCAGGGGGAGCTCGACGTTGTGGAGCGCGTCGGCCCGAGGCAGGAGGTTGAAGGTCTGGAACACGAATCCAATTTCCTTGTTGCGGATCCGGGCGAGCTCGTCGTCCGCGAGATCGCTCACTTTCTGACTGTTCAACCAGTACTCGCCGCTCGTCGGCGTATCAAGACAGCCGATGAGGTTCATGAGCGTGGACTTACCAGATCCGGACGGTCCCATGACGGCCACGTACTCGTTCTTCTGGATCTGCACGCTGACCCCGCGCAGCGCGCGCACCAGCTCCGACCCCATGTCGTACTCGCGCGTGAGCTTGTGCGTCAGGATGATGACGTCGGGGCGCGGCGTGTCTCCTGTGCGAAACAGTTGCACGGCGCTCACGAGCGCCGCCGGCTCGTGGTGTCACCCGATTCCCGGCTGGGGCGCACGCGCGCGCCTTCCTTCAGATCGCGGATCGCCTGATACGGTCCGGCGACGATCGTGTCGCCCTGGTGCACGCCCTCGACGACCTCGAAGTTCTCTTCACCCGCGATGCCCACCTTCACCGCATGGAACGTGGCGATCCCATTGTGCACGAGGAACACGCCCTCGGCTTCCTTCTTATTCCCTTGCGCGCCGTGCCGGCCGGTGTCCGCCGGTGCCGGCGTCGCGGCCTCGGCGGTTCCGCGTCCCGGCCGCTGCTCGGTGGAGATCGGTGTGTTGTCACGCACCGTGAGCGCGATGATCGGAATCGCGAGCGCCTGCTTGCGGGTATCCGTCACGATCCGGGCCGTCGCCGAGAGATCGGGCCGCACTTCGGTCGGCGGATTGGAGAGGGTGATCTCGACCTCGTAGTCCACCGCGCGGTCGCTCTGGCTCCCGCCGACGGCGGACGCCGCCGTCAGAATGGCGCTGTTGGAGACCTTGGTGACCCGGCCGATGAACGTCGTGTCGGGGAAGGCGTCGATCGTGACCTCCACGGAATCGCCCAGATGCAGCCGGACGACGTCGGTCTCGTCCACTTGGACCTTGGTCTGAATGACCGACAAATCGGAGATCGTGAGCAGCAAGCCGGTCTCGCGCGAGAAGGTGCCGGGGACGGCGACTTCGCCCTCTTCGACGGCGAGACGGGTCACGCGCCCGGCCATCGGCGCGACCAGATGCGTCTTCGCGAGCTGGTCGCGTGCCTCCTGCAAACCGGCGCGCGATTGCTCGACCAGATGCTGCGAGGCCGTCAGGTTGGCCTCGGAGATATCGGAGGCCGTTTGGGCCTGCTCGAGCTGTTCCTGCGAGATGAGATTCGGGTTCTGCTCGCGGAGCTCCTTGGTGCGCTGGAGCGCCCGCGTGGACTGGTCGCGCGTGGCCCGTGCCTGCACGGCGCCGGCTTCCGCCTGCGACATCGCCGCCTGCGCCCGCTGCAGGTTCGCCTGATAAATCGTGGGATCGATCTGCAGCAGGAATTGCCCCTTCTGGACGAAGTCGCCTTCGCGCACCGCGATCCGCGTGATGCGGCCCGTGATGTCGGCGCTGATGTCCACCTTCTTCTTGGGCTGGATCTTCCCGCTGGCGGTGACGGCGGCGACGAGATCCTTGCGTCCCACGGTCTCGAAGCGCACCTCGATGCCTTTCTCCCGCTTGGCGCTGACACTCACCATCACCAGAATGATCAGGAGAACGGCCCCTCCGCCTCCCAACAGCACTTTGTTCCGCTTAGACATGGCGGCTCGATCCTCTCGGTTAACGCAAGCTGCGGCCGACGGCGGCTTCCAACAGCGCCAAGGCCTTGTGGTAGTCGTACGTCGCGTTCACGGCGTCGCTTTCGGCACGGAGCGCAGCGACCTGTGCGTCGAGCAGCTCGAAGAACGTGCCCGAGCCGACGCGGTAGCGCTCGGTGGCAAGCTGGAGCTGCTCGCGGGCAGCCGTGCGGTTCGTGTCCTGCAGCCCGACCGTCCGGAACGCCGTCTGCAGCGTCAGGAACGCCTGGCTCACCTCGGTCTGGACGCCCAGGCCGCGCGCCCGCACCGATTCCTCGAGGTTGTCATGCTGGGCCCGCTCTTCCGAGACACGCAGCTCACGCGAAAAGTTTGTGAAGATGGGCAGCGACAGCGTGAGCCGTGCCTGAAACGGTTGCCGGGTGAACTGGAACGGGAAGACGGAATTTCGGTTCCGCAGCGCCTGCTCGTCGGAGGCGCCCCAGACAAAGCCGCTGCAGTCGTTCGGCGTGAGGCCCGCGTTGGCCCGGATCGTGTTGTTGTCCTGACACTCGCTGTACTGGCCCGCGAACGCGGCCTGCTGGCTGAAAATGATCGGGTCGACATCCGTGAACTGCTGCGTGAAGCCGGACCAACCGGCAGACACGGACACCGTCGGGCCGTAACTCGATTTCGCGGCGCGCACGCCCCAGGCCGCCGCGCCCTCGCGGGCGCGCAGGGCTTTCAGCGCGGGATTCTGCTGCTCGGCCATCGTCATGAGGTCCGGCAGCTGCCACGTCGGCGCTTGCACGCTGAACGAGTCGGTCAGCTGGATCGCCGCCACATCGACCGGTGGGGTCACACCCATCTGCTCGAAGAGGCGCAGCTTTTCCGTGCTGACGAGCGTTTGCGCGCGCAGCAGCGCCACCAGGGCCTGACCGCGAGCCACCTGCGCCTGGCGCACGTCGATCAATGTTGCCTGGCCCACGCCGTAGCGCGCCTGTGCGAGCTTCAGGAATTCCTCGTTCCGCTGCAGGGTCTTCTGCGCCAGTTCCGCCTGGGCACCCGCCTGCAGCACGGTGAGGTATTGTTGCGTGATCCCTGTGAGGAGCGCGTTTTCCGCTCCCGCGACGTCCGCATCCGAGGCGCGCTGTTGCGCACGGGACAGCCACAACTGCGACAGCGTGGCGCCGGAAAACTGCCACGACAGGCCGAGATCGTAGAATGAAGAGACGGTCGACACGCTCTGCGTGAAACTCGACGTCAAGAACGTTTGTGAGCCCGGTCCGGTGTAACTCATGCCTGCCGAAGTGGTAAAGCTCGGGATCAGCTGACCGTACGCGTTCCGGACGCCCCACGCGGCGGGACCGCGATTGTTCAGAGCTTGGCGGTAGGCCGGGTTCCGTTCCCGTGCGAGCGCGATCGCGTCTCGGAGGGAAAGCCCCGCTGTAACAGAAGGAAGTGGGGTCTTCGGTTGCTGCGCAACTGCAACAGCGGCGGGGCCTAACAAAAGGCCTGCCACGATCAACACCTGTTTCATGGTCGTCCTTGAAAAGATATGTCGTGAGGTCGAAGCGCCATACGCGCGAGTACCTGAAGCGGTTTCGGCCTGCGACTGGAACCTAGCCCAGGGTACTTGGGCAGCAAGGTCAGCTGGCGGCGAGGCGCTCGGCGCTGAGGTGTCGGGCCGGGATTTCGACCTTCATGAGGCGACCGGACTCATCCAGCCACAGATGGATCGTTTCCTGACCCTCGCCGCCTACGGTGATATGACGCAGGCGGGCAGGGTCGTGATTGAGCGTCGTGGACGCCTGGCCAAGGTCCCTGATTTGGATGACATCGCGGCGGAGCGCGCGCGGGAAGATCGCGGTGAGCGTGCCAGGTTCTGAGGTTGCCCGCCATGCGGCGAACACGTACGGGGCGAAGACCGAATCGTCGAGCACGACCGCACGCTGACCGGTCGGGAACTCACGCGCGCGTTCGGTCGCACGCGCGAGCAATCGCACGGTAAACCGACCCCGGCCCAACTCGCCGAGGATGCGAGATGGCTGGCGCGGGTCGGCGACATCGTACTGCAGCGCCGCCGGCATCGTGTCGCCGTTCACCTCGAGGATCGGGGCAAGCACCACGACCGGTCGCGCGCGATCGTACCGGATCGTCGTGGCCAGCGTCCACCCCGGCTCGCCGCGCGACAGGCGCCCGCGGTTCAAACGAAACGACTCGCGCGCGACCTCCTGCGTGTCCACGCGCACGACGAGAACGCCCTCGTCGACGGCGGTTCCCGGCGCCTGCAGGAGCGCGAGGGCCACGAGGCTCGCAATCATGCCGCTACCGGCGGGGCGGGGGCGGGGGCGGGGGCTCCCAAAACTCGCGTCGCGATACGGTCATGGATCATCTTATACAGGCGCGCCCCCTTTTCGGCCGACGCGAGGCTCGGCCGCCCCACAGACCCAGGCGACAGCGCAGGGACAGACGTGGCGGCGCGCCGCCGGTACCGCGCGACCTGGCGCTCGGTGAGGGGATAGTCCTGTGCCAGGTCCATGCGGACCAGCTCGGGTGCCAGGTGGAGCATGAGCGATGTGTCGAGCTCGCCGCCGTGCGTAGGACCGCCTGGGTCGTCGAGATAGCCGGTGAAGTCCAGGTCAAAGATGTCGACCGTGAACACCCGAGCCCGCCGGGTCCGCAGCGTCGAGAGGGCTTCCTGGTGCGGGTCGTGGCCGTGCGCGGTAAGAATAATGAAGGTCTCTACGCCTCCTAGCTCCCAGGAGCCCAGCACGTCATTCATCCAGCGGTGCAGGGTCTTACGGCGTACGGCGGCGTTGCCCGGATACGGTCGCTTGGTGGCCGTGTTCACGCCGTACGGCACGGTCGGAGCGCGCAGGATGCCGAAGCGGGCGGAAAGATCATCGGCGAGCCGCTCAACGATTAATGTGTCACAGCCCAGGGGCAGATGGGGTCCGTGCTGTTCGCAGGTGCCCACCGGGACCAACAGCCGGGAGTCGCGTGCGAGGACGGCGCGTACCGCTTCGGGGGTGAGAACGCTCAGGTGCAGCGACAAGCTCACGTTGTAATCGCCGGGTGCTTCGCCACTCTGGCGACGGCCGAATGGCTGCGTGGCGGTGCCGCCGTGTGGGCGGCGCTCGCCGGCGTGGCGGGGCTCGTGGCCCTCGTGCTTGCCGTCAGGCCACCCGGGCCGCGGCACACGCTGAGCGTGGCCGCGGGGTTGGCGAGCGTCCTGCTTGGCGCCGTGCTGGGCGTGGGCGCACTACGCGTCTGGCGCATCGAATGCTGTTGGCCCGCCTTGCGCGAGCGTCGCGTGACCGCGGCGTCGCGCTTCCTGCAGACCGAACTCGGCCAGGCGATCGCGGAAGCGCGGCGCCTCGCTGAGCGCGGCGCGACCGCCGCATCGCTTCCGCGTGAAGCCGTATTTGACCGCCTCGACAATGCCGTCGAGTCGGGGCCCGCGTTCGAACGCGGCGCGGCGGTGCTCGATGACAATGCGGCCTGGGCGGGGCGCCACCGGACGATGCCTGCGCCCAATGACACGACCGAGCTGCAAGTGGTCATGACTCCATTCTACGGCGTGCTCGAGGCGCGGCGCCAGACACGCACCGCGACCTCGGTCGGGAGCGTGTTGTTGTCGGCGACGCCCGCGATCGCCGACGGCGATCACAGCCTTACCGCACTGTTCGAGGGCGCGCACGGCGTGTCGCTCCGGTTGTTCCCGCCCGGGCAAGGTCCGCGCGACTCGAGCGTCTTCGAGATCTGCACGCCGCGCACACCGCCGCCCGAGGACTGTGCTCCGGGCGACACGCTGTTTTCGGTACAGACAATCCCGCCATCACAGGGCGACGCCAAACTCGCGGCGCTGGCGGATACGGCGTGGCTCGCCAGGCTTGCGTTGGTGGTGTTGCTCGCCGTCCTGCTGCTGACGGCGCCCGCGGGCGCGTGGCGCTGGGGCGTGCTGCTGGTCGCGGGCTGGACCCTGTTGCGCTCGCCCTTCGGCCCGGCCGCGTTGTTCTCGCCGGCTACGTTCTATCGTCCCATTGCGGGAGTCGTCGGCACGTCGGCAGGATCGCTGCTGGTCGTGGGAGTGCTCGTCCTCGTTGCCGCGGGTGCGTTGTGGCGCCGGGGCGTGAAGCGAACGTGGCTGGGCATGGCGGCCGCCGCCTTGCTGATGCTCGCCGCGCCGTACGTGGTGCGCTACTTCGGCCGCGGGATCGCGCCCCCGGCGAGCGGGGTGAGCATCGAGCAGTGGCTGTCGTGGCAGGCGGCGCTTGCCGTCACCGCCATGGCATTCATTCTGTTGGCGGCCGCGTTGGTCCGGGGCGCCAAGGAGCCGGAACGCGTTTCACCCGCGCTGCCCGCGGCGTGCGCCTGGGGCGCGGTGGCGGCGATCGGTGGACTGTGGCTGTGGAGCCCGCACGGCGCGTGGCCCGAGTGGTACACCTTCCTCTGGCTCCCTGCGCTGGTCGGCGCGATTTTCCGGGCCCGCCGGCGGTGGGCCCTCGTCGGCATGGCCGTGGTTGCAGGAACGGCGGCCGCCCTCCTCGCCTGGGGCGCGGCGGTCGAAGGACGCTTGTCCCTCGCGACCCGCGACGCGCAGCGGCTCGGGCACGAAGGCGACCCGGTCGCCGTCGCGCTGCTCGAGCGCCTCAGTCAGCAGGTGACCGCCCCCTCGCAGCCGCCCCCGCAGACCGCGGGCGATCTGTACGCTTTGTGGGTTGGATCGCCGCTTGTCGGCGAAGACTACCCGGCGATGCTCGAGCTGTGGGGCGCTGGGTCGGAGGGTCCGCCGCTGGCGGAGCTTCAACTCGCGCAGCTCGACCTGCGGGCCGGCTTGCTTTCCACCCTCGCGCGTTCGGCCGGCGCGGGTCCCTGCATCGAGCGGGTCGAAGGGATTCCCGGCGTCCACTACATCCTGGTGGCGCCCCTCGACAACGGCACGGTCCTCACCGTGGGCGTGGGACCGCGCACGCGGCTGTTGCCGCCCAATCGGGTCGCGCGGTTTCTTCGGGGCGATCCGGGGGTCGAGCCCCCGTACACGATTTCGCTGTCGCTGCCGATTCAGGCGAGCGCGGTCGGCAGCACCGTGGAATGGCGCCGGGAGGGATGGGCCGTGCGCGGGGAGCGGCAGGTCGACCTCCCAGGTGGCGCCCGTCATGTGCATTTGCGCGTCGCGCTCGGTGGGCCGTGGTCGCTGCTGGTTCGCGGCATTCTGGTCGTCGGACTCGACGTGCTGCTCCTGGCCGGCGTCTGGCTCTTTGGACTGGTCGTGGCCGAGGGCTGGCAGGCGCGCCTGCCGGCGCTGCTCACAGCGTTGCGCACGAGCTATCGCGCGCAGCTCACGTCTGTGCTCATCACATTTTTCGTCTTGCCGGTTCTTGGATTTGCGGCCTGGAGCTTTACCGACCTGGCCGAGGACGCCCGTCGCTCCGGCGACCTGCTCATTCACCAGACGCTCCGCGACGCCGCCGCCGGCGCCGAAACCGTCGCCCAAGATCCGCCCGAGACCATCACTCGCTCCCTGGTCGAGTTGGGCCGCCGGCTCGACGCCGAATTGTGGCTGTATCGCCGGGGCGTCCTCGTGGCCACGAGCTCGCCGGTGCTGGGGGAGCTCGGTCTGGTCGATCCATTTCTCGCTCCCCAGGTCTTCCGGGGCACACTCGAGGATGAGCTCGAGACGACCATCGACGCCCGCACCGGCGGCCGGCCGACCCGTGTCGGCTTTCTCGTCGTTGCGCCGGGTCCCACCGGTGAGCAGGGAGTGCTGGCCGTGCCGCAGCTGTTGGACGACGAGCGCATTCGGGAGCAGCGGGAGGATCTCACCTTCGGCCTCCTGCTGGCGACGCTCGTCGGGTTGGTGGCCGCGATCTACCTTGCCGGCCTCGCGGCGCGCCGGCTTGCGAAACCGGTCGCCGCGCTGCGCGAAGCGGCCATTGCCGTGGGGCGGGGCAATGAGCCGCCGGCTTTCCCGCCGGGCACGCCACGGGAATTCGAGCCGGTCCTCAGCGCGTTTGACCGGATGGCCACAAACGTGCGGCGCAGCCAGGCGGCGATCGAGGAGGCACGGCAGCGGACCGCGCGGGTGCTGGCCAATGTCGCCACGGGGGTGATCGCCGTGGACGACGGGCTCCGCGTCACGCTGGCGAACCCGCGCGCGTCAGAGCTCGTGCTGGGCGCCAGCGAGACGCTGGCGCCGGGCGACGTGCTGCCGCAGGCGACCGCCGCCGCGTGGGCGCCGGTGTGGGACGCCGTCGCGCGGTTCCTCACCGAGAATCGCGACGTGATTCAAGAGCGCGAATTCGAGATCGGCGGCCGGCAGATTCGCGTGCAGCTCGCGCCGCTCGGCGCGGCGCCCGACGGGTGCGTGATCGCGCTCGATGACGCGACGGCGCTCACGCGCGCGGCGCGCGTCCTCGCCTGGGGAGAAATGGCGCGCCAGGTGGCGCACGAGATCAAGAACCCGCTCACGCCGATTCGCCTCGGCATCCAGCATCTGCAGCGGGTTCGCGGCAAGAGCCAGTCGGCGAGCTTTGACGCGACACTCAACGAAACGTCGGAGCGCATCCTGGCCGAAATCGACCGGCTGGACGGGATCGCGCGGGCGTTCTCACGCTTCGGCGCGCCCCCCCCGTCGGCCGCCGAGCAGCTGCCGCTCGAGCCCGTCGATCTCGGCGCGACCGCCCGCGAAGTCGTGCAGCTCTACGACCTCGGCTCGCCAACACGGTTCGAAGTGCGGACGAGCAACGGCGTACCTCCACCGGCCCTCGCCCGGAAGGATGAAGTCAAGGAAGTGCTCGTGAACCTGCTGGAGAACGCCCGGAACGCCGACGCCAGGCGCGTGACGGTGCAGGTTGCCGCGAACGGTCGTCAGCTGGTGGTCGCCGATGACGGCCGCGGGATTGCGCCGGAGGTCCTGCCGCGGGTGTTCGAGCCCACCTTCTCGACGACGTCGAGCGGCGCCGGTCTGGGGCTGGCGATCGCCCGCCGCCTGGTCGAGAGCTGGGGCGGGGTGATCACCCTCGAAAGCGTGCCCGCCAAGGGGACACGGGTCACTCTGACGCTCCAAACCGCACCCTGAAGCGGGTTTGGGGTGACCTTCCTCACACCAAACAATGGAAAAATCGGGCACAATGTGCAAAGTTGTGGCGGCCTTTCCAAGCCTCGAGGTGCTTTGTGCGATCTGGAGTCGTTGCTGTTGCGCTCGCCGTGCTCGCCTTTGCTCCTATCCGAGCGGCGCACGCGCAGTTCTCGTTCGACGCGCGCCGCTACGGCATGGGAGGGGTCTCCCTGAGCCGTGACGGCAACGCCCGTCGCTACAACCCCGCGTATCGGGCCGTCAAGAACAAGAACCACGTTCCCGGGGCACCGAAATTCTCGATCCCGGTCCCGTTCGGCCTGATCCAGTTCCTGAAGGATCATCCGATCAGCCAACTCGGCCAGGATCCGATGTTCGATCCAAAGTCGCCGGCGTTCAACCCCGTGGCGCTGATGGATGTCATCCTCAATCCGCCGGTCTTCTTGGAAGTCAAAAAGGCGCCCACGCCGACCAATGACGTCCAGTTCACCATCGGCAGAAACCAGCTCGTCCTCGACCTGGGCGCGTCCAAGGTGCTGATTCCCGAACAGGACTTTGGTCTGGGCACGACGAGCCGGCTCCTCGACTTCGGCGTCGGGGCCGCGGGATTCCACGTTGGGGTCATGGGCTTCCTGCAGTATGACGTCAGGTTCACGCTCGACAGCACGCTCCGGAGTTTTCTCGTGAACGATTCGACGGCGCGCCCCAATACCGCCTATTTCGTCAACGTCGACGGCACGGCCCAGGCCGGCTTCGCGCCGACGGTCAGCTATGCCGGCCGGCTGACGCACGGTGCAGGCGGCCAGGACACCGACGACGGATTCTACGTCGGCGGGGCGCTTCATTATTACTTCGGCGCCACGTACGGTCGCGGGATCGGCCCCGCGGGCTTTACGACCGGAGCTCCTCCCGTGCTTGGCAGTACGCCGTCGCCGCTGCTCAATGGCGACGTGTTCACGTCCAACAAGCCGTTCGGCAGGGGTGTGGGGGGCGACGTTGGCGTCGTGTGGATCTCCGGTCCGTTCGAGGTCGGGGCGGGCGTCAACGATATTGGTGCCGAGCTGACGTGGTCGCATACGAAGATTCAGCATTTCGTCTACGACAATGCGGGCGATTCGATCGCCACGATTGTCGTCTCGAACGACACGTCCGCCAAGACGAAGCTGCCGATCACCTACATCGCGAACGCCGCGCTCCACATGGGTACGGGCACGACCGTCGGGGGCGACATCGTCAACTCCGGTCGCGGGACGGTGATCCACGTCGGGGTCGAGCAGCGTACGGGTCCGCTCGCCATCCGCGGGGGCGTGTCACGGGACCAGCGG
>DATLXS010000080.1:0-2436 GCA_035575675.1 Gemmatimonadales bacterium
GCCACGACACCGGCGGAGGCGGCGCGGACCGCGGTCCCGGTGGGCACGGCGATGTCGATTCCGGGATGCGACTCGTCGGGGTCGCCCGCGCGTACCTGCCCACGGGTCACGAACCCGCCGTCGTCGAGCGGCCAGTGGAGCGGCGTCGCGGAGTCGGGCGCGAAGCGCGGCGGAGCTCCGGGCGCCCGCGCCCGCACGGCGAGCGCACGCGGCAGGTCGGCCCGCAGCACGACCTTCTCGGGCGGCGCCTTCACCCCCAGCAGCTGCCGCAGCTCCTGGTAGTTCGCCTCCGCCCGGTTCAGCGCGGCAGCAAGTTGCTGCACGCGGCCGTTCTCCTCCTCGAGACGCGCCACCCGCCGGTCGAGGAGTTGCGCCCGCACGGCGTTCCGCGTGATCGGTCCCGCGAACAGGAAGAACAGCACCACCAGGACCGCGATGCCGCCGGCGGTCCATTTGCCGACTTCGAAGGCCCACAACGGCACCCGGTACTGGTGCGACTCGAGCTCGCCATCGGTGTGGACGACGATGGTGACGCTCTTGCGCTTCATCCGTCGAACGGCGCTCCCAGAATCACCTCGAGGAGTCGGGCGAGGTCGTCGTTCGAATAAAAGTTGACGTGGATCTGCCCCTTCCCTTTCGCCCGCAGCGTGACGCGCACGTCGGTCCCCAGGCGCCGCCGCAGCGCATCCTCGATGCGGCGCACTTCGGGCGCTGCCCCGAGTCCCTGCTTCAAGCGCGGCCGCCGGACCGGCGCCCGGCCGCCCCGCACGCGATCCTCGACGTCGCGCACCGACAGCCCGAGGTCGACGGCTTCCTTGGCGACCGCCGCGACGGCGCGCGGGTCGTCGAGCGCGAGCAGCGCGCGGGCGTGCCCGACCGAGAGCCGCCCTTCGTGCAGCAGCGCGAGCACGCCCGCCGGGAGCTTGAGGAGGCGGAGCGCATTGGCGACGGTGGAGCGGTCGCGTCCCACCGCGTCGGCGACGTCCTGGTGGGTGAGGCTGAACTCGGCGATGAGACGCTCGTAGCCGCGCGCCTCATCGACCGGCGACAGGTCGTCGCGTTGCAGGTTCTCGATCAGCGCGAGCGTCAGCACGGTGCGGTCATCCACATCGCGCTGCACCGCCGGGATGCGATCCCAGCCCAGCGCCTGACAGGCGCGCAGCCGCCGCTCGCCGGCGATCAACTCGTAGCCCGAGGCGCGTTCACCGGGCGCCGCGCGCACTACGACCGGCTGCAACAGACCCGCTTTGAGAATCGAGGCCTTCAACTCTTCCAGCGCAGCCGGATCCACGTCCCGGCGCGGCTGGTAGGGGTTGGGCCGAATATCGGCGATCGCCAGCTCGACGAGGCTCCCTTCGCGTTCGGCTTCTTCGCGCGTCGGTCCCAGCAGGGCCTCGAGCCCCCGACCGAGACGCCGGCGACCAGCGATGGTTTCCGTCATGCGGGCACCTCCGGCAGCGGTTCAGGGGCGGGCGGGGCAGGGGGTACGGACGCGGCCGCGCCGGCGCGCTCGACCCGACGGATCAGCTCCTGCGCCACCGCCAAATAGCTCTTCGCCCCCACGGACTGCACGTCGTACAGCAGGATCGGCTTGCCGAAGCTGGGCGCTTCGGCGAGTCGCACGTTGCGGGGGATGGTGATGCCGAACATCTGTGCTCCGAAGTATTCCTTCGCCTCGTCGGCGACCTGTTTGCTCAAGTTCAGGCGGGCATCGAACATCGTCAGCAGCACGCCGTCGATGGCGAGCGCCGGGTTGAAATTCCGTTGCACCAGCTTCACGGTGTTGAGCAGCTGTGACAGTCCTTCCAGCGCGTAGTACTCGCACTGGATGGGGATCAGCACGCTGTCCGCCGCCGTGAGCATGTTGAGCGTGAGCAGCCCGAGCGACGGGGGGCAGTCGATGACGATGTACTGGTACTGGTCGCGGACCGCCTGCAAGGCGCGCCGCATCATCGCTTCGCGACCCTGTTTGCCGACGAGCTCGAGCTCGGCGCCGACGAGATCCTGCGTGGCCGGGACGACGTCGAGATACGGGAAGTGCACGTGGGCGAAGCGCGCGTCCACGAGCGGTCGGCCGTCGAGCAACGCGTCGTACAGGGAGTGCCGGATGCGGTCGCGCTCGATGCCGACGCCGCTGGTCGAGTTCGCCTGCGGGTCGGCGTCGACGAGCAGGGTCTTGCGCTCGGCGGTCGCGAGCGAGGCGGCGAGGTTGACGGCGGTGGTGGTCTTCCCGACGCCGCCCTTCTGGTTAGCGATGGCTATGACGCGAGACATCTGATAACCAATTGTGCCGCAATGAGTTATATCGCGCGACGATCACAAGGGCTCAAATATACGTTGCGTGCCGCGGCTGGTAAAGTGCCGGTTTCACGTGAAACTCAGAAGAAGTTTCACGTGAAACACATCGATTCAGGCCACGCGACGGCGCCACCGCGC
>DATLXS010000081.1:0-4565 GCA_035575675.1 Gemmatimonadales bacterium
GCGAAGGAACTCGGTGTGGCCGCGCCAACGGTCAATGAAATAGTGCGACGGCGACGGGCGATTACGGCGGAGATGGCACTGCGGTTGTCGCGGTACTTCGGAACGAGTGCGCAACTCTGGCAGAACCTGCAGACGCAGTACGACTTGGAGATTGCAAGCAAGAAGATCGGCAAGAAGGTCGAACGTGCGATTCAGCCCTTGACACGGCCGGATCTGAGGGGTGATCGGCGTACCTGCTAAGGGCTCGTCGCCTCAGCCCCGTCTCTCTCGTCGCTCGCCGCAGCACGATTTGGCCGAGTCCGGCCAAAAGCGGAAGTACGGCTTGCTGAAATGTGTGCCGGAAAGCGGCCATTCCCGATACGCCACTGCGGCTAAATAGCGCCGAGTCGCAAAGTAGGCGGGCGCCTGGCCGCAAGTTGCGGGCCCGATGCCCCCGGCGCATCCTGTCGGCAAGAAGCAAGAGCGTATGGGGGGCGGGGAATGTCGGGAGAAGCATCCGAATCGGGTACGGGCCCGCCGCCGACTGACCCGCCGGCAGCAGTGCAGGTCCCCAACGCATCCATCCACGTCTTCATCAGCTACGCGTCGCAGGACGCGGCCGTCGCAGGTGCCTTGGTCGAGGCCCTGGAGCAAAACGGCGTCAAATGCTGGATCGCACCGCGCGACGTCAAAGCCGGAGCGCAGTACGCGGACGCGATCGTTCGCGCGATCAGCGGTGCGAAGGCCGTCGTGCTGGTGTTGTCGGAAAGCGCCGCCGCGTCCTCACACGTCAGCAGAGAGATCGAGCGTGCTTCGTCCAGGAAGCGCCCGATTATTGCACTGCGCATCGATGCTGCCCCGCTGACTCCTGCGCTCGAGTACTTCCTCAGTGAATCGCAGTGGGTCGAAGCTCAAACGGGCCGCATGGAGGCCGCTTACGCCAAGCTGATCGACGACATTCGAGATCCCGCGCGAACCGCGCCGCGGAACACCCCTGCTGTGCCTCTTGAAGTGTCAGCCGCTACAGCGCGGGCGGCACGTCCCAAGTTACGTCTTAACTGGATTCTGCTTGCAGCCGGAGGCGTCTTAGTCGTGGCGGCACTCGCTGCGCTGTTGGTAGACAAGTTCTACCTCTCGAATCGCGTGGCGCAGGAGAAACCAGTCCCTACGACTTCACTCGCTCCTGCGGCCGGCGCTCCCGCTCAGCCCACGATCTCTGAAAACTCGATCGCCGTCCTGCCTTTCACGGACATGAGCGAAAGGAAGGACCAGGAGTACTTCGCCGATGGCCTTTCTGAGGAAATACTTAACGTGCTGGCGGGCATTCCAACGCTAAGGGTGATCGGGCGCACCTCCTCATTTCAGTTCAAGGGAAAGAATGATGACCTGCGCACCATTGGCGCAAAGCTCGGCGCCGCCTACGTGCTCGAAGGCAGCGTTCGCAGGTCCGGTGATCGCGTGCGCGTGACTGCCCAGCTCATCGGCACTCACGACGGGGTTCATCGTTGGTCGAATTCATACGACCGACCTTTTGGCGATGTGCTCAAACTGCAAGGCGAGCTTGCAGCAGGCGTCGCTCGGGCGTTGGACATCATCGTCGGCAGTGACGTCCTTTACCCGCACGACGTTTCGACGAATCCGGAGGCATACGACCTCTACCTGCGCGGACTGTACGTTTCAGACCGCTTCGACAAGGAGGGCTTCGAAGAGGCAGCCAACTATTACCAACAGGCGCTCAACCTCGACCCGAGTTTTGCGGCCGCGGCAACCGGACTTGGCTGGATATTCATCTTCCAAGCGGAGTTTGGCTTCGCCCCCGTGGTTGAGACCTACGAGCGAGCGCGCCGGAGTCTTGAGACCGCCATCAGGCTCGATCCAAAATCGGGCGAGGCGCATGCATCGCTCGGCTGGGTTCACACCGCTTATGACTGGGACTGGGAGGCCGCCGACGCCGAGATCAAAGAAGCGCTGCGGTTGTCGCCGCGTGACCCCACGGCGCTGACCTGCGCCGCGAGGTTGTCCGAAGCACTGGGTCATTGGGACGAAGCGGTCCGACAGCTAAATTCGGTGATCGCGCGCGACCCGCTCGATCCAGGGCTAAAGAATATGCTCTCCGGGATTTACGCGCGGGCGGGAAGATTGGCTGGAGCGGAAGCGACGGAGCGCAGGGTGCTTGAGCTCAGTCCCACGTATGCGAGCGCGCCGTACAATTTGGCTGTCATCTTGCTTGCGCTTGGCCGACGTGATGAAGCCATGAAGGTAATGCAGCAGCAGCAGACCACGGCTGACCGGGCGCAAGGATTGGTCCTCATTTACCACGCTCTCGGCCGCAAGGCGGCCTCCGATGCCCAGCTCGCCGCCCTCACGCGCGAACACGCGACCGACGATGCCTTCGGCATTGCGGAGGCATATGCGTACAGGGGCGAGAAGGATGAGGCATTCCGATGGCTCGATCGCGCCTACGCGCAGAAGGATCCGCTACTTTATCTCGTCAAGGGAGACCTGCGACTCAAGAATCTCGAACCCGATCCCCGCTACAAGGCGTTCTTGCGCAAGATGAAGCTGCCGGAGTAGCGGCGTCGCGAAGTTCGGTCAGTTGCCTACCTGAAAGCTGCCGTTCTTGACTGACTGCATCGGGTCAATTGTCGACGTTCGTGCGAGCTAGGCAAAGCGGTAAATGGGGGCAGGATTCAAAGCTGCGACCCTTCGCGTCGCCGGGGCATCCGTCGGGTCGACACTTTCTGTAGGCGGTGTATGCGGCGCATCCGCACACCGCGCCCCCTGCGGTGATGACGCAGGTCAAGACGCAGAGTATCCGCCGAGCGCGCACGGACGAGCTCAATGGGTGAGCCGGAGGCTACAAAAGGGGAAAAAAGGAGCGGCCTCGGAGGCGGGGGCGATGACCGTAGGATTCTGAGCGGGGTCTGATAGCGTTGCCGTCCCTGGACGCGGCTGCCATCCCTGGCATGGTCTTCATGCTTGATCGCACTGCCATCCTGGCAGCGCAGACACGCTCAGAACCTTCAGGTCACCTCTCGTCCTCCGCCTCGAGGCCGTTAAAGACGCGTCAGACCGTGTGGGGGGTCATCTCGGACGACGCGAGTTGCGATACCCGTTTGTGCTCGTGCATTGCCTGCCTGGCGTCCGTGAGCAGCTCGTCGATGCCTACGGGACGCCGTGAATTGAAGTGCGCGACTCCTACGCTCAGTGACAGCCCCGGAAGATCGGAGCTTCGCGTCTGCGGCCGGCGCGCGCGCAGCAGGATGGCGCTGCGCGAGGCGTACTCGGAGCTCGTCGTCAGGGCGGCGAACTCCGCGCCGCTCAACCGGCCTATGACCTCATAGACGCCATAGCTCGGGAACAGATCGCGCATGAAGTTGCCCATCTGCCGGATCAGGACCTCGCCCGCGGAGCGGCCGATTTTCTCGGTGATCCGCTGCAGATCGTTCACCTGGAAGTAGATCAGGTGGGCGGCGTGCCCGTCGCGGGCCGCGACGTCCAGCAGCCGCGTCCCCATCTGCATGAAGCCACGCCAGTTGCACAATCCGGTGAGATCATCCGTCAGCGCTACGCAGCGCAAGGCCTGCACGACGTTCAGCAACGCCTTCATCTGCAGCGAGACTCGCTGTCCCTTGCTCAGTCCCTGAAAGCGCAGCAGCTCCGACAACAGGCGTCTGATGCGCGCATCGTCGCCTTCGAGGGCGGCCGCGCGCAGCTGGCTGGCGAGTTCCGCATTGCGGGCGCGGAGTGCCCCTTGTTCGGCGCCCCGCGAGACCAACGCAGCTTCCATCATGGGAGGTCTTCCTCACCCGCAGCCGGACCACCTGAGGCGCGAAGCATAAAGGCTGTGCATGAGGTCGTGTGACGGCACCGAACCCGCTTCGATGTCGGTTCCTGTCGGATTGTGGAGTAGGGGACCTCCTACATCCGGCCTACCTCGTCACACGCCATGAGCATGTTCGGACCCACATCGTCCTGGATGAGCTGATCAAAGCGAGTTTGCCGCGCAGGATCTCGCGTGAGCGCAGCGCCCAGCGCTGCTGCTGCGCACAACGGAGCGTGCCACTGCCCCCGTTCTGTAGCTGAAATCCTAACATCTCTTCAGTCACCCGCCGACCGACGGTTCTGCATGCTCGGTGGATAGTTGTATGCGCCCTCCAACGTCCGTCTGCTGCGGTCGCAGCACCATCCCGTGGAAACTACAGCTAGTGATCTCGACCGCGAGGCTCATCATGATCGGGCCACGGCGATCGCTGCGCGCTGAATGGACGACGCGCCCGCGTCGAGGTTTCTGGACCTCCCGGGGGAACGATCGCGGTATGATGCATTCAGTGTGGAACATCGCCCGCGAGTTAGTGTCGCGATACCGATTTGCATTGAGTTTCAGGGACATGCCTCGGTCATCTAGCGTGAATTCCACCGCTGCCCGCCAGATGACGCTGGTGGCGCTGCTGCTGGCGACGGTGCTCGGATTGTTCGTCGCTGCCGAGCTGGGGCAACGCAAGCTGGAAGAGGCGAGGCGACAGGTCGAAAGGGCCGCGCAGCGTGAGCAGGCGCTGGCGGAAGTGCGGCAGCTGCTGAGCCAG
>DATLXS010000082.1:0-33576 GCA_035575675.1 Gemmatimonadales bacterium
CACCTGCCGCCGCTTCACCTGCCGCCGCTTCACCTGCCGCCGCTTCACCTGCCGCCGCTTCACCTGCCGCCGCTTCACCAGCCGCCGCTTTTCTTACCAGGTTCCATCACCCCGTAACAACTTTTTTTTCAACCAGAGAAACAGTGAAGATGCCCCGCGTCCGCGCGAGGTAACGCACGCGCGCTAAAACCCGTTTCGCAAAGCAGTTATAAACGTCGTAAACCGCATCACGGCAACGCCTGCCGCTGTTGCGCCATTGCCACACCATCCCGCGCGAAAAACCGGTGTAGGAAAAACGCTCGCGTGATCAATACCAAATCGCACTGCTCGAATGGGCTGATGTCGCTCGCGCTCCTCGCGTGCGCGCCTGCCGCGCGCGCGCAGGACATCCCGCAGCGGCCGACCTACGGCATCGAAATCGCATTCCGCTCCGGCCATGCAGACCGCGGCTTCATCATCAACGACCGACCCGTCGTGCAACCGATGCTGTGGTTCTCGGGCGCCGGCACCGAGTTTTCGGCGTGGAGCAGCTTCCCGGTCGCCCAAACCACCGACGGCGCCCGCCCGCAGATCGTCGAGCTGGAGCTGACCCACGAGCAAACCTGGGGCAAAGTCACCGTCGGGCCCGCCGTCAGGATGTACTTCTATCATGACGCGCTCAACGCCGAGCGGGACCACTCGCTCGAAGGCTGGCTCGACCTGTCGTATGACGTGGGGCCGGTTCGGCTGTTCACGCGCCACAGCCTGGACGTCCTGACATACACGGGCGCGTACTTCGTCGATGCCGGGATCGAGTCCGAGCACAAGGTCACACCAACCCTCGAGCTCGGCGGCTCACTCGGCGCCGGATACGGATCCGCGCGTTTCAACGCCGACTACGCGGGGCTCGCCAAACGGGCGCTCGACCGCGTCCGCGCCGCGACGTGGCTGACAGTGTACCGGGGGCGCCTCTACACAGGCGCCCATTTCGAGTTCAGCACCATCGTCGACCCCGCGATACGCGCGGCGACTCCACGACCCACCTACCTCCTGGTCAGGCTCAGCATGGGGGGAGAATTCTAAATGACTGCGACCGCCGCCCCGGCCATCCGAACACCGCGGCGGGGGCCGAGTCTCGTCACACGCCTCGCTCAGCTCGGCAACGTTCTCAGGCCCACACCGCATGTGCCGCTCGTGGTCCCGGGCATGCAGCTGTTCGCGAAGCTCGAGTACATGAACCCGGTCGGCAGCATCAAAGACCGCCCCGCCTTTTGGATCCTCAAGCGGGCCGCCGAGCGCGGTGAGATCTGCGACGAGACCACCGTGATCGAGTCGTCATCGGGGAACTTTGCCTCCGCCCTCGCCGCATTCACGCGCCTCGTCGGCTTGCGGTTCATCCCGGTGATCGATCCCAACATCTCCGCGACGTACGAGTCGTTCCTGCGGCGCAGCTGTGACAGGGTGGTGAAGGTCGAGGAGCGCGACGACACCGGCGGATTCCTGAAGACGCGCCTCGAGATGGTGCAACAGCTCTGCGCCACCACGCCGCACGCGTACTGGCCGAACCAGTACGCCAATCCCGACGCCGTGGACGCGCACTACCACCTCACCGCGGGCGACATCTGCGCCGAGTTCGACTCGCTCGACTACGTCTTCATCGGCGTCAGCACCGGCGGGACGATCACCGGGATGTCGCGCCGGCTGAAGGAGCGCTACCGCAAGGTGCGGATCATCGCCGTCGACACCGAGGGGTCCGTCATCTTCGGCGACGCGCCGCGGAAGCGCCACATCCCCGGCGTCGGGTCGAGCATCGTCCCGCCCCTCGTGTCCGAGGCGCTCATCGATGACGTCGTCCTGATCCCCGAGCGCGAGACTGTGGCGGCGTGCCGTGAGCTCCTCGTCACCCACGGGCTGTTCGCGGGTGGCTCCAGCGGCACCGCATTTGCGGCGGTCAAGCGCTATGCGCCGAAGATGAAATCCAAACGCCCCAGGGTGCTGTTCCTTTGCGCGGATCGCGGCACACCGTATCTCGACACCGTGTTCGATCCCACGTGGGCGTCCCGACTCTAGGAGTCCCATGGATTTCGAGCTCTCCATCATCAACGGAAAGGCGGTCAGTGACGTCATCTGTGCGCAGCGACAAGCGTGCATCGATGCCGTCGAGCACGCGTATCTCGCGCACGCCCGGGGCAAGGCGATCAACCCGCACAGCTACTTTCTGCGCTTCCCCGAGAAGCCCGATTGCCGGATCATCGCGCTGCCGGCCTTTGTGGGGGACGGCTTCGCGGTCGCCGGGCTGAAGTGGATCGCCAGTTACCCCGGCAACGTGAAGCGCGGCATTCCGCGTGCCTCGGCGGTGCTCATCCTCAACAGCTACGAGACCGGCTACCCCTTCGCCATTCTCGAGAGCTCGATAATCTCGGCGGCGCGGACGGCCGCGTCGGCCACGCTCGCCGCCTACTGGTTGAACGGGCAATCGCGCAAGGTCGAGTCGCTCGGCATCGTGGGCACCGGGTTCATCGCGCGCTACGTCTACGACTTCCTCATCGGCACCGGCTGGGATATCAAGGAAGTCCGGCTGTACGACACCGAGCTTGCCGAAAGTGAGAAGTTCAAGCGCACGGCCTGCCGCGCCGAGCACCACCGCTCCCTCACCATCGTCCCCCACGTGACCGACCTGCTGAGCGCGTCGGATCTGGTCGTCTTCACGACGGTCGCGTCCGCGCCGCACATCGCCGATCAGTGGCTGTTCGACCACAACCCGGTGGTGCTGCACATCTCGCTACGCGATCTCGCGCCCGAGATCCTGCTGCGCTCGCAGAACGTGGTCGACGACGTCGAGCACGTCATGACCGCGAGCACGTCGCCCCACCTCGCCGAGCAGCTGTCGGGGAACCGCAACTTCGTGACCGCCACGCTCGCCGAGATCATCCAGGGACAGAAGGCGGTGAATCGGAGCCGCCCGATCATTTTCTCGCCCTTTGGCATGGGGATACTCGACGTGGCGGTCGGCAAGTGGGTGTACGACCAGGCTGTCGCCCGAGGCGACGACCAACGCATACCGGACTTCTTCTACGAGACGGTGCGATGACCGCGGTGATCGAAACGGGCGTCGAGGCCAGCTTCGCTGATCTGCTGGCTGGCGTCCTGCGCATGGAGCACGTGCCGGTCGACAGCGACTTCTTCAACGACCTCGGCGCCGACTCCCTGCTCATGGCGCAGTTCTGCGCGCGGGTGCGCAAACGCAGTGACCTGCCGGCGGTATCGATGAAGGACGTCTACGCGAACCCCACGATCCGAAGACTCGCCGTGGCCGTCGCGACCGCCCATCCGCCCATCCGCCGATCCGCCCATCCGCCGTCCCCGACGCCGACCAACGCGCGCGAGTTTGTCCTGTGCGGCACGCTGCAAGCGCTGTTCTACCTCGGCTTCTCGTACCTGAGCGTGCTCGCCGCCACCCAGGGCTATCAACTCTTCGTCGGCGCAAGCGTAGGCGTCGAGCGGGTGGTGCGCCTGCTGCTCTTCGGCGCGGTGGCATTCCTCGTGGTGTGCGCGATTCCGATCGCGGCAAAGTGGCTGCTGATCGGTCGCTGGAAGCCGCGGCAGATCCGGCTCTGGAGTCTCGACTACGTCCGCTTCTGGATCGTGAAGACGCTGATTCGGTCCAACCCGGCCCCGTACCTGTTTGTTGGCTCACCTCTCTACGGACTTTACCTGCGCGCACTCGGCGCGAACATCGGCCCCGGCTCCTTGATCCTGTCTCGCCGAATCCCAGTCTGCACCGACCTGCTCTCGATCGGCGCGGGAACGGTGATCCGCCGAGAAGTGAGCTTCGCCGGCTACCGCGGCCAAGCGGGCCGGATCGAAATCGGACCGGTGACCCTGGGCCGACACGCCTATGTCGGCGAGATGGCGGTGCTGGATATCGACACCAGGATGGGTGACGGCGCGCAGCTCGGTCACTCTTCCGCGCTCCACAGCGGCCAGGCCGTCCCGGCCGGCGAGCGGTGGCACGGATCTCCTGCGCAGCGCACGGACGTGAGTTACCTGAGGGTACCGCCCGCGAGCGTGAGCAGCCTGCGCCGCGCCATCGCCGGCACGCTCACGCTGCTCGTCATCCTCTTCATCTATGTCCCGCTGCTCGAGGGCGGCCTGGACCTGCTGTCCGTGTGGGTCTCGAGCCTGGAGACCGGCCTCGTGATCAGGGCGCTGACTCTCTCGTCTGTCCTCTTCTTCGGCCTCGTGCTGCTCGGCCTCCTGGCGATCGGCATTGTGCCGCGCCTGTTGAGCGCGTTCGTCGAGCCGGACACCGTTTACCCGCTGTACGGCTTTCGCTACTCGGTGTATCGCATCATCGGAGGCTTGAGCCGGATGCGGTTCCTCCCGCTGCTCTTCGGCGACAGCTCCTACATCGTCCACTTCCTGAGATGGCTGGGTTGGCGCCTCACGCCGCTCGTGCAGACCGGGTCGAACTTCGGCAGCGAAGTGGTGACCACGAACCCGTTCCTCACGTCCGTCGGCACCGGCACGATGATCGCCGACGGTCTGAACGTCTTCAACGACGACGTCTCGAGCACGTCGTTCCGGGTGTGCCGAGCGGCGATCGGGCCTCGCAACTTCGTCGGCAACTACGTGAACTTCCCGGCGGGCGCAAAGACGGGCGAGAACGTCCTGCTCGGCACCAAGGTCATGGTCCCGATCGAGGGCAAGACCTATCAAGGCGTGGGGCTGCTGGGCTCGCCACCGTTCGAGATCCCGCGGTCCGTCGAACGCGACAGCCGCTTCGACCATCTGCGCACGGGCGACGCGCTGCGCCGCGGTCTTGCCGCCAAGAATCGCTTCAACCTCGGCACGATCGGGATTTTTCTCACCACGCGCTGGCTTGGCGTCTTCCTCATGGTGCTGATCGACCTGGCCGCGCTCCAGAGCTCACATGCCTTCACCGGGGCGCTGCTCGCGCTCAGCGCCGTCGCTGCCGCGATCTACTACGCCCTGGTGGAGCGCTGCTTCGAATCCCTGGGCCCACCGCCTCCGCCCATTTGCTCGATCTACGACTCCCGCTTCTGGTGGGTCGAGCGCGTGTGGAAGCTGCACCCGATCAACTTCCTGCACCTGTTTGACGGTACGCCGTTCAAGAGCGTGCTGTGGCGACTGATCGGGGTGCGGTTCGGCAAGCGCGTGTTCGACGACGGCGTCTTCATCTCCGAGCCGACGCTCACCGTCATCGGCGACGAGTGCGCGCTCAATCAGCAAAGCATTCTGCAGTGCGATTCACAGGAGGACGGCACGTACAAGTCCGGCCCCATGACGATCGGCTCGGGCTGCACGATCGGCGTTGGCGCCTTCGTGCACTATGGCGTGACGATGGAGGACGGCGCGGTGCTCGCCGCCGATTCATTTCTGATGAAGGGCGAGACGGTCCCACGAGCCTCGAGGTGGGGCGGCAATCCGGCGAGGGAAATGTGATCGGACCCGTGCTGCGCCAGGAGCGGATCGAGGCGATCGACATTCTGCGCGGCGTGGCGATTCTGGGAATCCTCATCGTCAACATGCAGCTCTTCAGCCTGCCTGAAGGCAGCGCTGGCGGTGGACCAGCCCAACTCCTCATCTACTTCTTCGCACAAGAGAAATTCAAAGCGCTGTTCTCATTCCTCTTTGGTTTGGGTCTGGCGGTGCAGATGATGCGCGCGGACGCGCGCGGCGCGCAGTTTCTGCCGCTCTACGCGCGCCGCTTGGGCGTGTTGTTCCTGATTGGCGTAGCGCATTTCCTGCTCGTGTGGGATGGCGACATCCTGCACGATTACGCGCTACTCGGCCTGGTGTTGCTCCTGTTTCGCCGCACTTCGCCCAAGACCCTGCTGGTCGGCGCAGGTGCCCTGCTCGCCATTCCCATCTTGCTCTACAGTCTCACGACGTACTCCGCCATCACCGGCCGTGTGAATCCGCACGTGAAGGAATGGATCGCATACGAGAATGGATCTGAAGATGATGGAACCGTCGACGAGTTCTCGGACACGTACGCGCGCGGCTCGTATACGGACATGGTCACACTCAGAGCGAGCGAGCTGCCCAGGGACATGTCGCCCGATACCGATGACGCCTACGTGCTCGCCCTCTTCTTGCTCGGGCTGTATGCCGGGCGGCGCCGGATCTTCCACGATGTCTCTGCGCATCTCCCGTTCATCCGCCGCGTGCAACGGTGGGGATTGATCATCGGCGTCGCTGGAAACGCGGCGTTCGCGGCCGGAGGATCGTTCGCTCCGTCGCCCACGTCGGTTGCGCAAAATGTGGGACGGCTGTGCCTGGTCGTCGCCGCACCGGCCCTGACGCTTTTTTATGCCTCGAGCATCATTCTCCTGACGCACCGTGAGACCTGGCGGCGGCGCCTCGCGCCGCTGGCGGCGGTCGGGCGCACGGCGCTCAGCAACTATCTGCTGCAGTCGCTCATCTGCACTACGATCTTCTATAGCTACGGCCTCGCCCTCTTCGGCAAGGTCGGACCGGCGCTTGGCCTGCTCCTCACCATCACGATCTTCCTCATCCAGATCCCGTTCAGTGTGTGGTGGCTGCGGCGATTCCAGTTTGGCCCGATCGAATGGCTGTGGAGATCGCTGACATATTGGCAACGCCAGCCCATGCGAGTAGGCGAAAGAGTGGGGCGGGAAGGGGCGCAGCATGCTGCGCCCCTACCGCCGGGTGCTGTGACATGAGCGCCGGACCGGGCCGCAAGCTTCCCGATCGCCGGGCCCACGAGCTGTTCGAGATCCAGGCGCGGGAGCGCCCCGACCTCATCGCCGCCGTGCACGGCGACCGCCAGCTCACCTACCGGCAGCTCAATGCCCGCGCCAATCAGCTTGCCCGAGCCCTGGTGGCGCGCGGGCTCACGCGCGAAGCGGTCGTCGGCGTGATGACCGAGCGGAACCTCGACTGGATGGCCGCCGTGCTGGCGATTTTCAAGGCCGGTGGCGTGTACTTGCCGATCGAGCCGCATTTTCCCGCCGAGCGCATCGCGACTATGCTGTCGCGCGCCGGCTGTCGCCTGGTACTCAGCGACGGCAGCGGTGCTCGCACCGGCGCCGCGTCTCTCCTGATCGACGCGGCGTACGCCGAGGGCCATCCCGCCACCGACCTGAACGTGCCCGTCACCCCCGATCAGCTCGCCTACATCTACTTCACCTCCGGCTCTACCGGCGAGCCGAAGGGAGCGATGTGTGAGCACCTGGGATTTCTCAACCATCTCTTCGCCAAGATCGACGATTTGCGGATCGACGTGGGGACCGTGGTGGCCCAAACGGCGCCCCAGTGCTTCGACATCTCGCTCTGGCAATTGGTTGCCGGACTCCTGGTCGGCGCCCGCACGCTCCTGGTCGAGCAGGACATCATTCTCGACGCCGGGCGTTTCATCGATACGATCGCCCACGCCAAGGTCAACGTCGTCCAGGTCGTGCCGTCCTACCTCGACCTGCTCGTGTCCTATCTGGCGCAGCACCCACGCAGGCTCGAGGACCTGCGATACGTGGTGGCGACGGGCGAGGCCCTGAAGAAGGAGCTGGTCGAGCGGTGGTTCGCGGTGCAACCGCGGATCAAACTGGTGAACGCGTACGGGCTCACCGAGACGTCGGACGACACCAATCACGAGATCCTGGACCGGCCACCGGCCGGGGAACGGGTTCCGCTGGGCCGCCCCATCAACAACGTGCAGATCGACGTCGTGGACGAGGACCTGGTACCGGTGCCCTTCGGCGAACCCGGTGAGATCGTCTTTTCCGGGATGTGCGTGGGCCGGGGATACATCAACGACCCGGAGCGCACGCAAAGCGCATTCTTGCCGGATCCGCAGCGCCTGGGGGGGCGCCGCTACCGCAGCGGTGACTACGGGCGGTGGCTGCCCGACGGCAAGCTCGAGTTCCTTGGCCGCCGCGATAGCCAGGTGAAGATCAGCGGCTTCCGCATCGAGATCGGCGAAATCGAGGACCGGCTGGTGCGGCTGCCCGGCGTCAAGGAAGCAGCGGTCGTGGTGACGGAGCACGCCGAGCGCGGCAAGCAGCTGGCGGCGTTCTACGCCGGCCCGGAAGCGCTGGATGGGGGACTGCGAGAACGGCTCCGCGCGACGCTCCCCACGTACATGATCCCGGCGGCTTTCCATTGGCTCGAGCGTCTGCCACTGACGAGCACCGGCAAGATCGACAGGAAAGCGTTGACGGCGCTCGCCGGAGAGCGGGCTGCCGCCGAGCAGAAGCGCGAGGTCCCCGTTACGGCCACCGAGCAATGGCTCGCCACGGCGTGGGCGAAGGTGCTCGGCATCCCCAGGGAGCAGATCGACAGACGGGCTCATTTTTTCGAGCTCGGCGGCACGTCGCTGTCCGCGCTGCAGCTCCTGATCGCTCTCGACCGCACGCTGTCCTTCAAGGAGCTCGCGGCACATCCGATCCTCGCCGATCAGGCGACGCTGGTCCATGGTCGCGCGCCATGACGACGTCCGCGGCGGTGTCCGGGATCCGCCCGGACCGGCAGCCCGGCAAACCGCCGCTGCTGCGGCTCGAGTCGGCCGTCGACCGCCAGGCCGTCCGCGCCTTCGTCGCCGAACACGGATCGCTCCTCATTCGCGGGCTCGGACTGCACGATGCCGCCGGTGCCGAGCGCGTGTTCCGGCAACTCGGCCACCTGATGCCGGACAAGGAGGCCTTCGCGCCCCGGGACCGCTATGCGCAGGGGGTCTACTCGGCATCGAAATGGCCGCCCACCCAGCAAATGTGCATGCATCATGAGCTCAGCTACGTGCACGAGCCTCCCAGTCTCATGCTCTTCGCGTGCGTCCAGCCGCCCGCGGCCGGCGGCGCGACCCCCGTCGCCGACGCGGCGGCCGTCCTGGAGGCGCTGCCGCCCGAATTGGTCGGGCGCTTCGAGCGGCTGGGCTGGATGCTGATTCGCAACTACCACGACGACATCGGAGCATCGCTCGCGGATGCATTCGGCACGGACGACCGCCACACGATCGAGCGCTACTGTCGCACGCACGAGATTCGGTTCGAGTGGCAGGACGGGGACGGCAGCGCCGCGCTGCGCACGTGGCAGCGCCGCCCCGCGATCGTACCTCACCCGCTCACCGGCCGGCGCTGCTGGTTCAACCAGGTCGCATTCCTCAGCGAGTGGACGCTTGCCGCCGAGTTGCGCGAGTACCTCGTGGAGGTCTACGGTGCGGATGGGCTGCCCTTCAATACGCGCTTTGGCAACGGTGACCCGATCGAGCCGGATGTCATCCAGCTGATCAACGAGGTCTATGAGGCACACACCGTGCGCGAGCCGTGGCAGGCCGGCGACGTGCTTGTCGTGGACAACATTCGGGCTGCCCACGGCAGGGAGGCATTCGAAGGCCCCCGCGAAGTGGTGGTCGCGCTGGCCGAATGATGGACGTCCGATGCTGGTCCGTTCGCCTGGATGTCGCTCCCGAGCCGTATTATGCGACGCTCTCGGATGACGAGCGAAATCGCAGCGCGCGGTTTTGCTTCGAGAAGGACCGGCGGCGCTTCGTGGTCGCGCGCGCGGCGCTGCGCGAGCTGCTGGGACGATACCTGGACACCCATCCTGGCCAGGTCCGCTTCATCTACAACGCGTTCGGCAAGCCTGAGCTGCACCCCGACTTCGGCCGGGGGGGGCTGAAGTTCAACGTTGCTCACTCAGGCGACCTTGCCCTCATCGCCCTCGCCCGCCACGCCGATGTCGGCGTCGATGTCGAATGGATCGAACGGCACCGGGACTCCAATCACGCCGACGTCGCGGGGAGTTTCTTCTCGGCAGCAGAAGTTGACGCCTTGAGTCGCGTGCCCCGCGACCTCTACGACCAAGCGTTTTTCAGTTGCTGGACGATGAAGGAAGCGTACGTGAAGGGGCGCGGCGAGGGTCTGACGATACCGTTGGCGAGCTTCTCGGTGCCGATCAGCACCGAGCCGGCACAGGCTGCGGTGCGGTGTGGTGGTTGGTCGCTGTTTACGCTGCGACCGGCGCCGGGGTATGTCGGGGCGGTTGCGGTGTCATCCTGAGCAAGCAGATCCTTGGAGTTTTGCCGCCCCTCGCCGCCCTTCGCCGCCTCATCTCGCGGCCGCTTGCTCCGCCCCCTCCCCTACCACCACACCGGTCTCTTCCCCTTGCTCCGCAATCGCGCGCCTGAGCTCGCGAATCTGCTCGTCGCTGTGTCCTGCCTCACGCAGCTTGCGATTCATCTCGACCGTCTTCACCGCCCCCTTGAGCGTCCCCAGCGCCAGCAGCGCGCACCCCGGCCGCGCCTCGGCGATGTCGCGGCCCAGGAGATCGATCATCTGCTCCGGCGGATACTCGAGAATCTCCTCGAAACGCGGCCGATCCTTATTGATGCGCTCTGCGAGAATTGACGCCGCTGCCTGACTGAGCGTACACCCCACGCCCTCGAAACTGACGGCGCCGATGCGATTCGCTCCCGGCTCAGCCTTCACATACACCGTGATGATGTCGCCACATCCCGGATTGCCGCCCGGCACACGCGCGTCGGCGGACGCCAGCGCGCCCTTGTGACGCGGGCGGTGGTAATGATCGACCAGCCAGGCAATCCGGGTCTCGCGATCCATTTACGGCTTCTCGATCGGCGCGCGCACCGTGTTGCCCCACTCGGTCCACGAGCCGTCGTAATTGCGCACGTTCTTGAAGCCGAGGAGATACGTGAGCGCGAACCAGGTATGCGAGGATCGCTCCCCGATCCGGCAATAGGCAATGACGTTGTCGGTCGTCTGCAGTCCGTTCTCCGCTTCGTAAATCGTGCGCAGCTCCGCAGCCGGCCGGAACGTGTGGGTCTCGGGCGTAATCGCGCGACCCCATGGAATACTCTTCGCGCCCGGAATGTGGCCGCCGCGCAGCGCGCCTTCGTTCGGATACTCCGGCATGTGCAGCCGCTCGCCGCGATACTCCTCAGGGCTGCGCACATCCACCAGCTTGCCGCTCCGCTTGACGTGCTGCTCCACCTCGGCACGGAACGCGCGGATCCGCGCGTCGTCGCGCTCCTTCACGGTGATGTTGCCCTGAGGATACTTCGGTACCTCGGTCGGCAGATCGCGCCCCTCGTCCGCCCAGCGCAGCCGGCCGCCATCCAGCACTTTCAGATTCTCCACGCCGAACAGCTTGAACACCCAGAAGGCATACGTCGCCCACCAGTTGTTCTTGTCGCCGTAGAACACGATCGTGGTGTCGTTGTTGATGCCCTTGGCGCGCAGCAGCCGCTCGAAGCGCGCGCGATCCACGTAGTCACGCACCAACGGATCGTTGAGCTCGGTGACCCAGTCGATCTTCACGGCGCCGGGAATGTGCCCCGTCTCGTACAGCAGGATGTCCTCGTTCGACTCGAGCAGGCGGACCTTCGGATCGGTGCGATGCTCCTCCACCCACCGGGTGGAGACGAGCACCTCGGGACGCGCGTAGCCACGGGCCGCGATGTCGGATACAGCTGCTAGGGTTTCTGGCATGTCTTCTCCTTTGTGATAAAACGAAAACGGCTGCAGTTCCCAAGCCTCCGGGGACCACAGCCGCGTCACACTCCGTAACTCCTCGCGCTACACTACGGCCGTCTCCCGGGCAAATGGGACATGGTACATGGACAGCCGAGACACATGGCGTAGGGCATTAACTAGGTAGCTAGACGCGTTTTCGCGCGACGTCAAGTGGGGGCGCAGCATGCTGCGCCCCTACATCACAACTCTGCATAGCTTTCCTCATCCGAGCCCCGCGAGGCCGCGACATGTTACTCCTTTCACTCTTCCTCACCGTTCAGGCGCCCGTCGATTCCGTCCAGATCGTCACCCGCGACATCCCGAACTTCTGGCGCGCCTACGATCTCGCCGCCGGCAAAGACTCGGCGGAGCGGGTGCGCATCCTCGAGACGGTCTATTTGCAACCCGGCTCGCCGGGGCTGCGCGACTGGATGCGCGTCCGGCTCATGAATCCCGACACCGTCCGCGCGCGGCTGGCTGCCGCCGGTTGGCCCAAAGCTCGGCGCGACTCGCTGCCCCCCGATAGCCTGAGAAAAGTCACCGCTCCGTTCTACGAGCGATCCGCCGCCGAACAGCTGCTGCACGCGGTCACGCAATACCCCCGCTACTACGCCGCCGTGCGCGCCACGACGCTCTCGGTCGATACGAACGTGGCGATCACATCGGGCATACGCCGGGGCCTGGCCAACCTTGCCGCCCTATATCCCGACTCCCGATTCCCGAACATTTACTTCCTGATCGGCACCCTCTCGACCGGCGGCACGACCGCGGAGAGCGGCATGCTGATGGGCACCGAGCAGAGTGCGAGCGATCCCACTACGCCGCTCGACGAGCTCCCTGACTGGGCGCGGAAGGGCATGCCCTGGCATCGTTTCGCATCGCTCGTGGGCCTCGTGATACACGAGGCTGTGCATACGCAGCAGAAGCCCATGCCCCAAGGCCAGCACGACACCCTGCTGCGCCACTCCCTCGGCGAAGGGATCGCCGACTTTGTGTCCGAGCTCGCCGTGGGACCATGGGCCGCGAACACGCCGCGCCAGGTCTACGGGCGCGCGCATGAGCATGAGGTCTGGGTCGACTTCCAGGGCGTAATGGAAATTGCCGGGGATTCGATAATCCGCACGTGGATGTACAACGGCATGGTGCCGGCGGGACAGAACCACGGCGCGGTAGACATCGGCTATTGGGTGGGCTACCGGATCGCGGGTGCGTACTACGCGCGCGCGGCGGACAAGCGTGCCGCGGTGCGGGAGCTGCTCGAGCTGAAGGATCCGGAGGCGATTCTGCGCGCGAGCGGCTACGCTCCCTGACACCTCTCCGAAGGACCTGCTTTTTCTCGGTTACATTTCGTCCCTATGAAACGCGCAGTCGTCCTCCTCTCCGGCGGCCTCGACTCCGCCACCACCCTCGCGATCGCCAGGCGCGAGGGCTTCGACTGCTACGCCCTGTCGTTTCGCTACGGCCAGCGCCACGCCGCCGAGCTCGATGCCGCGCGTCGAGTAGCAACGAGCCTCGGCGCCGCCAAGCATGTCATCCTCGACATCGACCTTCGCCAATTCGGCGGTTCGGCGCTCACCGGCGATATCCCCGTGCCCAAGGATCGCGAACTGGACGACACGATTCCGGTCACCTACGTCCCTGCCCGGAACACGATCTTCCTCTCCTTTGCGCTGGCGTGGGCCGAGGTCCTTGGAGCCCAGGATATTTTCATCGGCGTGAATGCGCTCGACTACTCGGGCTACCCCGACTGCCGCCCCGAATACATCGCGGCGTTCCAGCAGCTGACCGACCTCGCGACCAAGGCCGGCGTCGAAGGCTCGCGGCTCCGGATCCATACGCCGCTGATTCGGATGACCAAGGCGGAGATAATAAGGAAGGGGATGGAGCTGGGCGTCGATTTCGATCTGACGCTGAGCTGCTATGATCCAAGCCCCGCTGGAAAACCATGCGGGCGCTGCGATGCGTGCCAACTCCGGGCCAAAGGATTCGCGGAAGCCTTGGTATGAGCTACGCTGTGAAGGAGATCTTCTACACGCTGCAAGGAGAGGGAGCGAACACGGGTCGACCGGCCGTGTTCCTCCGGTTCGCGGGGTGTAACCTGTGGACAGGGCGCGAAGCGGATCGCGCGACCTCCATCTGCCAGTTCTGCGACACAGACTTTGTCGGCGGGACCAAGTATGCGAGCGCCGAGCTCGTCGCCGAAGAAGTCGGGGGCCAATGGTTCGGGAACGGTACGTCGAAGCGCTTCGTCGTTGTTACGGGCGGTGAGCCGCTCCTCCAGCTCGATCGCCCGCTCATCGACCGCCTGCACGCGCTCGGCTTCGAGATCGCCATCGAAACGAACGGCACCATCGCCGCTCCCCAAGGACTCGACTGGATCTGCGTGAGCCCTAAGGCTGGGACGTCGCTCGTCCAGCGGAGCGGCGACGAATTGAAGGTGGTGTATCCCCAGAGGCGTTCAGGGGTAGGGGCGCAGCATGCTGCGCCCCTACTCGACCCGGCATCTTTCGAGCGACTCGATTTTCGCTGGTTTTTCCTGCAGCCGATGGACGGCCCGGACGTCGAGCAGAACACCGAGCTGGCCGCACGCTACTGCCTCGAGCACCCGCGCTGGCGCTTGAGCCTTCAGACTCACAAACTGCTCGGAATCAGATGATGGAAATCCGGAAGGCGTTCACGATCGAGGCAGCCCACAGGCTGCCCAACGTCCCTGCCGGTCACAAGTGCGCGCGACTGCACGGGCATTCGTTCAAGATCGAAATTGCGTGCGGGGGACCGATCGATCCGGACACGGGCTGGATCATCGATTACGCAGACATCAAGCAGGCGTTCCAGCCGCTCTACGACCAGCTCGATCACAACTACCTGAACGACATCGCGGGGCTCGAGAATCCCACGAGCGAGCATCTCGCGCTATGGATTTGGGAGCGATTGAAACCGGCGCTGCACAATCTCACGGCCGTGATCGTGCACGAGACCTGCACCACGACCTGCGAGTACCGCGGCCCTACGCTTCCCGACTAGCGCCGAGCCTCGGCCACGAGCGCGATCCCGCCACGCACGTTTTGCGTCACACGCACCGTGAGTGATTTCGGTTTAATGGCGTAGACGACATCGTCGGCAATCTGCGCCGCGAGCGCCTCGCAAAACGCCCCTTCGTTGCGATAGGACCACAGGTAGTACTTCAGCGCCTTCGACTCGATGCATAGATCCTTCGGCACGTACTCGATGATCACCGTACCGAAATCAGGCTGGCCGGTCTTGGGACAGATCGACGTGAACTCGGTGCCGGTCATCGTCACGAGCTGCACATCGGGCGCCGGGAACGCTTCGGCCTTCAGCACCTCGCGTGCTTCACGGGGGCTCTCGGGCTTGGGGAGAGGACCGGACGCCGGCAGCTTGCGAGAGGGGGAGCGCGATTTCATAGCGGGAATGTAGCCTCCGTTCTGGCGGTTCCGAGGGCGGCTTGGTAACGTGGTCACGCACGCATGACCACCACGAAGCACCAACTCGGCATCCTCCTCGTTCATGGCATCGGCACGCAACCCGCCGGCGATACGATCACGCGCTGGGGCGACGTGCTCGTCAGAACCATCACCCAGGCGAGTAACGGCAGCGTCGTCGCGACCGTCGAGCGCGCGGGCAAGGACCTCGAAGGGGGCGACGGCGAGCGCACCGAAGCCCGGCTGCGGCTCGAGCACGGGGGAAAAGCCGACCACTGGCTCCTGTCGGAAGGATGGTGGGCCGAGTCGTTCCTGGCCCCGACGTATTTCGAGCTGGTCTCCTGGAGCCTGCGCGCGCTGCCGTGGGCGCTGACGAGCCACATCGCCCAGCGCTACTGGCTCGCCAAGTCCGGCCACACGCCCAAGTGGTTCGCCGCCGCGCTCGCGCTCGTGAAGCTGTTCCTCGGCCTGCTGTTCGCCCCCTTGCTCGTGCTCGCGCTCGTGGTTGTGGCGGTGGTGGGGCTGCTGCCCATTCCCGCGGTCCGAGGCGCGCTCCTCAGTGCGCAGCGCGTCTTCACTGCCACGGTGGGCGATAGCCTCGTCTTTGTCGAGAGCCCGGTCCGCGCGGCGCTCATCAAGACGCGGATCCTCGAAGGGCTCGAGGGATTGCAGCAGCGCTGCGATCGCACGGTCGTCGTCGCGCACTCCCAGGGGGCAGCCGTTGCGCTCGAAGCCCTCGGCGGCATCGCCGGCGTCAACGAGCCACCGGCCAGGCAGCCCGAAACCCTGATTACGTTCGGCGCGGGGACCAATCCGCTCTCGATCCTGCGGACAGCGGAAGCCCTGCCGAAGCAGATCGTCCTGGACCCGGTGCGATTGGCCATGGGGGCGTCGGTCCTGATCTCCGCCGCCTCGACCTGGCTCGCGCTGCAGGTGACGCGCGGCGGTGTCCCGATGTTCACGGTGGTGCAGGCCGGCGTGCTGGCGTTCCTGCTTGGGGTGGTGTCGGTCGCCCTGGGGTTCGGTGGTGTGAGGCTCTCCAGCATGCTCGAGTCGCGCACGCCACGCCTCGCCACGCACGGCAAGCGTATTTCCGTGTTCGGGGGCGCCGGGTTCGCGATCCTGGGCATGGTCGCCCTCTATCAGCAGGCGAACCCGAAGCAGATTCCCGTTGCGTCGGTCCTCATCCTCGTGTTCGCGCTGCTGCTGCTCGGCCGATCGATCTACGTGATTCTGTCCAGGAACTGGGAGCGGATTCTTACGACGGTGCGCTGCCCGCCGGGGCTCGGGCGCTGGATCGACATCTACGCGTCACTCGATCCGGTTCCTGCCGGGCCGACACTGATCGGCGATCCCAAGCGGATCGAGTCGCACCAGATCTGGAATGAGGGCTCGATCATCAAGGATCACACCGTCTACTGGCGCAACCTCGACGAGTTCGTGCTGCGGGTCGTGCGGGCCTGCGCCAAGACGGCGGCGAGCGTCTGGCTCGCCAAACTGCCCGCCGAGTCGGACGCGATCGATCAGCGGGCGCGCTGGCGCGTGTCGTGGCTGCAGATGGCCCGCACCGCGTTCACCACGATCGCCATCGCGCTCGGCGTCGCGCTCTACCACCGCAACTTCGACGTCATGTGCAAGGTCGCCGCGCTCACGCCGCGCTGGATCGCGAAGCGCGTCGCCCCGACTGACCTCGAGCGGGGGGCGTTGCTCGTGCTCATCGCCCTCGGTGCCGTGCTCGCCTACATGGCCGTGCGCACCGTGTGGCGCTGGTGGGTCGGGCAAGAGCAGAGCGCGATCTTGCACCACGAGTCGCCGCAAGGACGCGAGACGCTGCCCCTGGTCCTGATCGGCTGTGTGCTGTGGGTCGCGTTACTCAGCGCGATCGCGCTCATCACGGGCAAGAATCCGCTCGCCGGACTGTTGACCGTGGGCTTGCTCCAGAAGGTCGGCGAGAGCGCGTTGCTCGTTGCCGCCGTCGTGGGATTGGCGGCGATTTCGACCTATGTGCTCAAGAAGCTTCACCCGGCGTAGGCTCGCGTCACCTTACTTTTACAGGTAGCGAGCCACCGCCATCGCCGCGAGCGTGAACAGGAGCATAATCGTCACTAGTCGCCCCACCACGGCGCCACGCGCGCGCAGCCGCTGAATCTCCGGACCATGAGCGGGATCTCCCGACTGGGCGAGCATCATCGACTTCATCATCGCGGGTCGCATGACGAAGATGCCGATGAGAAAGGCGACCAGCGCGGACAGGCCACCCCACCCGAACGCCTTTCCCATCGGCGTCGCCATCAACGCGTCCGGCGCGCCACCGGCCAGGCGCTGAAACATCCAAAACCCCGAGATCAGTGTCAGGAACGCGAAGATCGGCACGATGAGCGGGATGCGCATCCGCATCAGCGCGGCCATGACCTTCCCGGCGTCCGGCCCCGCCTGGCCGAGCGCGGGAGTGAGGAAGAACACCTGGAACGCCATCATCCCGACCCACAGCGCCCCGAAGAACACGTGGGTAAACCGCAAGACGATCATCAGCATTGCCTAGAGCCTCCCGTTTGGTTGTTCGCACTCTTTCGAGTGGGGTAACTTGATAGACATGCACCGTCTTGACTACCCGACCGCGCACACTGTCTCTCATACGATCGCCGAGCATTTTCGCCGCGAAGTGCAGGCCGCCGGGATCAAGGCCGATATCCCCGACGCCGCCACGATCGAGCGCATCATCAATGCCGTGTTCTGGGCGAGTCTCCGGCGCGAGGAAGGCCGCGCGCCGACGATTTCGGTGGCGTATCTGCCACCCGCCGGCACGGCCCTCCTCGTCGAACACCCGCTGCCCCTCGACCCCGCCACCCTGACGAAGCTCGCGCCGGCGGTCGAGCGGCCGGGCATTCACCTTGGGGTGTGGGACAACGGCACCGGGGGGGGGCTGGCGGTCTGGGGCGCGACACGCGTCCTCCCGCCGCTCTGCTTCGTCCTCGAAGTGATCGAGCCCGGCTTGCTCGTGATCAAGCACCGCCGCGCCGATCCGGACGGCAAGTTCGCCAACGTCGCGGTACTCGAGGGCGACCAGGTCAAGATCGTCGACGCGGAGGGAACGCTGGCGTCCGAGTGCCCGGACTTCGTCAGCACATTGCTCGGCTTCGATCCCGCCTCGGGCAGCGCGGACAATGTGCTCTTGCCGCTCGCGCTGTCGATGCGTGCGCACCACCACGGCGGCTCACTCCTCGTGGTGCCGCACGGCTCCGACGCCTGGCGCAAGTCGATCGTATCGGTCCCCTACCAGGTCGCGCCGCCGTTTTCCAAGCTGGGCGATTTGGTTCGCAATGGGACGCGCGACGGCGCATTCAAAGAAGCGACCGATGCGATTGGCGGCTTGACCGCGGTCGACGGCGCGGTGGTGCTGAGCGATCGCTGGGACGTGCTGGCGTTCGGCGCAAAGATCGGGAGAACCGAGTCAGGGCCGTTCGTCGAGCACGTGCTCGTCCGCGAGCCGATTCGCGGCCACACACCGGTGAAAGTCCATGCGTCGGAGCTGGGAGGGACGCGGCATCTGTCGGCCGCGCAGTTCATTCACGAGCAGCGCGACTCACTCGCGCTCGTCGCGTCTCAGGACGGCCGGTTTACAGTCTTCGGATGGTCTCTTCGAGCAAAGATGGTACATGCCTATCGAGTTGAGGCACTGCTGCTCTAAACGCGTCGTAGACGGCCTCTGACCACCAGCCGCGGGAGCGCTCGATCTCCGTCATCGCCGCCTCGTGCGACATGGCCGGCCGGTACGAGCGCGCGGTGGTGAGTGCGTCGTAGACATCCGCGATGCCGACGATCTGGGCCGCGACCGGGATTTCGTCGCCGCGCAGCCGGTCGGGATAGCCCGTCCCGTCGTAGCGCTCGTGGTGCCAGCGGATGATCGGCTTCAGGTCCCAGGGGAATTCGACGGCCGCGAGCAGCTCGAGGCCCCAGATCGGATGCATCCGCACGATCTCGAACTCCTCGCGCGTCAGCGGGCCGGGTTTGTTGAGCGTCTCGTGCGGCACGCGGACCTTCCCCAGGTCGTGGAGATAGGCGCCGAGGCGAATGGTGGTCTGGGCGGTGTCGTCGAGCGCCAGGCCGCGCGCGACGGCGAGGGCGCGCTGCGCGACGCGCTCGCAGTGGCCGAAGGTGTAGCTGTCCGCTGATTCGATCGATTGCCCCCACTCGCGGACGACGTCGAAGTAGGTGGTCTCGAGCTCCGAGACCTTGCCGCCGACGTAGACGAGATCGACGCGCGCGTCGAGCCGGCCGAACAGGCGGTGCGCCGTGTTGAGGAGCGTCAGCGCATCCTGGTTGCGGCCCATCGCCTGCATGAGGAGCGCGAGCTCACGCGCCGCCTCCGCTTCGTTCAGCATTGAGCCGGCGCTTACGGCGAGCTCGATGGACGAGCGCAGCCGCGATTCGCCCAGCGCCGGCCGGCCCGTCTCCCGGTACACCATCCCGATGATCTTGTAGGCTTCGGACTTGTCGGCGGGGGAATCGAGCAGATCGAAGATCGCGAGCGCCGCTTCGGCCATGCGGCGCGCCTCGTCATAGCGACCCCGCATGAACTGCGCCTCGGCGTGATTCACGAGGCACGTCCCCTGCAGGTACACGTCGCCCGCACGCTCGGCGATCTCGTAGCTCTTGCTGAAGTAGCTGTCCGCCCAGTCGAACTGCCGCAGGTCCGTGTGGGCGATGCCGAGATTGACGTACGCCGTGGCGGAGCCGTGCTCGTCGTTCGTGGCGCGATACGACTCGACGGCGCGCTCGTAGTGGCGGACGGCAGCGACCAGCTCGCCTCTGATGTTCGCGAGAATGCCCAGGTTTTGCTCGACGCGCGCCAGGAGCTCGCGGGCCTGGCCGCCGCGCTCGAGCGCTTGGAAGAAATGCGTGCGCGCTTCTTCCAGGGCGCCGGTGCGCAGCGCCAGCCCACCCATCGTGTTCAGCGCCTCGGCGGCGAGGACGTCGTTCTCGAGCGCGCACGCCACGTTGTAGCTCCGGTTACACAGGTCGCGCGCGCGCGCCGCTTCGTTGCGGTGATGGATGACAATGGCGAGCCGCCGCAACGCCTCGGCGAGAATTGCGTTCTCGCCGTTCCGCTCGGCGGCCGAAATCGAAGTCTCATAGCACCGGATGGCATCCGGGATGCACGCGGCCAGCTCATGGCCGCGCGCCTCATGCAGCAAATCCGCGGCGGAGCGCGCCGCTATTACCATGCGATCGCGTAATTCGAGAAGTGGTTGACCTGCCCGGTGACACGCTTGGAGAAGATGTTGTCGAGGGACAGGATGTAATACAGGACGTCAAGACTGGACGACGTGTACGCGATGCGCTTGGGCAGCAGCGTGCCGAGCAAGCTGCAGTTCGAATAGCTCATCGTGAGCGAGGCGGAACGCGCGAACTGCAACCCTGCCGGCGCGAATTCGACCACGTTGACGCCGCGGCCTGTCGGCGCCGTCATCGTGATCGTCGTCGGCGCGCTGAGCGCGCCGGCCGGAATCATGAGCGTATGCGGGCCCGCGCTGATCGAGCCACCGTCCGGCCCGATCGTTGCCTTCGAAGACGCGTACGGCAAGTCGGAGCACTTGAGCAGCCCGGTCGGGGCGAGGAGCGAGCCGATGAGATCGGCTTGCGGTGGCGCGACTGGTGCAACGGATGTCGGAGAGCGGTCGGTACAAGCCAATGCAGCGATCAACAACAGGGCGGGGGCGATTAGGCGACGGGCCTTCATGAGTTTCCTCATAAAAGATGTTTTGAGGGGACTTTGTCGGGGTATAAGATGGGACTGCCCGGGGGCCTGGGCGGTGAGAAATATCACAAAGTGACTGTATGGCACCTATACGGTTCCATCAACCGGGAGTTATAGTTCGCGCCGATGACCGATACGCTCGCGAGCCTCAGCAAAGCCCTTGGCGCCAAGTACGAAGTGAAGCGCCTGGTGGGGTCGGGCGGCTTCGCCGACGTCTACGAGGTGTGGGACAAGGACCTGGAGCGCCGCTTGGCGGTGAAGGTGCTCAGGCCCGACGTCGCCTGGACCGCCGGCATGGTCGAGCGCTTTCAGCGCGAGACGCGCGCGGCCGCCAAGCTCGAGCACGCCAACATCCTGCCGATCCACTTCGTGGGCGAAGGCGAGGGGCTGGTCTACTACGCCATGCCGTTCGTAGACGGTATGTCGCTCGGCGAGCTGCTGAAACGGTCTGGGGCCCTGCCGCCCGAGCGGGCGCTCGCGATCATCATCCCGATCCTCGACGCGCTCGATCATGCCCATAAAGCCGGCCTGCTGCACCGCGACATCAAACCCGACAACATCATGCTCGACGTCGCACGCGGCCGCCCGCTCCTGGTGGATTTCGGGATCGCACGGCGGCTGGGGAGCGAGGCCGGCGCCGGCCTCACCCAGACCGGCCTCGTGATCGGCACACCGCACTACATGAGCCCCGAGCAGGCGCTCGGCGATCCGAATCTGGGGCCCCAGTCGGACCTCTATTCACTGGGGTGCGTGCTCTTCCAGATGGTGACCGGCGCCCCGCCGTTCGACGGCGAGTCGTCGCAGCAAGTCGTCGGCAAACACATCGCCGATCCCCCGCCTGCCGCGTCGGATGTGAACCCCGGCGTGCCGCGCGAGCTGTCCGATGTGATCCTGCGCTGCCTCGAGAAGCAGCCGGCCGACCGGTTCCAGTCCGCCGGCGAAGTGATCGCGGCGCTCGAGAGCGACAAGCAACCGAGCACGATGCGCTCGAGAGCATCGGCGGCTCAGAAGGCGACGGAACTGCTCGTGAGTGGGGCCCGCACGGCGCCCCGGACGGCCGGACGGCCTGCCGGCCGGACGGCCAAACCACGGCGGGTCGGCTGGGTCATTCTCGCCATAGCCCTGCCCGTGCTGGCGCTCGGGACCGGCGCGTTCTTCCTCCGGCAGCCAACATTAGCGTTCGAGAATCGTCTGACGGACATGGTGGCAGTCCAAGTGGCCGGGGAAGAGCGGCGCATCCTGCCTGGAGGATCGTTCAATCTGAAACTCGAGCGTGGGCGCCGGCTCGACCTCTCCTGGCAGCTCGTCTCACGGCTCGGCGTCTCGCTCGGGGATACGATCATGGTCGGGCAGCCCCGCGGCACGGTGCGTCTGGCCGCTACGGCGCGACCGTCGCACGGCGCCTACTTCGCGCCGATCATTACTAATGAAACGGGGCTGCCGCTCACTATCACGGTCAACGCCGGGCTGGCCGGCTCGATGCGCTGCGGCTGCACGATCCCGCCCGGTGCGGTGCGCATGGCGATCGGCTACTATGGGTTGTTCGAGAACTCGACCGTGCGCGCCGAGGACAACGCGGGTCACACTGCAACGTTCAAGGACCTCGGACGGCAGGTGGATCCGTTGCGTGGGGTAGTAGGACTCCTGTTTCGCGCAGGAGACATGAAGTAAGCTTAGGAAGGAGGAGTTTCTATGTTCGTTGCCCTAGCACTCTCGCTTGTCGTTCAAGGCTCCAATCCGCCTGTCACAGTCACGATCAATCACGACGAATTCTCGAGCGGTGAGCGCGCCCGGGTGCATGTCGAAGCGGCGCAGGACGGCTACCTCGTGGTCCTGCACGCCGACGCCGCCGGCCGCGTCCGCGTGCTGTTTCCGATCGATCCGCGCGACGACGACTTCATCCGTGGAGGCAAGAAGTTCGAGATTCGGGGGCGCAACGATCGCGACGCTTTCCAGGTCGACGGCGATGAAGGATCGGGCACGGTGTTGGCCGCGGTCTCGCGTGATCCGCTCAAGTTCGACGCATTCGTCCGCAACGATCACTGGGATTTCCGCGCGCTGGGCGGCCCGTCGCAGACCGTGAGCGACGATCCGCTCGCGAAGCTGCTCGACATCGTTCAGCGGATGGCGGGGGATTCGAGCGGGCGATTCGACTACGACCAGGCGACGTACGTCGTGAGATCCTACCGCCATGCATCGCGCTACGGTTATGACGACGGCTATTCTTCTCACTTCGGATTGGGACTGTCCTTCGGCTATCCGTATAGCTTCGGTTACTATAGCCCGTTCTACGATCCCTTCTGCGACCCGTTCTGGGGTTGCTACGGCGGATTCGGATATCCGTACAACTACGGGTTCGGGTACGGCTTCACGTACCGGACGCGCATCTTCCGTCCCCGGCCGTTCGTGTTCAGCACGACGTTCGGCAACCGCTTCGCGACGACGCGGACACTCGTGATGCCGGCGACTCGCGACCGTGTGGTGTCGTTCCCGGTGCGTCCGCGGACCGAAGGCAACGGGCCGGTGTCGATTCGGAATCGCGGGATGGACTCCCCCGCGCCCCGCGTCACACCGCGCCCCTCGAGCAGCCCGAGGAGCAGGCCCAGCATCTCACGCGGCGCGCCAGCGCCGCGTTCGTTCGGCGGCGGTCGCAGTGGCAGCAGTGGTGGCAGTCGCGGAGTAGGCGGGCGGCGGCACTAGTGGGTTAGTGCCACAACCCGATCGAAGGTCTCCGGTCGCTCGGGCAGCGTGAGTGAGATGCTGGCGTTGGACTGGGCGATCAACACTGGCGTGCCGCTGGGCCACAGCCGCGCCTTCCAGCGCCCCGGCAGCGCGGGCAGCGCCAGCACCGGATCGCTCCACTCCAGCACATGGACGAAGACTGTGTCACCGCGCTGCGTCGTGACGCCCCAACTGCGTGGGGCAATCGGACCGGCACGGGTCCCATAGATCGATCCACCATACGTCGCCATCCAATTGCCGAGCGCGTTGAGCCGCGCTTCGGCCTCCGGCGGGATCGTGCCGTCGGGACGCGGCCCGATGTTGAGCAGAAGATTGGCGCCCTGCCCCGCGGCCTTTACCAGATAGTGGATCAGATCGCGCACCGACTTGTAGTTGTGGTCCGTGAGATTGAATCCCCACGAATCGTTCATCGTGAGCGACGTCTCGAGCGGTAATCCGCCGATCGTCTGCGTATTGAAGCCGGCGGTGTTGGCGCCCGGCAGATCCTGCTCGAACGTCTGCACATCCTCGCCCGGGAGGGGCGCCTTGTGGTGATTGGGCACGATGAGTGCCGCCGGCTGCAGCCGGTGAATCAGCGCATAGGTCTGGGGCAGGCGCCAGTCGGCGTCCGGTTTGTCCCACATGCCGTCGAACCAGATGCCGCCTACTGCGCCGTAATTCGTGAGCAACTCGGTGAGCTGGGCATCGAGAAAATCGAGGTAATGGCTCCAATCGCCGTTCTCGGGCCGGCCGGTGCGGTGGCCCGTCGAGCCGCGCGGCCAGTAGTCGGGGTGATGCCAGTCGAGCTGTGAGTAGTAGAAGAACAGCTTGAGACCCTGACGGCGGCACTCGTCGGCCAGCTCCTTGAGCGGATCGCGCTGGAACGGCGTCCAGTCGACGATGTTGTAGCGCGTGGCGCGCGTCGCGAACATCGCAAAACCGTCGTGGTGGCGCGAGGTGATCGTGATGTACTTCATGCCCGCCGCCTTGGCGAGCGTCACCCACGCGTGCGCATCGAACCTGGTGGGATTGAAGGTCGAGGCGAGCCACTCGTAGTCGGGCACGGCGACGGGCCGATTCTGCATCACCCACTCGCCCTGGCCGAGCAGGCTGTACACACCCCAGTGGATGAACATCCCGAACTTGGCGTCGCGATACCAGTCGCGCGCGGCGAGGCGCTCCGCGGGCACGGAGTCCTTGCCCTGCGCGAGGGCCAGCGTGAGGGCTAGGACGGCTCTGAGAATAGGCCGACCTCTGAGATCGCGGGACAGACCGCGGCTTGCGTGACGCGGAGCCGGACCCGCGACGTCGTCATGCGGGGACCCCGGATCAATCGGCAGCTGCCGATGCTCGTCGCCTGGCCGAACTCGACCCATCCCCCATCGCGCCACATATCAACAATTATGGATATGACGCGCTGACCCAGGGGCAGCGACTCGCGCAGCCGAACGACGTTCAATGTCGTTTCGCGCCGCAATTCTATGGTCAAGGACGGCGTTTTTATGTCATCATCCGTCGCCCAGTATGTGTCCCGACGATCATCGAGCACATTGGCAGGAGCAAACCGCCGGTCGCGCCCGCGCCAATTGTCCGCACCGGCACGCGCGCCGGCCGCGAGATTGGTCCCGAACGTGCCGTCAATAAGGCTCCGGAACTCACGCAACGATCGTACGTCGTTTTCGTGAATCCGGCCGCGGCGATCGGGCGGGAGGTTGAGCAGGAACGACGCGCCACGTCCCACCGATGAGTAATAGAGATCGACCAACTGCTGCGGCGTCTTGACCTGACTGTCCTCATGCTTGTGATAGAACCACCCCGGCCGGATCGAGACATCGCACTCGGCGGGCACCCAGTGCGTGCCCGGACGGTCGCCGCGATTGAGCCGCGCTTCGTCAGCGTGCCCGGGCGAAAAGTCTTCGCTGTTCTGCGTCGCCCAGCACGTCTCGCCTGCGATGCCGCGCTCGTTGCCGACCCAGCGGATGTCCGGCCCCGCGTCGCTGAACAACACCGTGTTCGGCTGGAGATCGCGGACGATCTGCCACGTGTTGGGCCAGTCGTAGTACGTGCGATTGTCGATCTCCCGCCGCTCGTAGGCGCCGCCGTAATAGCCGTCGCCGCCGTTCGCGCCGTCGAAGAAGATCTCGAACACCGGGCCGTACTCGGTTAGCAGCTCGCGCAGCTGATTGCGGTAGTAGACGAGGTATTCAGGCGTCCCGTAGTCCTTGTGATTGCGATCCCAGGGCGAGAGATAGATGCCGAATTTCACGCCAGCGCTCGCACAGGCCTCTGAGATCTCCTTCACCACGTCGCGCTTGAACGGGCTGTTCTTGACCGAGTGCTCGGTGTAGCGCGACGGCCAGAGACAAAAGCCGTCGTGGTGCTTGCAGGTGAGGATCAGTCCTTTCATCCCGCCGCCCTTCGCCGCGCCCACGATCTGGTCGGCGTCGAAGTCCGTGGGGTTGAACACCGCGGGCGACTCGTCGCCGTCGCCCCATTCGCGGTTGGTGAACGTGTTGACCGTAAAATGCAGGAAACCGTAGAACTCAAGCTCGTGCCAGGCTAACTGGCGGGGACTGGGGACGGGGGAGTAGGGGACGGGAGGTTCGACGAGTGTAATCGGCAGCGGCGTCGCGGCGAGACCAGCCCCCGCGCCGAGTGTAGTGGTGATGAAATCGCGGCGAATCATGCGTGAACCTGGAGCGCCTCCAGCAAGGACTCGCGGTCCCACGCGCCGTCATAGCGCACGCCATTGATGAAGAACGTGGGCGTGCCGTTGACGCCGCTCTTCACGCCGCTCATGAAGTCGTCGCGCACCCGGGCGGCGTGCGTTCCGGCGTCCAACTCACCGCGCAGCCGGTCGGCATCGAGCCCGAGGTCGGCGGCGTATTCCACGAGACGGTCGTCGTCCAGCGCGAATTGCCGTTCGAACAGGCGATCGTGCATCGGCCAGAACGCGCCCTGCGCTGCGGCAGACTCGGCCGCCTCGGCCGCGTGTTCCGCGTCGGGATGGATCCTCGTGAGCGGAAAGTTGCGGAAGACAAATCGCAGCTGCGAGCCGAGTGTCCGCTGCACGTCCTTTACGATCGGATATGCCCTCCCACAGTGCGGACACTGGTAATCGCCGTATTCGACCAATGTCAACGGCGCATTGGCCGGGCCCGCCGAGTGGTCGTGCGGTCCGACCGGCGGCGTCAGCTGGCCGCGATCGTCACGCCGGCTCATGGACACCTCCCGACTGCAATTCCTCCAGCGCTTTGAGAATACCGTCGGCGCCGGGATTCACGCGCGGATCGGAGACGTAGCGCCAGCGAATGTTGAGGTCGCCATCCAGCACGAACAACGCGCGCTCAGTCGTTCCCGCGCGGGCGTCGTACACGCCGTAGGCCCGCGCCACCGCGCCCTTGGGCTCGAAGTCTGCGAGGAGCGGAAACCGCAGCTTGCGGGAGTCGGCATAGGCCGCGTGACACCACGACCCGTCGACCGAAATGCCGACGAGCTGCGCCCCGTACTTCTCGAACTCGGGCAGGACCTCGTTGTAGAGCGCGAGCTGATCGCCGCACACGGGGCTCCAGTCCGCCGGATAGAACACGAGAACCACGGGCCGCCCACGCAGCTCCTCGAGCGACAAATACTTGCCGGGGGCACTGGGCAAACGGAAATCGGGAGCGCGTTTCATTGCGGATGACCTCCATCCTCGCTTGAGCCTGCAAGTATGTCGCACCGGATCGGCGCCGCCAGGGCGGAGTGGGTGAGCGCGCCGATCGCAATCAGCGACGCGCCCGCCTCCGCATAAGGGCGGGCCGTGCCGCCCGTAATGCCACCCGAGGCCTGGATCGTCACGGCAGGCCCCGCGCGCCGTACCCAGGCGGCAAGCTGGTCGGGTGGCTGGTTGTCCACCAGCAGATGTGTGACGCCCGCCGCGAGAGCCGCCTCGACCTGCTCGTCCGATTCGACCTCGACAATGACCGGAAGGTCGCGCGGCGCGTTCCGCAGTGCATCGCGCAGCGAACGGCCGTTGCCGTTCAGCAGCGCCCAGTGGTTGTCCTTCCACAGGATCGCGTCGGCGAGCGACGCCCGGTTTTCCACGCCGCCCCCGATCCGGACAGCATACAGCTCGAGATTCCGGAGTCCGGGGGTCGTCTTGCGTGTGTGGGTGATTTTCGCGCGCGTGCCCGTCACGGCATCCACCGCCTGACGGGTGAGCGTCGCCACGCCTGACAATCGTTGCAGGAAGTTCAACGCCACGCGCTCGCCCGCGAGTAACGCGCCGGCGGCGCCGCGCACAGTCGCGACCGTTGCTCCAGGTGGAGCCCACGATCCCTCCGAGATCGCCGCCGTGACGACGGCGGCGGGATCGAGCTCGTGAAACACGGTCGCCAGGAGCGGCACCCCGGCCACGACCAGGCGGCCCTCTGCCACAAAGCGCGCTTCGGCTGATTTGGTGGCGGCAGCGCCGAGCAAGCGCGTGGTGACGTCAGCGTCCGTGCGGTCTTCCGCGAGCGCGCGCCGCACCTCGATCAGACCAAGCTGGTCAGCCAATCGCCAGCATCCGGTCGATGGCGCGGCGTGCCCGTGTGGCGACACCCGCGGGCACGCGCACCTCGTACTTTAGGTCGCGGAGCGCGTCACGCAGCTTTTCCAGAGTGATCTGCTTCATGTAACGGCATTCGGCGGACTCGCGCGCGGCCAGGAACTCCTTGTCCGGATTCTCGCGCCGCAGGCGGTGCAATACGCCTGTCTCCGTGGCCACCACGAATCGCCGGGCCGGCGAGACGCGGGCGCGCCGCATCATCTGTTCGGTCGACACGATCTGCGTGCGGCCGGCGGCGACGTCGCCCTCGGTTTCGGCGTAGTACATCGCGCTCGTGACGCAGCCACACTCCGGGTGAACCAGAAACTCGGCGTCGGGATACTCGTCCCGGCGCTGCGCCAGCGTTTCGCGCGTGAGCCCCGCGTGAACGTGACACTCGCCGAGCCAGACATCGAGCGGGCGACCGGTCACCTTGCGCAAATAGTTGCCGAGGAACAGGTCGGGCAGGAACAACACGGGGACGCCCGCGGGAAGCGCCCGAATGACCGCGACGGCGTTCCCCGACGTGCAGCAATAGTCGGCCTCGGCTTTCACATCGGCCGCGGTATTCACGTAGGCCACGACGAGGCCATCTGGATGTGCGGCGCGCCATGCCCGCACGTCTGCCGCCTGGATCGTCGCGGCGAGCGAGCAGCCGGCGCTCGGGTCTGGGATGAGCACGCGCTTGCCAGGATTCGCGATCGCGGCGGTTTCGGCCATGAAGTGCACGCCACAGATCACGAGCACGGGCGCGTCCAGCTCGCTCGCCCGGCGCGCCATTTGGAGCGAGTCGGCCACGACGTCGGCCAGGTCCTGGATCTCGGGACGCTGATAATTGTGCGCGAGGATCGCCGCGCGGCGGTCCGAACGAAGCTCGTTGATCTCGGCGATGAGATCGCGAGCGCTGGTAGTTGGTACGGAGGCGCCCATCGGATTGCAGCTCCCATTGTTGTGGTGCCGAGGCTGGGGGGCCGATTGGGTAACGCCGCTCCCAGCCTGGGGCGCTTATCGCGCGCCAGGCGGAAGCATAATCAGGGGTGAGAACTGTTTGAAGGGCCAACGTTTCGGGTCGCTCAGTCGACCTTCTGCGGCGCGGCTACGCGCCGATTCGCGAGCTGCAGGGCAGCGCCCCCAAGACCAAACGCCAGCGCGCCCAGCCCCCAGGCGTACCCCCCGTCGTGCAGGCCAAGCAAGGCGTCGAGCGAGATCGGGCCCGGACCCGCGAAGGCGATCGTCACGGCCACGGTCGCGAGGACCAGCGTGTACTCGTAACCCTGATTGTGAACGAAGAAACCGTGCTTCAGATGCACGCTGACCCCCGCCACCACCATCACGGCGACGATCATTGCCGCCGCAATCGGTGTCACGAGGCCGAGTGCCAGCAGCAGACCGCCCGCGGTCTCCGCCAATCCGGCGAACAGCGCGTTCCGCCGTCCCGGGACGAAGCCGAGTTGCTCCAGGAAACCAGCCGTCCCGCTGAGGCCATAGCCGCCGAACCAGCCGAACAGTTTTTGCGCGCCATGACCCGCCAGGGCCAGGCCGACTACGAGGCGCAGGATCAACAGACCGATGCTCATATTCAGGCTCCATCGCTTTCTGAGTGAGTGCTGCTATCTAACAGAAAGGGCTGTCCGGATGTTCCTGTCTACTGGCAAGTAGCTTCCCTTTGGGAAGTAACTGACGTATATTGGCGCCGTGGCGAAATCCGTCGACTCCCAGTGTCAGACGTTTCAGACCGCCATCGCCGTCTTGGGGCGGCAGTGGAACGGCTTGATCCTCAACGTGCTGCTGGCAGGCCCGCTGCGGTTCAGCGAGTTGTCCGAGCGGGCGCAGGGCCCCGGCGACAAGGTGCTCTCCGCACGGCTGAAGGAGCTGGAGGGGCGGGGTCTCTTGCTGCGGCACGTCGACGCCGGGCCGCCGGTGCGCGTGAGCTACGAGCTGACGCGTACGGGGCGCTCGTTTGGCGACCTGGCGCAAGCCATTGAACGCTGGGGACGTGAGCTGGTGCAGGGAGACCAGGCACGCCGGCGTTAACCGATCACCAGTCTTCCCTGGGAGCGTGAGGGATGTGCAGGTTGGTATCGATAGTTTCGCAGCGGCCTATCTCGAGGAGAGCCGCGCTGTAAGTCCAGCCGACCGCGTGCGTGAGCTGGTCGAGCAAGTCGAACACGCCGATCAGGTCGGACTGGACGTCTTTGGAATCGGCGAACACCACCGCAAAGATTACCTCGACTCCGCAGCCGCGATGATCCTCGCAGCGGCAGCGGCGCGGACTCGCCAGATCCGGCTCACCAATGCCGTTGCCGTCCTGAGCGCGGCGGACCCGGTGCGGCTGTTTCAGCAGTATGCGACGCTCGATCTACTGTCGCAGGGACGCGCCGAAATGGTCGTGGGACGTGGCTCGTCCATCGAAGCATTTCCCCTGTTCGGGTTCCGGCTCGAGGACTACGACGCGCTGTTTGCCGAGAAGCTCGAGCTGCTGCTCGAGATCCGCGAGCACGAGCAGGTCCACTGGTCGGGCAAGTTCCGCCCGGCGCTCACGGGACAGGGCGTCTACCCGAGACCGCTCCAGAATCCTTTACCGATCTGGCAGGGTGTCGGCGGGACCCCACAGTCCTTCGCACGCGCTGGCCACCGTCGTTTGGGGGATCGATCGTCAGCCGGAGATACTCGGTACGCCCGGCCGCACTGCCTTCGACCACGATGCGCGTCACATTGTCACCGTAGGGCGTGTCGCCGATGACGGCGAGGGTGTACGGCTCCGTGGAGCCGGTGTTGATGGGATTCCCAATCGACATCGAAGCAGCGGGAGCGGCAGTTCGGCGCATAGGGCCCTCGGCTGGAGTAGATATGAACGTCCAGCCAACAAGTGACCCTGCGTTTGCGACTGCTCAGCAACCTTCGAGTAAACGGTGTGTCACGAGTCTCACCGCGCCACCTTCGCGATGGTATCCCACGTCCGCGTGGTGACGTCCTTCCCGAACGTCTTCTCGATCAGCGTCATGAATACCGGTCCCTTGGGATTCGGCAGATAGGCGCTGAAGATGTCGCGGTCCTTCATCACGAGGATCCGCGCACCGTCCATTTCGACCGGCAGCTTGAGCTTTGTTTTGGGCCGTTCGCGCAGGAACGTCACGATCCGTTTCGCCTTGGGACCGACCTTGAAGGGCTTGTAAGGATCGGTGGCAAGCAGCGCCCGCAGCTGCTCGATTGGCCGCACGATCGTGGGAAACGTTCGGCCGAGCCGCTCCTGCATCGCGGCTTCAGCCTTGAGCTGGACCGCCTCCTCCGATGTGCTCCGAGCGTCGAACACCACGTTGCCGCTACCGAGCACAGTCTTCACGTCGGTGAACCCCGCCGCTTCGAACGCCGCCTTCAGGGCGGGCATCTTGCAGTTCATCGGCATGACGCCCCGGAGAAACGCCGCATAGCGTGGCATGTCGAAATCTAGCCTTCCCAAACGACCAGCTAGTGTCCGAGCGATATTTCAAACTCTTCTGGAGGATGCAATGAAATACTTGTGCCTGGTTTATCAGGAAGAGAAGCAGGAAGCGAACGTGCCCAGAGATCAGATCGAGCAGGCGAAGAAAGACTACTGGGCGTTTGCCGAAGACATCAAGAAGAGCGGCCATTACATCGTGAGCCACGGCCTGCAGCACACAGACGCCGCGACGACGGTGCGGGTACGCAACGGGAAGCTCTCGACCACCGATGGCCCCTTCGCGGAGACCAAAGAGCAGCTCGGTGGCTTCTTCCTCATCGAGGCCAAGGATTTGAACGACGCCATCCAGGTGGCGGCGCGCATTCCCTCCGCCAAATGGGGATCGATCGAGGTCCGCCCCATTTGGGGATAACCGTAGACACGATCGAGTCGGTCTACCGCGCGGAGTCCCGTCGCGTCCTCGCCACCCTCATCCGCCTGCTCGGCGACTTCGATCTCGCCGAGGAGGCGCTTCAGGACGCGTTCGCGACGGCGGTGGAGCGCTGGCCGGTGGACGGCGCACCGGCCAATCCGCGCTCCTGGCTCATTTCCACGGGGCGATTCAAGGCCATCGACCGGTTGCGCAAGACCCACCGCGAGGTGGCGAGTGAGGCGGACGTGCCGCTCGAGCTCAGCGATAGCGAAGCCTACGACGTCGTCGACGACCGGCTGCGGCTGATTTTCACCTGTTGCCACCCGGCGCTGAACCCCGACGCGCAGGTCGCGATGACCCTGCGCGAGGTCTGCGGTCTCACGACCGAGCAAGTCGCGGCGGCGTTTCTCACCACCGCACCCACCCTGGCCCAGCGCATCGTGCGCGCGAAGTCGAAGATCAAGGGCGCCAAAATCCCGTACGAAGTCCCCGCGCGCAGCGAGCTCCCCGAGCGACTCGCCAGCGTCCTCCACGTGATCTATCTCGTCTTCAACCAGGGCTACTTTACCCGTCCCGATCTCGCGACGGAGGCGATCCGCCTCGGCCGGCTGCTCGTCGCGCTGTTACCAGAGGCAGAGGCGACGGGATTGCTCGCGCTGATGGTACTGCACGACGCGCGCCGCGCCACGCGGACGACGGCCGCCGGCGAGCTGATCCCGCTCGAGGAACAGGATCGCTCGCAATGGGACCGGGATCAGATACAGGAGGGCGTCGCGCTCGTCGAGCGGGCCTTGACGTCCCGGGGTTTCGGGCCCTACACCCTGCAGGCCGCGATCGCGGCGCTGCATGCGGAGGCGCCGAGCTCCGCGGCAACCGATTGGCCGCAGATCGTCGGGCTCTACGACGTCCTGCTCCGCGCCGACCAGTCAGCGGTGATCGAGTTGAACCGCGCCGCCGCGGTCGCGATGCGCGACGGCCCGGAGCACGGGCTCGCGCTCATCGATGCGATTCTCGCGCGCGGCGAGCTCGAGGAGTATCACCTCGCCCACGCCGCCCGGGCGGATCTGTTGCGGCGGCTGGGTCGAAAGGCGGAGGCGCGACCCGCGTACGAGCGCGCATTGGTGCTGACCGTCGAGGAACCCGAGCGGCGCCTACTCCAGCGGCGGCTCAGGGAGCTGTAGAATGACGCGCGAGTTAGAGGTTCGTCAGATCTAGTCGTACCAGTTCTTATCCCACGCATGAGCCCCGAGCTTCGACAGCAGTCCCGCCGGCAGCGCCCCCTTCGCGGACGCCATCGCGTTCTGACGCACGTGGGCCGGGCGCCGCATGCCGGGGATCACGGTCGACACTTCGGGTGACGAGAGGCAGAACCGAAGCGCCAGCTCGGGCAGCGTCTCCACCTGATCGTCCAGCACCTGGGCCAATGCCTTCCCTCTCCGCTCCGCCTCGACCTTGCGATCGCCGGCAAAATATCCCGCCCGCCAATCGCCGGCGGGAAACACCGTACTCGCCGTGATCTGACCGGTGAGCGCGCCCTCGTCGAACGGCACGCGTACGATGATGCCGAGCGGCTTCCGCTTGGCGAGCGCGAAGAGCGCCTTTTCCGGCGAGCGATCGTAGATGTTGTAGATCACTTGCGCCGTTTCGAAGAGCGGATCGGACAGCACCTTCAGCGCCGTTTCGGGCGCGTGATCGTTGATCGAGATCCCCCAGTGCAGGACCTTGCCTTCCTGCTTCA
>DATLXS010000083.1:0-2172 GCA_035575675.1 Gemmatimonadales bacterium
CGGCAGATCGCTGCCGCCGTGACGCCCCGCACGCGGGCGATCCTCCCGGTCCATTACGCCGGCCATCCGGCCGATCTCGATGCGATCGAGGCCGTGGCACGGGCCCATGGCCTCACGGTGGTGGAAGACGCGGCGCACGCCATCCCGGCGCGGTACAAGGGACGGTTCATCGGCGCCGGCACGAACCCGGCGGCGTTCAGCTTCTACGCGACGAAGAATCTGACCACCGCGGAAGGGGGCATGCTCACCGGCGAGCCGGCGTTCCTCGACCGCGCGCGCGTGCTCAGCCTGCACGGCATGAGCCGGGACGCATGGAAGCGCTACGATCAGGGCGCGAGCTGGCGCTACGAGGTGCTGCTCCCGGGCTTCAAGTACAACATGACCGACATTCAAGCCGCCATCGGGCTGTGCCAGCTCCGCAGGCAGGACGCGTTTCAACGCCGGCGGCGGCACGTGGTGGCGCAGTACACCGCGGCATTCGCCGCAGACGAAGCCCTCGAGCCCCCGGTCGCTCGGCCGGAGGTCGAGCCGGCCTGGCACCTGTACGTGCTGCGGCTTCGGCCGGAGGCGCTCCGCATCGGGCGCGATCGATTCATCGAGGAGCTCACGGCCCGGAACATCGGGACGTCGGTCCACTTCATCCCCGTCCACTTGCACCCGTACTACCGGGACAAGTACGGCTACGCGCCGGACGCCTTCCCGATCGCCCACGACAACTATCGTCGCCTGCTGAGCCTGCCGCTCCACCCGGGACTGTCCGACCGTGACGTCGCAGACGTGATCGCGGCAGTCTTGGACGTGGCGCGTACGTACCGCCGCTGAGAGTCAGTCGCCGCAGATCTCCTCCAAGTCGTCCAGCCCGATGAGGACGTCGCGCGGCTTGCTGCCGTTGGCAGGCCCGAGGATCCCGGCCAGCTCCAGCTGATCGATGATGCGGGCTGCCCGGCCGTACCCGATGCTCAAGCGCCGTTGCAGCAGCGAGGTCGAGCCGATCTGGTTCTGGATGCAGACTTCGGCAGCCTGGCGAAACAGCGGATCCCGCTGACCTGCTCCCTCCCCCTGTCCCGCACCCCCTTCCCCGGCCTTTTCCGCGTCGGCGAGCTGCTCCATCTGCTCGATGATGTCCACTTCGACGCGCCGCTCCAGTTGGGCGCGGCGGTCGGTGTACCATCCCATGAGCCGCTCGGTCTCGTCGGTCGAGATGAAGCAGCCCTGGATGCGGACCGGCTCGCTCTTGCCGGGGGGCAGGAACAGCATGTCTCCGTTCCCCAGCAACGTCTCCGCGCCGTTCTGGTCGAGGATGGTGCGGCTGTCCACCTTTGAGGCGACGCGAAACGCGATCCGGCAGGAAAAGTTCGCCTTGATGAGGCCCGTGATGACGTTCACCGATGGCCGCTGCGTCGCGAGGATCAGATGGATCCCCACGGCGCGCGCCTTCTGCGCCAGCGTCGCGAGCGGCGTCTCGACCTCGTGCTGCACGGTCATCATGAGATCGGCGAGCTCGTCCAAGATCACCACGACGTAGGGCAGCACCCCCTCGGTGTAGTCCGCATCGAACGGCAGCTCCTGCTGGACGCCTCCCCCCGCTTGCGTGGCGAGCGTCTCGCGCTGGCCCTTGAGCGGCTTGCCGTCGCGCACCTTGCGGTTGAAGTCGGTGATGTTGCGCGCGTGATTGGCGTGGAACAGCTGATAGCGGCGCTCCATCTCCCGCACCGCCCACTTGAGCGCGGTCGCGGCCTTCTGATTGTTGGTGACCACGGGATGGCGCAGATGGGGAAGCGCGTTGTACATCGAAAGCTCGACCATCTTCGGATCGATCAACAGCATCCGCAGCTCCTGTGGCGGATAGCGGTACAGCAGGCTCGTGATGATCGTGTTGATGCACACCGACTTTCCCGAGCCCGTGGCGCCGGCGATCAACAGGTGCGGCATCTTGGCCAGGTCGGCCACGACGGGCTCGCCCTCGAGGTTTTTGCCGAGCGAGATGGGGAGCAGGCGCGTGCCGCGGTGAAACTCCTCCCCCTCGATGAGCTCGCGCACATGCACCATGCGCGGCATGGGGTTCGGCACTTCAATGCCGACGGCCGCCTTCCCCGGGATCGGCGCGACGATGCGGAGCGACTGGGCCCGCATCGCCAACGCCAGATCGTCGGCGAGCGCCGCGATGCGGCC
>DATLXS010000084.1:0-31360 GCA_035575675.1 Gemmatimonadales bacterium
GGAAGCAGCGACTCGGGCGGCGTTGCAGGATGCGGCGATCCTGGTTGGGCATATGCCGCGCCGGCAGGTAGATAAGAAGGAACGGGATGCGGTCGTGCACGGTCGCCCGATGAAGGCCGACCCGATAGCCGAGAGCCGATCCCCGATAGCGGTTTTTGACGGCACCGAACTCCTAGCCGTAGCGGAGCAGGTGGGCGACCTTCTGAAGCCCCGCGTGGTGGTGGCGGAGGGTTGATGCGTCCCGCGGTGGTGACGCTGGGTACCTTCGATGGCGTGCACCGTGGACACCAGGCGGTGCTGGCCGAGGTGACCAGGCGGGCGCGAGCCGGGCAGTTGGCGAGTATCCTGGTGACGTTCGAGCCGCATCCGCTCGCGGTCGTGAATCCTCGGGCGGCGCCAAAGTTGTTGACGCTGTCCGAGGAAAAGCGAGTGCTCGTGACGGCGCAGGGCGTCGCGCAGTTCGTGGTGCTGCCGTTCACGCCGGCGGTCGCGCAGCTTGAGCCGGCGGCGTTTGTCCGTCGCCTGTGTGACGAGTACGGAATGCGCGAGCTGGTGATGGGATACGATCACGGGTTTGGCCGGGGTCGGGCGGGTGACGTCGAGGTGGTGCAGGGGTTGGCGCGTGACCAGAACTTTCGCGTCGCGGTCGTCGACGCGGTGCGGGACAACGGACAGCCGATTTCGTCGACGCTGATCCGCACCGCAGTTGCCCACGGTGATCTGGACTCGGCGGCGCGCTGGCTCGGCCGGCCGTACGCGATCCGAGGAACCGTGGTCCGCGGGGCAGGGCGCGGGCGGACGATCGGCGTTCCGACGCTGAACCTGGAGTCGCCTGACCCGAGCAAGCTCCTGCCGCCCGACGGCGTGTATGCCGCCCGCGTGGTGCTGCAGGATGGAAGGACAATCGGGGGCATGATGAATCAGGGCCCCCGGCCGACATTTGGTGAAGACGCTCGCGCACTCGAGGTCCATCTGTTCGATTTCAGCGGCGAGCTGTACGGCGAGACGGTAGATGTGCAGTGGGTCCGTCGCCTGCGAGACGTGCAGGCGTTTCCGTCCCGCGACGCCTTGGTGGCGCAGCTCGACCGCGACCGCCAGGCGGCGCAGGCGACCCTCAACCGGTAGGGAGTCCGATGGGGAAGATTCGGCAGCGGCTGTATGTGATCCTGGGGTTGGTCGTCGTGAGCATCATCGCGCTGGTGCCGCGCAACACCAAAGAGCGCGTGCTCGACGCCAAGACGGGCGGGATGAAGGACACGTTGGTGCGCCGGGTCCCGATCAACCTCGGGCTCGATCTCCGGGGTGGCATCTACCTGGCGCTCGAGGTCGACCAGTCCAAGGGTCCGGTCCCGGACTGCGCCGACGCGATCCAGCGCGCCGAGCGCGTCGTCCGCACCCGGATGGACGAGTTCGGCACGAAGGAGCCTGTCGTACAGATTCAGGGCCGCTGCCGGTTGATCGTCGAGCTCGCCGGCGAGCAAGATCCCGCCCGCGCCCGGAGCGTCATTCAGCGCACGGCGTTTCTCGAATTCCGCATCACCGACATGAAGAGCCTGTTCAAGGATGCCCTGCCGCAAATCGACGCGGCGCTGCGCAAAGCGGGCATCAAGTCACGGAGCAACGCGGCGCCCTCGGCGGTCGCGCAGCTGTTCGGCGGCGACACGGCGCACACCACGAAGGCCGAGCGCGACTCGGCCACCGACGCGAACAGCCCCGGCGTCCTGTCGTCGCTGCTCTTTCAGGGGCAGCTGCCGGGTGAGTACCTCGTGCCCGAGGAGCAGTGGCCGCTCGTCGACAGCCTCATCAACCGTCCTGATGTGCGCGGCGCGATCCCGCGGGGCCTCGAGCTGCGGTGGGGCGCGCAGGCCGAATCGCGCGGCGCCAAGGCGTATCGGGCGCTGTACGCCGTCGACTCAAAGCCCATCATCACGGGCGAGTACCTGGTCAAGGCGGTGGCACGGCGCGATCCCACCACCAACCAGTCGATCGTGGCCTTCCAGCTGAACCATCGCGGCGCCAGCAAGTTTGCGGACGAGACGGCGCGTCACATCAACGACTACATGGCGATCATCCTGGACGGCCGGGTCCAGGGGCAGCCGCCGGTAATCCGCAGCCAGATCGGCGCCAACGGCCAAATCGAGCTGGGGACCAAGCCGCTACAAGAAGCAAGCGATTTGGCACTGGTGTTGCGCGCCGGTGCGCTGCCGGCGCCGCTGACGATCGTCGACGAGCGCACGATCAGCGGGACGCTCGGAGCCGACTCCATCCACGATGGGGTGCTGGCGGGGGTCGTCGGCATCGCGCTCGTCGTCGTCATCATGATCGGTTACTACCGGGTCTCGGGCGCCCTCGCCGTGGCCGCGCTCACGCTGTACTGCCTGTTCACGCTTGCCGGGCTCGCGCTCTTTGGCTTCACGCTCACGCTGCCCGGGCTGGCCGGCTTCGTCCTGTCGATCGGCATCGCCGTGGACGCGAACGTGCTGATCTTCGAGCGCATTCGCGAGGAGCTGGTCCACGGCAAGTCGCTGCGGCTCGCCGTCGATGACGGGTTCCTGCATGCGATGAACGCGATCGTCGACTCGAACGTCAGCACCATCCTCACCGCGCTGATTCTCTACGCCGTCGGGACCGGCCCGGTGCAGGGCTTTGCCATCACTCTGATCATCGGTATCATCGCCTCGATGATCTCGGCGATCTTCGTCGTGAAGACGCTGTTCCTCATGTGGCTGCAGCGGCGGCCCGACATGGTGACCCTGAGCATCTGATGATCAGACTCTTCGCGAACGCGCAGTACGACTTCATCAAATGGCGCCGCTGGGCGTTTTCGCTCACCGGCGCGATCATGCTCGTCGGCCTCGGGTTCCTCGTGACGCGCGGTGTGAACTACAGCCCCGAGTTCACGGGCGGGACGCAGGTGCAGGTCGAGGCGGCGCATAAGGTGCCCCTCGCCAACGTCCGCGCCGCGCTCGACAACGTCGGGCTCAAGGGCGCGGAGCTCAAGAATTTTGGCTCCGACACCTCCTTCGTGGTCACCGCGCGGATCGGTGCGGCGAGCGCCGAGGGAGAGGCCGGCACGCAGGCCGTCGCCGACGCCGTGGCCCGGGCGTTCGACCAGAGCGTCGGCGCGGGCCAGTACCGGATCGAGCGGCGCGAAGCGGTCGGCCCCAAGGTCGGCCGCGAGCTGCAAGGGAAGGCCATCATCGCCATCCTGTTCAGCTTCGTCGTCACCCTCATGTACCTTGCGGTTCGCTTCGAGTGGCGCTTCGGCCTCGCCGCGGTCGTCGCGACGGCGCACGACGTGGTCGCCACGATCGCGTTCATCAGCGTCATGCACCTCGAGGTCAGCCTCGTCGTCGTGGGCGCGGTCCTGACGGTCGTGGGGTACTCGCTGAACGACACGATCATCATTTTCGACCGGGTACGAGAAAACCTGCGGAAATACCGGCGCCAGAATCTATATGAGATTCTCAACCTCTCGATCAACGAGACGCTGCCGCGCTCGGTGCTGACGCACGGCACCACCATTGCCACCACGCTGTCCCTGCTGCTCCTCGCCGGCGAGGTGATCCGGCCGTTCGCCTGGGTCATGTCGTTCGGCATCTTTACGGGCACCTTCTCTTCTATCTATATCGCGGCGCCCGTGCTGCTCTGGATCGAAAAGCGTTGGCCCGGCGAGGACGCGCGCGGCGCGCGGACCTTCGGCACGCGTGCGCCCGCGTCGCCGCCCGTGTCCGGACCGCCGGTGACGCCGCCGGCGCTGCAGCCCCGCGCCCCGCAGCCCGCACGGTAGGGACACGCCGGTGGCGTGTCCCTACCTCGTCGATACCCACTGTCATTTGACCGATGCGGCCTTCGACGCCGATCGCGACGCCGCGCTCACGCGCGCGAAGGCGGCGGGCGTGGGACACGTCGTGGTGGTCGCGGACACCGTCGGCCGCAGTGAGCAGGCCTGCACCCTGGCCGCCGGGACGCCGGGGCTCTCGGCGACGGCCGGCGTGCACCCGCACGAAGCCGGCGGCTGGTCGGACAGCGCGCGGGGGCGGGTTGCGGAGCTGCTCGCTGCGCCGGCCGTCGTCGCCGTGGGCGAGACCGGGCTCGATTACCACTACATGCATGCACCACGCGACACGCAGCGGCGCGCGTTCGAGGCGCAGCTGCAGCTCGGCCAGGACGCCGGCAAACCGGTGATCATCCACTCCCGCGATGCCGACGACGACATGGCCGCAATGTTACGCGCGCTCGGTCCGCGCCCGCCGGTCGTGGTCCTCCACAGCTTTTCATCCGGCGACGCGGTGTGGGATGCAGGGATGGCGATCAACGCATACTTCTCGTTCAGCGGCATGATCACGTTCAAAAACTGGCCCCTTACCGGCCGTCCGGCCGTGTGCCCGCCCGACCGTCTTCTAGTCGAGACCGACGCGCCCTATCTCGCTCCTGTGCCGCATCGCGGCACACGCAACGAGCCCGCGTTCGTGCGCGCCGTCGCCGAGCGCGCGGCGGCGCTGTGCGGCGAGACGCTGCAGGCGCTGGCGGCGCGCACGACCGCGAACGCGCAACGCTGCTTCGGGTCACGCCTCGAGACCTCCCTGTGACCGGAGCCAAAGTCCCCTCCGACATCGCCATCGCCCAGGCGGCGAAACTGCGCCCCATTCGCGACGTGGCGGCGGAGCTGGGGCTGTCGGACGATGATGTGGAGCTGTACGGGAGGTACAAGGCAAAGATCTCGCTGCGCGCCCTCGAGCAACGCGCGGCCAAGGGAAAACTCGTGCTCGTGACGGGCATCAATCCCACGCCGGCGGGAGAAGGGAAGTCGACGGTCACCGTGGGGGTGACGCAGGCGCTCCGGAAGCTCGGCAAGAACGCGATTCTCGCGCTGCGCGAGCCGTCGCTTGGCCCCGTGTTCGGCGTGAAGGGCGGGGCCGCCGGCGGCGGCTACGCGCAGGTCGTGCCGATGGAAGACATCAACCTGCATTTCACGGGCGACTTCCACGCGATCGCGAGCGCGCACAACCTGCTGTCGGCGATGCTCGACGCCCACTTGCATCACGGCAACGCCCTGGGATTGGATGTCCGGCGCATCACCTGGCCGCGCACGATCGATATGAACGATCGGGCCTTGCGCAGCATCATTGTGGGGCTGGGCGGCCTGTCGGGCGGCCCCATGCGGGAAGAGCGCTTCGTCATCATCCCCGGCTCGGAGATCATGGCCATCCTGGCGCTCGCGACGGGGACCCAGGATCTCGAAGCGCGCATCGCACGCATCGTCGTCGGCCTCCGCCCCGACAAGAGCGCCGGCCGGGCGAGCGATCTCAAGGCGCAGGGGGCGATGACGCTGCTGCTCAAGGACGCCATCAACCCGAATCTCGTGCAGACGCTCGAAGGCGGACCGGCGCTCGTCCATTGCGGGCCTTTCGGCAACATCGCGCACGGGTGCAATTCCGTCGTCGCGACGAAACTGGGGCTGGCGCTGGCGGATATCGTGTTGACGGAAGCCGGGTTCGGAGCGGATTTGGGCGCCGAAAAGTTTTTCGACATCAAATGCCGCTTTGCGGGGCTCAAGCCCGAGGCTGCGATTATCGTGGTCACGGTGCGCGCGCTCAAAATGCATGGCGGCGTCAAGAAGGAGCAGCTCGGCGTCGCGAGCCCCGCCGCCGTGCAGCGGGGCGTCGAAAACCTCCGCCGCCACATTCGGAACGTGAAGCGATTCGGGGTTCCCGCGATCGTCGCGCTCAATCGCTTCACCGGCGATACGGACGAAGAAGTCGACGCGGTGCGCGCCGTCGGCGCGGCGGAGGGTGTCGAGGTCATCCGCTGCGACGTCTGGGAAAAGGGCGGGGAAGGCGGCGTGGCGGTCGCCGAAGCGCTGCTCGGGCTCCTCAAGACGGGTAGGGCCGCGTTCAAGCCGCTCTACGACGAGCGCCGCCCGATTCGCGAGAAGATCGAGACGATCGCGCGGGAGATCTACGGGGCGGGCAACGTGTCGTTCGCGCCGGCCGCCGACCGCGCCCTCGAGCTGTTGCCGAAGCTCGGGCTCGGCGAGACGCCGGTGTGTATGGCGAAGACGCAGTACTCATTCTCCGACGACGCCACGCAGCTCGGCGCGCCGACGGGGTTCACGCTCCACGTGCGCGACATTCTGCCGGCGGCCGGCGCCGGTTTCGTCGTGGCGCTCGCGGGCGACATCATGACGATGCCGGGGCTCGGCAAGAGCCCCGCCGCCGAGCGGATTCGGCTGCTTCCTGACGGCACCATCGAGGGACTCTTCTAAATGCGTACGATCGCAACCGACGCGGCGCCGAAGGCGATTGGCCCCTACAGCCAGGCGATCGCGATTGACGGTCTCGTCTTCACCGCAGGGCAGGTCGCCCTCGACCCCAAAAGCGGCGAGCTCGTCGGCACGACGACGGCCGAACAGACCGAGCAGGTGTTCGCGAATCTGAAGGCGGTACTGTCCGCGGCGGGAACGTCGCTCGCGCGGGTCGTGAAGACGACGGTGTATCTGGCGGACATGGCGGACTTTGCGCAAATGAATGAGGTGTACGCGAGGCAGTTCGGTGCGCACAAGCCGGCACGGTCGACGGTGCAGGCGGCCGGCCTGCCCAAGGCCGCGCGCGTCGAGATCGATGTGATCGCGGTCTCGCCGTAAGGGCGGCATCTCCTGGGGAGCGGATTGGGTCTGGTGGCCTGACCAGTCTTCAAAACTGTTTGGGGCTCTAACGGGCCTCGGTAGGTTCGATTCCTACACGCTCCCGCCACCGCTGTTGACTTTCGTCCCGCCCCCGCGCATTCGTAAGGCTGCTCGCTGTGGGAGGACCGATGTCTACGACCTCGCAATGGGCCCGGTTGCGCCCCTCGGAAGCTGGCCACCTGCGCCGCGGCGCCTGGTATCGTGTGGTGCGCCTGACCCCCATGGAAGCCGTCCTCGACGTCAACGGCACACCGACGCCGATCCCGCGGCCGTCACTCGACATCCTCCCGGCGCGTCCCACGCGCTGGGCCGTGGTGCCGCGGCCCGCGCGCTCAGCCCGGCTGCCCCTCACCTGGGGCTCGCGCTACGGCGTCTGTCCCAACTGCCGCGAACGGGCCCGGCTGGAAGAGCGGGCGACCAGCATGCGTTGTCCCAAGTGCAACGGCTATTTTGACATCGGATGGGATAACTCGTAAGGGTTTTCGCTAGCTCCTGCCGCTTGCGCCAATCACTATATTGTGGCCGCGCCCATTCTCGTCTCCCCGACCAGGACCCGTGATGGCTCTTCTTTTTGCGCGCCTGCAGGCTGACGTCCCCATCAAGATGCGCCGCGGTGCGTGGTACCGCGTGATCGAACTCACCGATCTCCAGGCCGTACTCGAAATCAACCACCGCAAGGTCGGTGTGCTCAGGGCGTGGCTCGAGATCCAGCAGCGCCCGCCGCAGTATTGGAGTGTCGTGCACGGCTCCGAGGAAAACCGCAAAGCGCCGCCCCATCTTCGGGGAATGTACGGCGTCTGCCCGAACTGCCGGGCGCGGGCTCCGCTGCCCAAGAAGACGACCGTCCGCTCGCTCCAATGCAAGAAATGCGAGAAGGAGTTCGACATTAATTGGACGGAGGGCAATGGCAAAACGTAGGGTGACCGCCGTCACTTCCAACTCGGTTGGTCCACGTTACTCTTGTCGTCCCCTCGACGCCCGAGAGAATACTGATGGTGTGGGCTCGTTTGCAGGCCGATGTGAATTGCAATCTGCGGCGCGGTGCCTGGTACCGCTTGATCAAGGCCCAAGGGCTCGCCGCCGTGGTCGATGTAAAGGGAACACCCGTTGCGGTTGTGCGGGCGTTCCTGCAGATGTCCAATTCACCGCCGCGGAAATGGACCGTCGTGCCGCGTCCGCGCTCGGTTCCCCGTTCGATTGAAATCGGCGAACACTACGCTGTCTGCCCCTCCTGCCGGGACCGCGTCCCGCTGCGGGGCCGGCCCACGCGCATGATGTGCGGCCGCTGCAGCGTCGAGTTCGCCGTCGATTGGGAAGAGCAGTATCTGTCGAAGTAACGCGCGCTTCTGACTCCGCAGTCCCTGCCGCGGCAGACGAGATGATATCTTGTCTGCCGCGTGCTGCATGCCCACGTCATCCTCAATCCGGCCGCGGGACGAGGCGCCGCAGGGCGCGCGGAAGCCGTGGTGGCCCGGGCGTTCCGCGCGCAGGGCTGGGCGGTGGATGTCGCTCGGACGGCCCGGCCAGGTCATGGTCAGGAGCTGGCCAGAGCGGCGGTGCAGCAGGGGGCCAAGCTTGTGGTCGCGGTCGGCGGCGACGGTACCGTCCACGAAGTCGCCAACGGCCTGCTCCGCGCGGGTAGTGACGCCGCGCTCGGCGTCGTCCCGATAGGCTCCGGCAACGACTTTGCGAAGCTCGTCGGCGTATACAAGCACGATCCGGTGCGGGCCGTTGCCCGCCTCGTGACCGCGCGGCCCACGCGGTTCGACGCGGGCAGTGTGCTCGACGAGTGGTTCGTGAACAGCCTCGGCTTCGGATTCGGGCCGGCCGTCGTGAAGACTCGCAACGCGATGCAGCACCTGCGCGGCTTTCTATCTTATCTCGTGCCGATTGTGCAGACGTTCTTTACGTTCGAGCCGCCGGTCCTGGATCTCACGGCCGCTGGGTTTCGCGAGCGCGGGAACATGATGATGGTGGAGGTGTGCAACGGCACGACGGCGGGCGGCAGCTATCGGTTCGCTCCCGACGCGGATCCGGCGGACGGCAAACTGGATGTCTGCGTGATCCGGCGGGTCTCACTGCCGCGCTTTCTCCTGGCGATTCCCCGGGTCATGCGCGGCACGCACGTCACCATGCGCGAGGTCGCACTCATCAAGACCGCGAAGCTCGTCGTTCGCTCGCCCAAAGAGCCGCTCGTGCTGCACGTCGACGGCGAGCTGCGGGAGCCCGGAGTCAACGAATGCACGGTGAAGGTGGAGCGGGGATGCTTGAACGTCCTTGTGGCGCGATGAGGAACGATGGAATGAGGGAACGATGGAATGTGGTCGCTGTGGCGGCCTTTCTTTCCATCATTCCATCGTTCCATCTTTCTGCTCAGGATACCACCCGCACCCGAGATACCAGCCACATCACCCTCCCCGCCGACACCATGCACCACGGCGTCAGGCCCATGGGAGCTTTTCTGCGCTCTTTTATTTTGCCCGGCTGGGGCCAGGCGGCGACCGGCCGGCCGACGACGGGCGCGGCGTTCGTGGCGTGGGAAGGCGTGACGGCGATGATGACGTTCAAAGCCGAGCAGGAAGCGAACTACTTCAAGCGGATTCATTCCAGCAGTCTTCGGCTCAAGCGACAGGAAGTGCAGGACTGGCTCGTGCTGTGGGTGTTCAATCATCTCTTCTCGGGCGCGGAAGCCTACGTGTCGGGCCACCTCAAGGACTTCCCGCCCGATCTCAAGGTGCGCGCCTTCCCGGGCGGCATCGGCGTCAGCATTCCGCTCCATGAATGAGGCTCCGCTCGGCGTCTTCGATTCCGGCATCGGGGGACTGACCGTCGCGCGCGCGCTGTTCGAGCGGCTGCCGCACGAATCCGTCATCTACTTCGGAGATACCGCCCGCGTGCCGTATGGACCCAAGTCGCCGGATACGGTCCGCCGCTACAGCGCCGAGATTCTCGCCTTCCTCTTGCAGCGCGGCGTGAAGGCCGTGGTCGTCGCCTGCAACACCAGCACGGCGCACGCCCTGAGCTACTTGCAGGAGCGTTCGGCGGTGCCGGTCGTGGGCGTGATCGAGCCGGGCGCGCGCGCGGCGGTGGCCGCGACCAAGACGGGAACGATCGGCGTGATCGGCACGGCCGGCACGATCGCGAGCGGCGCGTACGAGCGCGCGATCAAGGCGCTGCGCCCGGAGGCGCGCGTGCACAGCCAGGCCTGTCCGCTGTTCGTGCCGCTCGTCGAGGAAGGATGGTTCGACCATCCCGCCGCTGAGCTCATCGCGCGCGAGTATCTCGCACCGCTGCAGCGCGCCAAGGTCGACGTCCTCGTCCTCGGCTGCACTCATTATCCGTTGCTCAAGCCGCTCCTGGCCCGGGTGATGGGCCCGGATGTGAAACTCGTCGACTCCGCTGAGGAGACGGCGACGGCGGTGGCGCGTGAGCTGGAGCGGCTGCATCTGCTGGCGAAGGGTGGGACGCACGATCATCGCTTCGTGGTGTCGGACGACGAGCCGCATTTTCGGAAGGTGGGAGCGCGGTTCCTGGGTGAGAAGCTCAAGCAGGTCGAAGTTGTGCCGCTGTGAACTGCTTCAACTCCACGCCGGCGGGCGTGACGACGGCGTAACGCCCGCCGTCCAGGAACGCGCCCGGGTTCAGATAGGCGCGCCCGTCCGGCAGTTGGTCCACCACCGGCCGGTGGGTGTGTGCCATGATGACCAGCTGCACGTCCGCGTGCGCGGCCAGAAAGTCCGCGGCCCAGCGACGCTGCGCGGCGGCCGCGCGGTCGAGCACCGCGCGATCCTTCGTGTTGTCGGCCAGATGGCGCGAAAACAGATCGGCGATCCAGAAGCCGATCGTGGGATGCAGCACGCGAAACACGGCGACCGTCACGGGGTGCCGCAGCACGCGATGCATCAGCGCGCCGCTCCAGTGCTGCTCGGTGAGGCCATCGCCGTGCGTAATGAAGGCGCGCCGCCCGCCCAGCTCCAGCTTCGCCTCGCCGGCGAAGAACTCGATCCCGAGATCCTGCGTGAAGAACGACCCGCCCCAGCGATCGTGATTCCCGCCTACGAACGTGATCGGGATGCCGCGGGCGCGCACCTCCTGGAGCTTCGCGACGGTCGCGAAGTGTTTGCGGGGAATCACGCTCTTGTACTCGAACCAGAAGTCGAACAGGTCACCCATCAGCACGAGGTGGTCCCCCGGCCCGGGGATCTCCTCGAGAAACGTGTGGAACGCCGTGCCGACGGCGGGCGGCACCTGGCCGAGGTGCGCGTCCGCCACGATGATCACCCGCCTGGGTTCGTTCTGGCGCGACACGGCCCAAGCTTAGGAAGCTGGAACCACGCACGCAAGCACATTACTGTTCTACCATGACGCAAACGCAAAAAGTCCTGATGGCCCTCGCCGTGCTCGCCCTCGCCGGCATCGCCGCGAACCGGCTCGCCCCCGCCGCGGGGAACGGCCCGGCCGAGGCCTGCCGCCGCTACGCCGGCGAGGCGCGCCAGAGCTGCTACGGGCAGCTCTTCTCGGACCGTCTGAAGCACCACGGGGTCGCGGATGCCGTGGCGACGCTCGATCGCGTCGCGGCCGCGGATCCCGACGCGGCGGAACACGCGCATGAGTTTGCCCACGGCATCGGCATCGAGGCGTTCGGGATTTCCACTGATATTCCCGCCACGTTCACCGCCTGCGGCGACGGCTTCTCCTCGGGCTGCCGGCACGGCGTGATCCAGGCGTATTTCGAAGCGCGCGATCAGGTGACGCAGCCGGAAGTCGAAGCGTTGTGCCAGCCGTTTAAGGGCGCCACCGCGAGCCGCTGGGTGCTCTTCCAGTGCGTGCACGGGATGGGGCACGGATTGACGATGCTCTACAACCACGACCTGCCGCGCGCCCTGACCGATTGTGACCTGCTCGGCGACGGCTGGGATCGCGAGTCGTGCTACGGCGGTGCGTTCATGGAGAGCGTGATCAACGCGACCGCCCCGCATCATCCGGCGACGATGCTTGCCATGCACAGCCATCACCACATGAGCGGCACGACATTCAAGGCGCTCGATCCGGCGGATCCTTTGTATCCGTGCTCGATCATGGCCGACCGGTATCTGCATGCCTGCTATCAGATGCAGACATCGGTGATGCTGAACTTGAATCATGGCGACATGGGCGACGCCGCCAAGTCGTGCGAGCGCGCGCCGGCGAGCGAGCGCCCGGTCTGTTTCCAGAGCCTCGGTCGCGACATCACGTCCTACACCGCGCGGGATCCGCAAAAGACGGCGGACCTGTGCAACAAGGCGCGCGATCCGTATCGCCCCTCGTGCTACTTCGGAGCGGCCAAAGCGCTCGTGGATTGGACGGCGACCACGGATGCGGCGTTCAAGTTCTGCGCCATCGTCGGGCACGAAGCCGGCGGGCCCACGTGCTACCAGGCTCTCGGAGAAGAGATCGCGACGCTGCTCGCCGGCCTGCCGGAGCGGGAACAGCAATGCCTGCGCGCCGAGGAGCCGCAGGCGATGACCGCATGCCGGCTGGGCGCGGGAGTCCCCGCGGAGCGTTGACTTTTCGAGCGGCGGTTCCCATTCTCCCGCCATCATGAAGATCACTTCCGAGCGGCTGCGCGCCGTGGGGGTGGTTCGTCCCGTGGTCACGGACGACCGCAATCCCGGCATGCCGCTCGATCTCGACGTCATTCGCGCGCTGCGCGTCAATCGCAGCGCCGTGGAGCGCCGGGCGGCGACGATCCCCACCCGGCGGACGGTAAAGAAGGAATGGCAGGCGGCGTGGCTGCTGCGGGCAATCACCTGCATGGACCTCACCACGCTGCAGGGCGACGATACCCCCGGGAACGTGCTGCGGCTCTGTGCCAAGGCGCGACGGCCGCTGCGGCCGGACCTGGTCGAGGCGCTCGGCGTCGCCCACCTCGACATCAAGGTTGGTGCCGTGTGCGTGTACCACGCCCTCGTCTCGACCGCCGTCGCCGCCCTCCAAGGCTCGGGGATTCCCGTGGCGGCGGTCTCGACCGGGTTTCCCGCCGGTCTGAATCCCTTCGCGCAGCGGCTGGAAGAAGTGCAGGCCTCGGTCGCGGCGGGCGCGCAGGAAATCGACATCGTCATCACCCGCGCGCACGTCCTGACGGGCGACTGGCCGGCGTTGTACGCCGAGGTCCGCGCGTTCCGCGACGCCTGTGGGCGCGCGCACATGAAAGCGATTCTGGGCACGGGCGAGCTCGCGACGCTGACCAACGTCGCGCGCGCCAGCATGGTGGCGATGATGGCCGGCGCCGACTTCATCAAGACGTCCACGGGCAAGGAGCCGATCAATGCCGTATTGCCGGTCGGCGTGGTGATGGCGCGGATGATTCGTGAGTACCAGATGCGGACCGGTGCCGCGGTCGGGTTCAAGCCGGCCGGGGGGATCCGCGCCGCCAAGCAGGCGCTCGAGTGGCTGATCCTTATGAAGGAAGAGCTGGGCGATCGCTGGCTCAGGCCCGCCCTGTTCCGCCTGGGGGCCAGCGCCTTGCTGACCGATATCGAGCGCCAGCTCGAACACTTTGTCACGGGGCGCTACGCCGCGGCGCACCGTCAGCCGATGGTCTAGATGGCCACCGTCGCCAAGCTGTTCGAGACGATGGAGTATGGGCCGGCGCCCGAGAGCGACGCGCCCGCGCTCGAGTGGATCAGGCAGCATGACAACGGCCGGTTCGGCCACTTTATCAACGGTCGCTGGGTCGCACCCACCGCAGGCCAGTACTTCGAGACGATCGACCCCGCCACGACGCGGGTCCTGGCGCGCGTCGCGCAGGGCAGCAAGGCGGACGTCGACGCCGCCGTGGCCGCCGCCAACGCCGCCGCGCCCGCGTGGGCGGGGCTGCCGGCGCACGCCCGCGCCCGCTACCTGTACGCGCTGGCGCGCGAGGTCCAGCGCCACTCGCGCCTGCTCGCGGTGCTCGAGAGTCTCGACAACGGCAAGCCGATTCGCGAAACCCGCGACCTCGACATCCCACTCGTCGCCCGGCACTTCTATCATCACGCGGGGTGGGCGCAGCTGCGCGACACCGAGTTCCCGGGCTACGTGCCGGTCGGTGTCATCGGGCAGATCATCCCGTGGAACTTCCCGCTCCTGATGGTCTCGTGGAAAGTCGCGCCCGCGCTCGCGGCGGGGAACACGGTCATCTTGAAGCCCGCCGAGTTCACGCCGCTCACGGCGCTGTGCTTCGCCGGCATCGCCGCGGAGGCGGGGCTGCCGCCGGGCGTGTTCAACGTCGTCACCGGCGACGGCGCCACGGGGAAGGTCCTGGTGGAGCATCCGGACGTCCAGAAGATCGCGTTCACGGGCTCGACCGAAGTCGGCCGCATCATTCGCAAGGCGACCGCGGGCAGCGGCAAGAAGCTGACGCTCGAGCTGGGCGGCAAGAGTCCCTTCATCGTATTCGAGGATGCCGATCTCGACAGCGTCGTCGAAGGCGTGGTGGACGCGATCTGGTTCAATCAGGGGCAGGTGTGCTGCGCCGGATCGCGGTTGCTGGTCCAGGAAGGTGTCGCCGACCGGCTGACCCAGAAGCTGCGCGCGCGCATGGAGAAGCTGCGCGTCGGCGCGCCGCTCGATAAAGCGGTCGACATGGGCGCGATCGTCGCGCCCGTACAGCTCGAGCGCATTCGCGGCCTCGTGGAGAAGGGCGTGGAGGAAGGCGCCAAGATGTGGCAGCCGTCCTGGGCGTGCCCCACCGAAGGCTACTTCTATCCGCCGACCCTCTTTACCGACGTATCGCCGGCGGCGACGATCGCCCAGATCGAGATCTTCGGTCCCGTGCTCGTCAGCATGACGTTCCGCACGCCGAAAGAAGCGGTGGAGCTGGCGAACAACACGCCGTACGGTCTCGCGGCGAGCATCTGGTCTGAGAACATCAATCTCGCGCTCGACGTCGCCCCCAAGCTCAAGGCCGGCGTGGTGTGGATCAATTGCACCAATCTGTTCGATGCGGCGTCGGGGTTTGGTGGCTACCGCGAATCGGGTTTTGGCCGAGAGGGCGGGCGGGAGGGGATGTGGGAGTACCTGAAGGCGGGATGGGAAACGGCGAACGCGGAACGCGGAACGCGGAACATCGTGCCTGAGCCCGAGCCTGCTGCTCCGCGTTCCGACTTCCGCGTTCCGAGTTCAGGTGCGCTACCAGCGATTGACCGCACCTACAAGCTCTTCATCGGCGGCAAGCAAGCGCGCCCCGATCAGGGGTACAGTCGCAAGATCGTGGCGCCCGATGGCCGCGTGCTCGGCGAGGTCGCCGACGGCAATCGCAAGGACGTGCGCAATGCCGTCGAGGCGGCTCATGCCGCGGCCGGATGGGGCCGAAGCAGCGGGCACCTCCGCGCCCAAATCCTCTATTTCATCGCCGAGAATCTCGCGACGCGAGGGCCGGAGTTCGCCGCACGCGTGGGGCAGGCCGAGGTGGACGCGAGTGTGTCGCGACTGTTCACCTACGCCGCCTGGGCCGACAAGTGGGACGGCGCCGTGCACCAGACACCGATTCGCGGCGTGACGCTGGCGATGAACGAGCCGGTCGGCGTACTGGGCATTGCCGCGCCGGACGATTTCCCGCTGCTCGGCTTTGTCTCGCTGCTGGCGCCGGCCATCGCGGTCGGCAACACCGTGATCGTCGTGCCGTCCGAGCCGAACCCGATCGCCGCCGCCGAGTTCTGCACGGTGCTCGAGACGTCCGACGTCCCCGCCGGCGTCATCAATGTGATCACCGGCGCCAAAGACGCGATGGCAAAGGTGCTCGCCGAACACGACGACGTGGACGGGATGTGGTACTTCGGCGCCGCCGCCGGCGTGAAGGCCGTCGAGCTCGCGTCCGCGGCGAACATGAAGCGGACGTGGACGTCGGCGCAGAGCCGCGACTGGCTCGATCCGCGGCAGGGGGAGGGACGCGAGTTCCTCCGCCGCGCGACGGAAGTAAAGAACATCTGGATTCCATACGGCGAGTAGCCCCCCCGTCATCAACGCGGTCCTCCACCGCGTGAACTATTCCGAAACCGATCAGATGGGCTTCGTCTACCACGCGAACTATCTCATATGGATGGACATGGCGCGGACGGAGCACCTCCGCGAACGCGGGATGTCCTACAAGGAGCTGGAGCAGCAGGGCACCTACCTCACCGTCACCGATGTCCACATTCGCTACCGCCAGCCGGCGCGCTACGATGATATGATTCGAGTCCGCTGCTGGGTGCGGGATCTCGCGTCGCGGCGGGTGATCTTCGGCTATGCGGTCGAGCGGGCGGAGACGGACGAGCTGCTCGCCACCGCCGAAACCTCGTTGATCGCGTTGAACGCACAACAGACTCTCTCGCGCCTTCCGGAGCACGTGTGTGAGCTGCTCGAACCCAGCGCCGACCCGGTTCGTCTCTAGTCTCCTCTTCCTTCTTCTGGCGGCCGTGGCGCCGCTGGTCGCCCAGCAGCCGGCGTCCGATGAAGCGACGGTCGGCGTATTGGCGGGGCTGCTCGCGGCGTCGGACGCCCGCCGGTTCGATGGCGCGCCGCTGCGCGAGGCGTTGAGTCATGCGAATCCGGGCGTGCGGCGCCAGGCCGCCCTGGCCGCCGGCCGCATCGGCGACGCCGCGGCGGTGGATCTGCTGATTCCCGTGCTCAAGGACTCCGTGCCCGCCGTCGCGGCGGCGGCGGCGTTTGCGCTCGGCCTGCTCAAGGATCCGCGCGCCATCCCGGCGCTGCTCGAGACGGTCCGCGCCGTGGGGTCGAGCGACCAGGGCGCGCCCCAGCTCGAGGCCGTGACCGCCATTGCCAAAATCGGTGGTGATGACGGCGCCCGCGCGCTCAGCGATGTCATTGCCGCGGGCTCGCCGGGTGCCTCGACGCCGGTGGGGAATGCCGCACTGCTCGAAGCCTGGCGCCTGGGCTCGCGCGCGCCGCTCGCCCAGCTGGTCCGCTTCACCGACGCGACCGATCCGGCGACCCGCTGGCGTGCCCTCTATACGCTCGCCCGGCTGCGCGCGGCCCCGGGCGCCGCGGCGCTCGTGCGCTCGCTCGGCGATCCGGACCCGCAAACGCGCACCGTCGCGGCGCGAGGCATCAGCAAGGCGTTGCTGGACAGCGCGCGGCTCGACGGGCGCGACGCGGTGGCAGCATTGCGGCGGCTGCTCGGCGACGCCGATGCCCACATCCGCATCAACGCGCTGCGCGCGCTCGCCTCGTTCCGCGATTCGAGCCTCTCCCGCGCCGTCGTGCCGCTCATGGCCGATCGCGACATCGGCGTGGCGGTGCAGGCGGAGACGACGCTCGGCGTGCTGCGCGGCGGCGCCGTGCTCGCGGCCCTGCGGGACCGGATCACCAGCAGCGTCTTTGCGCTGCGGCGCCAGGCCCTCATCGCGCTGGCCCAGGCCGACAGCGCCGCGGGCGTGGCCGCCGCGGCTGCCGTGGCGAACGATGCCGATTGGCGCTGGCGCAGCGTCGCGGCGGAAGCGTTTGGCGCCGCGCACGCGCGTGATCGTCTGGAGCATCAACTCGCTGATGCCGATGGACGCGTGGTCGCGCAAGCGCTGTCCATGCTGCAGCGCGTCGTCGCCGCCGCCGATTCAGCGCTGATCGTCAGAGCGCGAGCGCTGCTCGCGCATCCGGATCCCGCGGTGCGCAGCGTCGCGGCTGATCTCGTTGCCCGGCAACCCAACAGCGACGACGTCGATCTCCTCGTCGCCGCCTACGGCCGGGCGCAGGGCGATCCGTTCAACGACGCCCGTCTGTCGGCCGTGTCGGCCCTCGGCGCCATCGCCGCCGCCTCGACCGCCGGCCGCGCGCGCGTCGCGACGAAATTCGTATCGGTTACGGCGCGGCCGGACGACTATCTGGTGCGGCGGCTGGCGGCCGATACGCTCCCGGATACGCGCGATGCCTGGGGTCCGGCGTTGCCGATCGTGACCGGCCGCACGCTCGCCGATTATCGCGACGTCGCCCGCCGCTGGCTGGCGCCGGCGCTCGCCGGCACAAACCCCCACGTCGTGCTGGAAACCGAGCGCGGCACACTCGATATCGAGCTGCTGCCGGCGGAGGCGCCGCTCACCGTCGCCGTGTTCCTCGAGCTCGTGACACGCCGCTATTTCGACGGGACACGCTGGCATCGGGTGGTCCCGAACTTCGTCGTGCAGGACGGCGACCCCCGGGGCGATGGGTGGGGCGGGCCCGGGTTCTCGATCCGCGATGAGATCAATCCCGTGCGCTACGACGTCGGCACGGTCGGCATGGCGCTCTCGGGTCCCAACACGGGCGGCAGCCAGTATTTCATCACGCATTCGGCGCAACCGCACCTGGACGGCATCTACACGATCTTTGGCCGCGTGGTAGGAGGGGGCGGGCCGGCCGTATTGAATGCGATCGGACAAGGCGAGCGCATCAGGACCATTCATAGATGAGCAGGGCCTTGGCCTGTGTCATCATCGCCGCGATCGGATTCGCTCCGTCTCTCGCCGCCCAGTACGGCTCCTTCGGGCAAAACAAGATCCAGTATCGCCGCCTCGACTGGCGGGTGTTGCGCGGCGAGCACGTCGATCTCTACTACTATCCGGAGGAAGAAGAGCTCGGCCGCGTCGCGCTCGCGTATGCGGAAGAGAGTTACGACTCACTTCAACGTCGTTTTGTCCACGCCGTTACTCGACGTATTCCATTAATTGTGTATGCGTCGCACAGCGATTTCGAGCAGACGAACATCCTGCCGTTCATTCCACCCGAAGGGCTGCTCGGGGTGACCGAGTTCCTGCGGCGCCGCGTCGCCCTGCCGTTTCGGGGCAGCTACGCCGAGTTTCGCCACACGATTCGCCACGAGCTGGCGCACGTCTTCCAGCTGAGCCTCACGTCCCTGACGTTCAGCCGCTATCCGCGCTTCCGGCAGGTTGGCCTGCCGCTGTGGTGGACCGAAGGGCTCGCGGAATACTTCTCGGCCGGCGAGGACAGCCGCGACGAGATGGTGCTGCGGGACATGACGATCGCGGGCCATCTCCCCACGCTCCCCGATCTCACGTACGCGTACGGCGGGCTCGTGTATCCCGTCGGGGGCAGCATCCACCGGTTCCTGGCGGAGCGCTACGGCGAATGGCGCGTGCTCGAGCTGTACAACGACCTGTGGAAGTACACGAGCTTCGATGACGCACTCGCCGGCGTGTACGGGCGGACGATCGCTCAGCTGTCGGACGAGTGGCAGTACTGGATGCGGCAGCAGTACTACCCGGCGGTGGCGAGCCAGCCGCCGCTCGCGATCACGGCGCGCAAGCTGACCGATGTGGCGATCAAGCCGACCGCCTATCAGCTCCCCGGCGATTCGGCGCCGTCATTTCTGTTTTTCTCGCCCGCGAGCGGCTACACCACCATCTACGCCCAGGACCTGGCCGGCTATTGCCGCCGGCCGGTGGTGCAGGGGGAGCGCAGCGAGCAGTTCGAATCGTTCCACTTTTTCGAGTCGCGGATCGACGTGAATGCGGCCGGTGTCGCGGCGTTCAGCAGCAAATACGCCGAGCGGGACGCGCTGTTCTTCTGGGATTTGCGGAAGGCGCGGGTCGTCGGCCGCTATCAATTCGCCGAGCTCGTGTCGATTCTGTCGCCGGCCTGGGCGCCCGACGGCAAGAGCGTCGTGTTCAGCGGTCTCTCGGAGTCCGGGTATTCCGACCTGTATCGCCTCTGGCTCACCGGCGGCGACTCCGGCGGGACGGGTCGGTTGGAGCGGCTGACGTCGGACCGCTACGAGGATCTCGATCCGACCATCAGTCCGGATGGGCGGACCGTGGTCTTCTCGTCGGACCGCACGCCGTTCGGCCGGAGCGGGGCGCACAACCTGTTCGGGCTCGATCTGGCCAGTGGCACGATCCGCTATCTGACCTTTGGGAACTGGCGCGACGAGACACCGCGCTGGGCCGCGGACCGCATCTACTTCACCTCAGACCGCGACAGCACGTTCCAGGTCTACTCGATCGACGCGGGCGGCGCCGGGCGGCGCGAGACCCGGACGCTGAATGGCGCGTTCGATCCGCAGCTGGTCCCCGGCGCGCACGGCGGCCTCCTGTTCGGCGGGTTTGCGGATCTGACATTCAATATCTACGTCGCGCCCCCGTTGGCCGATGCCGGGACGTTCACGCTGGCGGCGGCCGAGAGTTTGCCGGCGCCCTCGTGGACGTGGGGCGAGCTGTCCCACCCGCAGTACGCGCGGGCTGATGGCGCGCCGTACGAGCGGAAATTCAGTCTCGATTTCGCGGCCGGCGACGCCGCGATCGCCCCCGGGCTCGGGTCGGCGCAGGGCGCAGTCTTTGTCTTCAGTGATCTCCTGTCGGATCACCAGCTGTTCTTCTCACTGTCGTCGTTTCAGACGAGCGGGTTCGGCAGTCTGGTCGACAACATCAGCGGGTCCGCCTTCTATCTGAATCAGTCGCGCCGCATCAACTGGGGTATGGGCGCCTTCCGCCAGCGCGGTCTGTTCTACGAGGGCGACTTCAATACGCTCTTCGAAGAGCGGTCGTACGGTGCGTTCGCGCAGGTGCGCTATCCGGTGAATCGCTTCCGGCGCATCGTGGGCGAGTATCGGATCGAGCGCTCCGACCGGTTGGATCTCACGACGGCCGACGTGGAGGAGCCGCGCCGCATCGGCTGGCTCGCATCGAACTACCTCACGTATGTGAAGGACAACACGCTCTGGCTTCCCACCGGGCCGATCGACGGTGAACGCTACAATGTCACAGGTGGGCTCGTGAACGATCTGAGTCACGGCCGGTTCGACTCATGGCTCGTGTCCGTCGACTGGCGGAAGTACGTCCGGACGTCGCTGCACAGCGCCGTGGCGCTGCGGGCGCAAGGCTACACGTCCGGCGGCGAGCGGCCGCGGCCCATCAGCATCGGCGGCTCCTGGGGGCTGCGCGGCTTCCCGCAATACGGCTACGTCGCGGGGACGCGCGCGTGGCTGGTCAACGCGGAATACCGCTTTCCCATCCTCGACTTCCTCACGATCGGGTTTCCGTTCGGCGCGGCCCGGTTTCCGGGCGTGCAGGGCGCGCTGTTCGTCGATTACGGACGCGCCTGGTCCAGAACGACGAGCGATCGCGGTGTGCTCGGCTCGAGCGGTCTCGGGTTGCGGATGCCGATCGGCCCGCCGCTCGTCTTGCGTCTCGACATCGGCTATCGGCTGGGCCGGATCGACGTCGCCGGTTACGGATTGCCCCTCAGCAGCGGCAATCGTCGCTTTGTGGACTTCTTCTTCGGGTTCAACTATTGACCGGGTTGCGCTCTCTTTCCTACATTGGCGCCTGTACGCTGCTCACGGCGTGTCCGAGTCGGCACGTACCGCCGCCGCTGGTGCCGGTGGCGGTGGCACCGGCGAGTCGCGACAGCGCGGTGCGGTGGAGCCGGTCGACGTTGCCGCGCACACCGACGGTGATGCGGTTTCGCTGGCACTACCAGGACGAGCGGGTGAAGTACGCGGGGCGGGGCAGCGTTCGGGTGGCGCCGCCCGATTCGCTGCGATTCGACTATGTGGGGCCGCTGGGCCTCGGCAGCGGGGCGGCGGTGGTCATCGGCGACTCGGTGCTGTGGGCGGACCCGGACAAGGACTTTCGCTCCCTCGTGCCCGCGATTCCGATGCTGTGGGCCGCGTTTGCGATGGTGCGGCCGCCGGCGGACGACGCGACCGTGCTCGGCGCCGAGCTGGGCGATCGCACGGTGTGGCGGTTTGCGCAGCCGGAGGATACGCTCGACTATATGGTGACCGACAGCGCGGGCCAGGGGTCCAGGGTGGAAGCGGAATGGCGGCGGCGCGGGAAAATGGTGGCGCGCAGCCGGACGCAGCTCGATGCAGTGGCGCACGCCGCAAACGCTCGCATCGATTTCCCGGAGGCTTCGGCCAGGTTTGAGCTCACTGTGGTCTTGGTGGATACGGCGCAGGTCTTCGCGCCGGCTCTATGGCGCAGTCGTCGCTAATGCGGCGTGCCTCTGGCTCGCGGGCTGCCTGTACGGCTTCGCGGGCGGCACCCTTCCCAACGTCAAGACGGTCGCCATCCTCCCGTTCGACAACGACACCCCCGAACCGCGGCTGACCGCGGAAGTGAGTGACGCCGTCCGCCAGGCGCTCGAAGGCCGCCTGGGGTTGCGCGTGGGGACCGAAGCGACCGCCGACGCGATCGTCCGCGGCCGCGTCGTGCGCTACGATCCCGACGAGCCGCAGAGCGTGCAGCCCGGGCTGGGGCAGTTGAAAGTCACCAAGCGCAAAGTGCAAATCATCGTGGATGTCGAGATCGTGAACCAGCGCGAGGGCACCACCGTCTGGAAGCGGCAGGGTCTGTCGGTGGACGGGGACTACGATCCGCCCGCCGAGCAGGACGGGCGCAAGGCCGCGTTGGCGAAGTTGGTGCAGCAGATCGTGGATGGGGCACAGTCACAGTGGTGACCCTGTCGCGGCGCGGTGCCAGCTCCAGCGGCTGCCTGTTGTCGCTGCTCATATTCGTGGCGGTGCTCTACTACGGCGTGAATGTCGGCGAGGTGTACTTCCGCTATTATCGGCTGCTCGACGAGATGCAGACGGAAACGCGCATCGCCTCGGGCCTCGACGATGGGACGATCCGGCGCCGCATCCAGGCCGCGATCGAAGACATCGGGCTGCCCGATTCCGCCGGCGGGAACCAGCTGCAGATTCGGCGCACCTCCTCGCCACGCGAGATCGTCATCGAGACGCGCTACAGCGAATGGGTGTCGCTGCCGTTCTTCAACCACAGCTTCTCTTTCCACCCCAGGGCTACCCAGCCGCTCTGAACACCGCGGCGAAGCTCCGTACGCTCGAGGCCGCCGCCACCTGGCGCGCGGCGCAGCGCCGGGTCGTTTTCACCAACGGCGTCTTTGACCTGCTCCATACGGGCCACGTCGCGCTGCTCGAAGCGGCCCGCGCCGAAGGCGACGCCCTCATTGTCGGCGTCAACCGCGACGCGTCCGCCCGCCGTCTGGGCAAAGGGCCCGACCGGCCCGTGGTCGCCGAGGGCGAGCGCGCCCGGCTCGTGGCGGCGCTCGCGGCCGTCGACTGCGTGGTGCTGTTCGACGAGGACACGCCGCTCGCGTTGATTCGCCGGCTCCGGCCCGACGTGCTGGTGAAGGGTGCCGATTACGCGCCTGAGGCGATCGTCGGGGCGAAGGAAGTGGAAGGGTGGGGCGGACGCGTCGTGCGCGTGCCGCTGATCCAGGACAGGTCGACCACCGGGTTGCTCGAAAAGCTCCGGCGCGGTTGATGAAGCTGCTCGTGGGTACGCGCAGCCCCGGGAAGACGCGCGAGATCCGCGAGCTGTTTGCCGGCCTCCCATTCGAGGTGTCATTCCCCGCCGATCGGATGCTCGCGCCCCTCCCCGAAGAAGCCGATCTCGAGCGCAGCATGAGCTACGTGGAGAACGCGGTGGCGAAGGCGCGCTACTACGCGACGCGTGGTGGCCTGCCTGCGGTGGCCGATGATTCGGGCATCGAAGTCGATGCCCTCGGCGGGGCGCCGGGCCCCCGCTCGGCGCGGTGGTCGGCGAGCGGCGGGGATGCTGAGAACAACACCCTGCTGCTCGAACAGCTGTCGGGCGTTCCCGCGGAGAAACGCACCGCGCACTACCGCTGCGTCGTCGCCTTTCTGGCCACGCCGAGCAGCGTCCCTGAGCTTGTCGAAGCGACCTGTGACGGCTTTATCCTGACCGAGCCGCGCGGCAGCGGCGGGTTCGGCTACGATCCACTGTTCTATTCGCCGGAGCTGAAGATGACGTTTGGAGAAGCGCCGCCGGCCGCGAAGCACCGGGTCTCCCATCGCGGCCGGGCGTTCAGAGCCCTGATCGAAGTCCTGCTCCGGCGCGCCTAGCGTTATGACGTTTGGCGCGCCGTCGCTTGCGGCGGCCGCCGACTCGCAGATGTTTGCATAATGCCCAGACGGGTTTCCGCCCTTGTCGCCACCGTGCTCGTCGCAGCCGGGTCGCTCACGTGCGGCGAGTCCGCGGGACCCGATCCGAATGCCGTCGCCCGCGTCGTCATCACGCCTGATACCTCTACGATCGACACCGGTGATTCTTTGCAGCTGAGCGCCGTCGCACGCAACGCCGCGGGCGACGAGCTGAGCGGTAAGTCGTTTGCCTGGTCGTCGCTCGATGCCGCGCTCGCCTCGGTCACCTCGAGCGGCCGGGTGCGGGCGCGGTGGCCGGGCGTGGCGCGTATCGTGGCCACCAGCGACCAGAGATCCGATACCGCCCGATTCGCGATCCGAGCGAAAATCACGAGCCTTACCGTGACGCCGGCGCTCGATACGCTCACCGCGTTTGGTGCGACGGTGGCGGTGACGGTCCATGCGTCTATCGGCTCACAGGGGTATGCGGATGGCTCCTACACGTGGGAGCTCACCGATACCACTGTCGCCAGGCTGCTGCCGTATTATGGGCCGGATTCGGTACGAACGGTGCAGGGCTGGAAGAATGGCACGACCGTACTCCGTATTCGCGAGGCCGGCGGGGCTGTCGACTCGGCTCGCATCGTCGTGCGTCAGCGTCCGAAGAACATCTATTTCGCCCAGCAGTTTCGGGCATACCGCGCGTGCCCTCTCCGCCTCTTGGTGGTGCTTACCGACTCGCTCAATTTCCCCGTGACCAATGACATTGTGATGTGGAGCTTGAGCGACACGGCACTGGCGCGTATCGACTCGACCGGCCTCGTGACCCCGCTGGCGACAGGTTCCGACACCGTTGTCGTGCAGGCGGGTTCGCTGAGTCGGAGGGCCGCGTTGACGATCGTCGCGGCGCCGACGGTGACGCTTCAAACGTTCGGGGTTGTGTCAGCCGTCACGACCGTTGGTCTCGGACAATACGCGGTGGCCAAGGCATCCTTGGCCGGCGGCTCCAACGAAGCGCCCGCGCGGTTTTCGGTCGTGAGCTCCGATACGTCAACCCTTGCCGTCCCGTACGATTCGACTGTGCCGATGGGCTGGCTCGACTTGGCATTGTTGCATCTCGTGGGACGGCGCACCGGCGCTGTCACGCTGACGCCATACTTGTGCGATGTGCCCGGACCGCCTGTTTCGTTCACCGTCACCCGGCCAAAGCTTGGGCTGGCGGGCGACGTCGTCACTACTGCCCGCATCGACGATCCACCGGTGGTGCTGAACATTCAGACGCGGGATTCGACCGGCGCCTGGCAGCATGTCGCTGATCCTGTTGTCGTCCGGGTAACTGGAACGGATACCACGGTCCTGCGGCCCGACTCGGCCTACCATCACATACCGGCAGACAGCGCCAGCTCGTATGTCTTCTTCACCTATCCCGACTCCGGCTCCACTCGCCTCGTCATCCGTGATTCGGCGGGCCTCTATATACCGGACTCGACGGCGGTGATTCACGTCGCGTATCCTCCCATCTACTTCGCTGACCACCTGTCGCTCTCCACCGACACGCTGCGGCTGGCAATGCGGCAGCGCCTCTATCCTCCGAATCAGCCGTATCAGCACCACCACGTCGTGCTCGACCGATACGTCGTCGGCGCCGCAATTCCGATCCATCTGTCCACGAGCGACAGCATGACCGCCCGCGTGAGCCCCGATTCGGTGACTGTTCCGGTCGGTGTATCCGGGGCGCCGATGGACATTGCTGGAGGTGACGTGCGCGGAGTCGCGACACTCACCGCTCGTGCGTCCCGCCATCGCGATGGGCATCTGGTGGTAAAGACGGACCGTCCGGCGGTGTCGTTTTACAACTTCGGCAGTGGGGAGTATCCCGGGGATTCGATGCGCGTCGAACTCTTCGCGTACGACTCGGCCACGTTTGTGCGGGGTTATCCGACGGAGAATGTCACATTTACGCTTTCCGTCGGTGATACCAGTGTCGTCTCGATCGATTCCACCACGCTCACCATACCTGCAGGAGCGGAAACATCGGCCGTCGCGTGGGCGCATTTGAAGGGGTTGGGGACGGCGACGGTGACGGTCAGGGATCCGCGCGCCGCGCCGTACGCCTACGCGCCGGCGACGACCCCTCCGGTTACTGTGGTCGCGCCCTACCTGGCGACGCAGGAGTCCACGGTCTCGCTCGGCACTCGGCTGAACTGGGCGCTCTTCGTCGTGGTGAACGGCCCATACCGCGGGGGCCTGGTCGTGCACGTGCGCCAGAGCAATCCTGCGGTGCTCTCGCTCTCCGATACCGCGATCACGATTGGCGCGTATCCGAACAACGGCTCGGTGGTGACGACCGGCGCCGCCAGCGGCGTGGATACCGTCGTCGTCTCGGCAGCGGGGTTCAAACCGGATACGACGATCATCACGGTGGGGCCCGCCACGATCGGGATCCCGCAGTGGCCGACGTCGATGGCGGTTGGGGATAGTTTTCCGCTATTCCTCCAAACTGAGGCTCCTGACGGGACGGGACGCTTCACTGCCGATACCGTCGTCATAACGCTCGCGCCGAATTCCGACATCGAATTTCACCTGGACGGCGCCGTGATTTCGACGCTCACCATCCCGGCCGGTCAGTATATGTCGCCGTTCTTCTACGTGAAGGCGAAAGCCGCCGGGACGGGCACCGTGACCATCACTGCCCCGAACTACACCCCCGTTACGCAGTCGGTCAGTATCTCGCCCTGACGTCGTTCACGCATATCCATTCGACGTAGTTATCTTGACGTAGCTTCTCGACGCCTTTGTTCGACGCAGTTTGTAGTTAGCCGGGGTGTGGCGCAGTCCGGTAGCGCGCCTGGTTTGGGACCAGGAGGTCGCGGGTTCGAATCCCGCCGCCCCGATTAACCCTCCACCTGCGGTCGCAGGTACTTCTCGTAGCAATCCTCGCATACGCCGTGGCTGAACCGCGCCGCCGACCGCGCTTCGACATAGCGCTCGAGCGGCGTCCACGCCCCGTCGGTGTCGCGGATGCGCTTGCAATAGCTGCACATCGCCAGCAGTCCTTCCAGTGTCATCAGCTCTTCGCGCAGGCCGAGGATGCGCTCGGCCACGTTGAGGCGCGCGACCAGCTCTTCGGGAATGATGGGCTTGGTAATGAAATCGTCCACGCCGGCCTGCATCGCCTGGAGGAAGTTGCCGAGCCCCGTGCGAATCGTCTGCATCATGAAGTAGGTGTAGGGGCCCGGCGGCTGGGCGCGGATCTTCCGGCACAGCTCGATGCCGTCCATCGCCGGCATCAGCCAGTCGGAGACGATGATCCGGTGCCGCGAGACCTTCCACAGGCCCCACGCGTCGACGCCGTTCTCCACGGCCGTGACGTCGTGGCCCTGCGCCTGCAGAATCGCCGTGAGCATTCGTCCGGCGACGGCGTCGTCCTCAGCGAGCAGAATCCGCATTATTCCTCCGCAGATAATCAATCACTTCATGCGCCAGGGGAGTGACGCTTTCGAACGCTTCCGTCGCCTGCTCGACATCGCCGGCGCGGGCGGTCGTTTCCACCCGCTCGAGCAAGGCGGCGAGCTCCCGCGCGCCGATCGTCGCGGCCGCACCCCGGTAGACATGTGCGGTTTTCGCGATCTCAGTGTCCACGCCGCTCGCCACCGCCCCCGCGAGCGCCGCCAGACGGCCGGGCGCCTGCCGCACGAACGTGTCGATGATGGAATACAGCGCTTGTTCGGCGCCGGCCTCGCGCAACGTCGCGCGGAATCCTTCCAGGTCGACGGGCGGTGCCGCCGCGGGGGCAGGGGCAGCCGCCGGCTTGCCGTGGCCCCCCCCCGTCCCTTCCACCAAGGCGAACAGCTCGTGCGCCTTGAACGGTTTGGCGAGATACTCCGTCATGCCGTGCGAGAGGCAGCGCTCGCGCTCACCCGAGAGCGCGTGGGCCGTGAGGCCGATGATCGGCAGGTCCTTGCCCTTGGGCAGCGCCCGGATCGCGTGCGTCGCCTCGAACCCGTCCAGCTCCGGCATCTGGATATCCATCAGCACCACATCGTAGTCACGCTCCTGCACGGCGTCCACCGCTTCGCGGCCGTTGCTCGCGACGTGGACCTCATGGCCGCGTTTGACGAGCATGGCGACGGCGACCTGCTGGTTTACGGGATTGTCTTCGGCGAGCAGCACACGCAGCGATGCGCGCGACTCCGCGATCGTGTGGCGCGTGACGACGTCCGGGGTTCCCGTCTCGCCCGCACTCCCCGCGAGTACCGTGCCGAGGGCCTCGAGGAGATCGCTGCGGGAGATGGGCTTCGTGAGATATCCCCGGATCCCGAGCTCCCGGCAGCGCTCGCCGTCGCCCCGCTGTCCGGCCGACGTGAGCATCAGCAGGTTCGTCTTCGCGATCTTCTTGTCGCCGCGCACGGCGGTGGCCAATTGGAAACCGTCCATGTCGGGCATCTGCACGTCCAGGATCGCGATGTCGTAGCGCGCCAGGCGCAGCGCCGCCATGCCTTCCGCCGCGGTAGACGCCTCATCGACTTTGATGCCCTCGGCGGCCAGCATCTCGTGCAGGATGCGCCGGTTCGTCTGGTTGTCGTCGACGATGAGCATGCGCCGGCCGCCCAGCGACGCGAACCCCGTGGCACGGATGGGCGGCGCGCTCTCGACGGGCAGGGTGACCGAAAACGCGAATTCGCTGCCGCGGCCGAGCTCGCTCTTCACGCCGATCTCGCCCCCCATCAGCTTGACCAGCCGCTGTGAAATCGCGAGCCCGAGGCCGGTGCCGCCGTACCGGCGCGTCATGGTGGAGTCGGCCTGCGTGAATTCCTTGAAGACGGATCCGATGTGTTCGGGCGCGATGCCGATCCCGGTATCGCGCACGGCGAACGTGAGTGAGACGTGGCCGTCGGTCTGGGCCGCGCCGACCGAGACCACGACCTCGCCCTGCTCGGTGAATTTGATCGCGTTCCCGATGAGATTCATGAGCACCTGGCGCAGGCGGGTGGGATCGCCGCGCACGGCGCGGGGCACGTGGGCGTCGACCTCGGCGAGCAGCTCGAGGTGCTTTTCGCGGGCCCGCACGGCGAGCAGGCTGGCCGTCGCGTGCACCACTTTCGAGATGTCGAACGGAATCGCCTCGAGCTCGAGGTGCTCCGCCTCGATTTTGGAGTAATCGAGGATGTCGTTGAGGATCATGAGCAGCGCTTCCGACGACGAGCGCACCAGCTCGAGGGCGCGGCGCTGCTCGGTGGTCAGCTCGGTGTCGAGAATCAGCTCCACAAAGCCGAGCACGGCGTTCATCGGCGTGCGAATCTCGTGGCTCATGTTGGCGAGGAAGGCCGACCGCGCGCGGGCGACCCGCTCGGCGAGGTCGCGGGCCTCGCGCATCACCGCTTCGGCGCGCTTCGCGGCGTCTTCGCTGACCGCCAGTCGCGCCGTGACCTGGAGGTGATCGACCAGCGTGATGTGCGCGCGCCGCGCCACGATCGCCATGCCCAGGGTGAATACGCCCACGACCATCGCGGCCGCCAGATGATGGCCCTGCTCGCTCGTGGCGAGCGATACGAAGATGGGGAGGGCGATGCCCGCGAGGAATCCGCGGATGCTCAGCGGGTCGGCCGCGAGCGTGGTCAGCGCACTGGCGATGAGGCCGGCCAGGATGACGAGGAGCAGGGCGGTGGTCTCGAACGGCACGACGGGCAGCACCAGCGCGCCGCCCACGCCCCAGGTGATGGCAAGCATCGTGACGGTGAGGCGCACACCGTTGCGCACGGCCCGCTCGGACAGCCGTCGGCGTGAGGCGACATATATCCAGGCACCCCGCACCAGCGTGGTGAAGAGCACGGCGCCGCCCCAGCCGAGCAGCAGGTCGTGAGGCGCATCGGGCCAGGCGAGCGCCAACACCACCGCAATGAGGATCGGATGCACCCAGACGCCGAGCATGCTCTCGCGCATGAGCCGCTCCTGGAGCAGGCGGGCGAGGTCGGCGCGGATACCGTCGTCCGTGGCGATGCTGTCTTCGGGGCGGGACTCGTTGGCGGGAGCAGTAGTCATGGGTGCTACATGCTACGATATGGCGGAAAAACGGGGTAGGGCGGGAGACGATTAGTTGAGATCGCGCGACAGGATCAGCTTCAGGGTGATCCGGTCCGACGCGCTGGTCAATCCAAATCCTATCCCGGCCTCGATGTCGAGGCCCTTGGTCGTATGATCGACGACCCCATAGAGCTGATGGGCCTGTTGATTCCCGGCGTAAAACTGGTGCACTGGTCCGAACTCGGCGTACTCCTCGACGGCCAGTACCCACGTATTGGAGAGATCGCAGGCGACTCGCGTCGCCGGCGCGAAGTCCAGCTTGTTCAGGCCGTCGTACGAGGTGTCGAAAATCGGATTGACGATGATGTCCACCGGAGCCAGGTGCCAACCGATGATCGGGCGAATCTCCGCGGTGGCGCGCGTCGGATCCCACTGCCTGGCGTTGTAACTGAATTCGAAATTCACGCCGTAGAAGAACGTGCGATCATCGGCACGCGGCACGGCGAACAGCAGGCGCAGCTTGACGCCATCGAGCATCGCACGGCGCTGACCGTTTCGCGTACCGATACTGTAGAGGGGCAAGTAGAGTCCCGCCTCGAACCACGCGGTGACGCCGTACGCCCATTCGGGTACGCCATTCAGCGACTTGTCGGGCAGGACGGCGCCGGCAAATGCCGGAGTCGTCAAGCCTTTGGGAGTGAAATTGGTGTGCAGCGTGAGATTGAACTTGCCCGGCGCCGCCAGTCCGCCATCGTACACCTGGATCTCGTCCGTCTGTGCGGAGACCATGTGCGGGACCGCCATGAGTGCGAGGACGAGCGGGGCGAGTCTCGCAGGAGCGCGCATTGCAAGAAAAAGTAAGGCGGCCGTATATCGGGACGCTAGAACGCATTAAGTTTGGCATCGCGCGCCCGTAGCTCAGGTGGATAGAGCAGCAGCCTTCTAAGCTGTTGGTCGGAGGTTCGAATCCTCCCGGGCGCATTCGCCATGAATCTCCTGCTCGCCGAAGATGACGCTGTCGCGCGCATGACGTTGAGCGCCGTCCTCAAGGGCCTCGGTTACGAGGTCACCGAGGCCGAGCACGGCGGGGAAGCGTGGGCCAACCTGCAGCTCGGGCATTTCCCGATCGTCATCTCCGATTGGTCGATGCCCGAAGTCGACGGGCCCGAGCTGTGTCGCCGGATGCGGGCGCGCGCCACCGACAAGTATTCCTACTTCCTGTTGGTCACGGCGACGGGCGGGAAGCAGCGTTACCTGGAAGGGATGGAAGCGGGCGCGGACGATTTCATCACCAAGCCGATCGACATGGACGAGCTGCGCGCCCGCCTCAAGGCTGCGGAGCGGATTCTCGGGCTGCGCCAGCACGTGCAGCAGCTCGAAGGCCTGCTCCCCATCTGCGCCTACTGCAAGCGCATTCGCGATGCCGCGGAAAACTGGGAGTCCATCGAACGCTATGTCGAGGATCGCTCGAAAGCGCAGTTCAGCCATGGCTATTGTCCCGACTGCTACGAGAAACACGTCCGGCCGCAGCTCGAGAAACGGTAGTCGCCGGCCCCCCCTCGAGGGGCCGTATCTTCAAATAATTGGCCCCCTTGACTCACCCCCACCACGCGGCTAGAATCCGCGTCTCTCCGCGGACTTTTTTTCGCGGACGCTCTTTGAGAATTGATGATCGAGTGTGTGGAGTGCGGCCCCATTTGAGCGGATGCGTTGTCAGAAGCGCGCCGCGAGGGGTTTCATTCTGATTGTGATTCGGACGACAGATGTACCAGTCGTTCGGTGAGCTG
>DATLXS010000085.1:0-3098 GCA_035575675.1 Gemmatimonadales bacterium
TCGTCGAGCTCTATTCCAAGTGATTACGACTCTTGATTTGACGGGGTTGGTCCGGCCGCATCTGGTCGAAATGACCAAGCGCGAGGACAACCCGAATTCCGCCGAGTTCCGGCTCCAGCCGCTGGAGCGGGGCTACGGCTACACGCTGGGCAACTCACTGCGCCGGTTGCTGCTCTCGTCGCTGCGCGGGGCCGCGGTTTGGGCGTTCCGCATCGATGGCGTCGTGCACGAGCACCAGACCATCTCGGGCGTCGTCGAGGACGTGCATCAGATCATCCAGCGCCTGAAGCAGCTGACGCTGGTGCTCGCGCCCGACGTGGACGAAGCCGTGCTCCGCTTCAAGGTGGAGAAGGCGGGCCCCGTGTACGCGCGCGACCTCGAGCCGCACGGCTCGGTGTCGATCGTGAACCCCGAGCAGCTGCTCTTCACCGTCCAGGACGACCGCGACATCGCGGGCGAGCTGTACGTGAACAAGGGCCGCGGCTACGTCGAGGCCGAGCAGCATCCGGTCGATCGCACCCTGGCGGTGGACGTGGTGCGGGTCGACTCGATCTACAATCCGGTGCGGCGCGCGAACTTCACCGTGGCGGAGACGCGCGTCGGCCAGCGCACGGACTACGATCGGCTCACGCTCACCGTCGAGACGAACGGAACGATCTCGCCGGAGGACGCGGTGGCGTATGCCGCCGCGCTCGCCCAGGAGCATTTCCGCTTCTTCGTCGACTTCGGCAAGGTGCCGGTCGTCGCCGGCGAGCCACAGGGCAACGGAGGCACCGAGGGTGCCCGGCTTCGGGACGTGCTGGGCCGCGCCATCGACGATGCCGGGCTGTCGGTCCGGTCGGTAAACTCGCTGAAGAACTCGAACATCCGGACGCTGGGCGATCTGGTCCGGTACAAGGAAGACGATCTCCTGAAGGTCAAGAACGTCGGCGAGAAGGCGCTGGGCGAAATCGCCGAGCTGCTCCGCCGCGAGGGCTTGAACTTCGGGATGCAGCTCGAGGAGGCGCCGGGCGGCGAGATCCGGATCATCGATCCGGGCAGCGCGCCGCTGGCGCAGCTCACGGGGACCGAGGAAGAGTAATGCGGCACCGCGCCAAAGGACGGCAGCTCTCGCGGACGTCGAGCCACAAGAAGGCGACGCTGAACAACATGGCGACCAGCCTCTTTCAGCACGGCGGCATCCTGACGACCGAGGCGAAGGCGAAGGAGCTGCGTCCGTTCGCCGAGCGGCTCATCACGCTCGCGCGGCGCGGCGATCTCCACGCGCGCCGCCAGGTCGAGCGCCGCCTCAAGGACAAAGCCGTCACGACCAAGCTGTTCGCCGAGATCGGCAAGCGGTTTGCGGCGCGTCCCGGCGGATACACGCGCATTATCAAGATCGGCCATCGCGTCGGCGACGGCGCCGACGTAGCCCGCATTGAACTATTGAGTGAGTAAGAGGGCGACGGGTGGGACGTGCGGAACCAAGGGGACCCCAACGGGTCCCCTTTTTACGACGCTTTCGCCACGCGATTCGATTTGATGCACTGCGTGCAGACACGGATACGGCGCACGACGCCGTTCGCGACCACCCGGACGCGCTGTAGGTTGGGGTACCAGCGGCGGGGGGTCTTGTTGTTCGCGTGGCTGACGTTATGTCCCGTGATGGGACCTTTGCCACAAATCTCACACACTCGAGCCATAGTTCGATCCGACAATGAGTTCTAAGGGCGCCGCAAAGAGGCCTAAACCTAAACCGGCCACCGAGGCTCGACAACCCCGGCCAGCCCGCAAGACCGCCGTGATTACGGGCGTGACGGGCCAGGACGGCTCCTACCTCGCCGAGCTGCTGCTCGCCAAGGGGTATGAGGTCATCGGGGTGGTCCGGCGCACGTCGCACGATTCCTACGAGCGCATCGGGCATCTGCTGGACCGCGTCCACATCGTGGCCGCGGACCTGCTCGACCAGCATTCGCTCACCACCGTCATCCGCGACGCCAAGCCCGACGAGGTCTACAACCTCGCCGCCCAGAGCTTCGTCCCGACGTCCTGGAACCAGCCGGTCCTCACCGGCGAATTCACCGCGCTGGGCGTGACGCGCCTGCTCGAAGCCATTCGCCTGGCGCATCCCGAGGCGCGCGTCTATCAGGCCAGCTCGTCCGAGATGTTCGGCAAGGCCGTCGAAACGCCGCAGCGGGAGTCGACGCCGTTCTACCCGCGCTCGCCCTACGGCGTCGCGAAGACCTACGGCCATTGGATTACGGTGAACTACCGCGAGTCATACCGGATGTTCGCGGTCAGCGGCATCCTCTTCAATCATGAATCGCCGCGCCGCGGGCTCGAGTTCGTGACGCGCAAGGTCAGCGACGCCGTCGCCCGCATCAAGCTGGGCAAAGCGGACGAGCTGCGGCTCGGCAATCTCGATTCGGGGCGCGACTGGGGATTTGCCGGCGACTACGTCGACGCGATGTGGCGCATGCTGCAGCAGCGTGAGCCTAAAGACTACGTCGTGGGAACGGGGACGATGCACACGGTCCGCGATCTGTGCGCCGCCGCGTTCGGGCACGTGGGGCTCGACTGGAAGAAGTACGTGAAGATCGATCCCCGCTTCGTGCGTCCGGCGGAGGTGGATACGTTGCTCGCCGACGCGAGCCGCGCCAAGCAAGAGCTCGGCTGGACGCCCCGGGTGACCTTCGAGCAGCTCGTGAAGATGATGGTCGACGCCGATCTCGAGCGGCTGGCGTGAAGGTGCTCGTGACCGGGGCCAATGGGTTCGTCGGCCGCAGCGTGGTGCGCCGCCTCCTGGCCGGGGGCGACAGCGTCATTGCCGCAGTGGGCCCGGGCGCCTCGGGCTGCGCCGCCGAGCCGAACCTCACGAGCGTATCCCTGGATCTCATGAACGACGTCTCGGTGCGCAGCTGCTACGCCACACCGGTCGATGCGGTGATCCATCTTGCGGCCATCGCGCTCACCCAGGCCGCGAATCGGGATGCGGCGACTGCCTGGATGATCAATGCCGAAGGAACGGCGAAGCTCGCAGCCGCGCTGGCCGACGCGGCGGGCCGCTGGAAAACGCAGCCGCTCTTCCTGCTGGCGTCGAGTGCCGATGTCTATGCGTG
>DATLXS010000086.1:0-2404 GCA_035575675.1 Gemmatimonadales bacterium
CTGGTGGGGCGAGAACCCGCCGTATCACGTGCCGGTGTTCGTGCTGACGAACCACGCGCGCGAACCGATCACGATGAAAGGCGGGACCGTCTTTCATTTCGTCACCGGCGGAATTGAGGAAGCGCTCCGTCGCGCCAGGGAGGCCGCGGGCGGGCTCGATATCCAGGTCGGCGGCGGGGCGTCCACGGTGCGCCAGTATCTCCAGGCGCGCCTCATCGACGAAATGCACGTCGCGATCGCGCCGATCCTGCTCGGCAGTGGTGAGGCACTCTTTGCGGGGATGGACCTGCCGGCGCTGGGCTATGCGTGCACCGAGCATGTGGCGACGCCGGCCGCGACGCACGTCGTACTCGCGAGAAAAGCTTAAGCCCTTGGCGACGGTGAGTGGCGACCGCTCGACTGACACACGCGTTCCACGGCTGGGCCGGTTCGACTCCGCGACGCGCCGTAAGCGATGAGGCATGATCGAGTATCGCGAGCTAATAGATGCGTGTCCGAATCGGCGAGACAACTCGGCAAATTACCCGCGTCGACGCGCGGCAAGTAGGCAATTTCCGCGCTGGATCCGCGCGGATGGGCCACTCCCAAATTGCCGACTGCTGAATGGGGTTCAGGGAGTCGCGGGTTGAGCTCACCGACATGCCAAGCCTGAGCGTTTTGAGGCCACAAGCATCCCTCGCTCCTCTCACCGTGTCTAACCCTCTACCGCTATGAAAACGATCCGCTTGGCCGTCAGCCTGCTGTTCGCGCTCGCCGCGAACGCGGCCGCTCAATCTACATCGGATCTCCCGGGACTGTGGGGCGCCACGCTGCGCTTCGGCCCCGACACCCGCGGCCCGCTCATCATCTATCGCACACCGGAGGGATGGCGCGCCGATTTCGCCGGCTTCACTGTCCCCGTGCGCGGTGATCGTCCCGCTACCTTTGCCTTCGACCTCCCCGACGGCAAAGGCTCGTTCCGGAACGGACACTGGATCCAAGGGGGCGCCGCGACGCCCGTGACACTCACACCCGACGCATCGTCCCCCCTCTCCGGAACGGAGAGGGGGACAGGGGGTGAGGACCGCGCGGGCCCGGGGGTGAGGACCTGGCGCGGCACGCTCACGCCCCTCGACAACCGCCTCACCTTCTATCTCCCGATCACGCGCCAGCCCGATGGCACCCTGCGGACGTATCTCCGCGATCCCGAGCGCAACGCGGGATGGTTCACGCGGGCGCAGCGGATTGACGTGAATCGCAACGACGTCCGGCTCATCGGACCGCGAGGTCGCGGCCCCGACACGACGCTGGTGCAAGGCCGTTACGAAAACGGCGTGATCACCCTGCCGCTCCGCGGCGGCACGTACGACTTCACCAGGGTCTCGGACACGACGAGCAGTCCGTTCTATCCGCGTGGCAATCCGCCGGCGCGCTATCGCTATACCCCGCCCCTCCAGCTGGACGACGCCTGGCCTGTCGCGACACTCGAGGACGTCGGCATCTCGCGCCCAGCGATCGAACAGTTCGTGCAGCAGCTCATCGACATGCCGATGGATTCGCTGAACACCCTGCAGATCCATAGCCTGTTGATCGCCCGGCACGGCAAACTCGTGCTCGAGGAGTATTTCCACGGGGCGAGTCGCGACGAGCCCCATAATCTCCGCTCCGCGTCCAAGAGCTGGACGGCGACGCTGATCGGCGCGGCGATGCACGCCGGCGTCCCACTCCGGCTCGATACACCCGTCTATCGGACCATGCTCGGCGCCGTTCCGGCCGATCTCGATCCGCGCAAGCGCGCGATGACACTGGAGCATCTGCTGACGATGACCGCGGGCTTCAACTGCGATGAAGACGACAGCACCTCCGCCAACGAAGACGTCATGGACAATCGCGGCATCGAACACTGGTGGGACTACACGCTCAGCGTGCCGTTGGTCTCGGCGCCGGGCGACAAGATTTTCTACTGCAGCACCGAGGCCCACCTCGCGGGCGGGTTGCTCGCCAAGGTCGCGCGCAAGCCGCAGCTCGAGCTGTTCGACCGGCTGCTCGCGCGGCCCATGCGCATGCAGAACTATTACCTGGGCCTACGCGACGGCGACGCCTACGGCGGGGGCGGGCACGCCTTTACGTCGCGCGACTTCGCGAAGCTCGCACAGTTGATGGTGAACAACGGCCGCTGGAACGGGCGGCAGCTCGTGAGTGCCGACTGGGTGCGGCGCTCCACCGCGCCGCTGCGCGATCTCACGCCCACCCAGCAATACGGCTATCTGTGGAACTCAGTCGCGTACGACTACCAGGGCCGGAAGATTCGCGCGTTCTTCGCGGGCGGGAACGGCGGCCAGGTCTCCATGGGAATCCCGGACCTGGACTTGGTAATCGCGTTCACGGGCGGCAATTACAACGACCCCGTGTTGTTTACGGGACA
>DATLXS010000087.1:0-13075 GCA_035575675.1 Gemmatimonadales bacterium
CGATTTACGTGGGTTCGACGTCGCTGGCTCCTGCTAACAAAGAGGGCGAGCCGAAGTGCGTCTAAGGCCTCTGGCCTGAAGTATCAGGGCGGCGGGGGAAACCCCGCCGCCCTTTTTTTGCTCCGCCTAAGTACCTGGTAACGACCACGTTGCGAGTTCCGTGTGACGCGCGGCACGGAGCGAGTGTCCCCTTGCCATGATCATTCTTCAGCATTTTATTCCTGCGCCCATTGTTACAGGTACCCGCAGGAGGGAGGCTCCCAGATGAACCGCAAGGGATTTACACTGATCGAGCTTCTGATCGTGGTTGTGATTATCGGCATCTTGGCCGCGATCGCGATTCCGAAGTTCGCGAACACGAAGGAGAAGGCCTATCTGGCTTCGATGAAGTCGGATTTGCGTAACCTCATCACGGCTGAAGAGGCGTATTTCGCCGATTCGGTGAAGTACACCAGCAACCTCGGTACAGCGTACAACGTGACGAGCGGCGTGGTTGGCCCCACCATCGCGGTGACGGCTGACGGTTTCACGGCGACGGTGTCGCACACTACCACGACGAAGACCTGCTCGATTTACGTGGGTTCGACGTCGCTGGCTCCTGCCAACAAGGAAGGCGAGCCGAAGTGCGTCTAAGGGCTTTGGCCTGAAGCATCAGAGAGCGGCGGGGGAAACCCCGCCGTTCTTTTTTTTGGCCTTATCTTGGGGTCCCATGAATCGCCCCAAGCCGGCGCTCCGCGTCGAGCTGCTGTTCTATCTCACCTTCCTCGCCGCCTTCGCCATCCTCGTCGGCGTCGCGACCTCGCAGTTCGCCTTGTCGATCGCCCCTGAGCGCGGCGTCTTTCTCGTCGTGGTCTTTATCGCCCTCGAGGTGGCGATCTTCGTCCTCTACGGACGCTCACTCGTCACTCGGCTGGTCCTGCGACCGCTGAGTCGTATCATGGACACCGCCGACGCCGTCGCGGATGGCGACCTCGGCGCCCGCGCTCCGGACGCCGACACGCGGGACTTTGCCACCCTCGCCGAGCGCCTCAACCGGATGACCGACCGGCTGCTCGACGCGCAGTCGCAGCTCGTCCGCTCCGAGAAGCTGGCCAGTATCGGCCGCCTCGCCGCCGGCGTCGCCCACGAGGTCGGCAATCCGCTCGGCGCCGTCGGCACCTATCTGGAAGTGTTACGCCGGCGCGGAACGGAGCACGAAGTCATCGAGGGGATGGCACGCGAGCTCGATCGCCTGGACCGGATCGTGCGCAGCCTGCTCGACTACGCCCGGCCGCAGGAGGACCCCCTCCTGCCGGTGGATCCAGACCGCATTGTCCGCGGCGCGTTCGAGTTGCTGCGCGGGCAGGGAGCCTTCCGCGCCGTACAGGCCTCGACCGATCTCGGCCTGCATGTCCCCGAGATCATGGGTCGAGCCCACGTGCTCGAGCAGACGCTCGTGAACCTCCTGCTCAATGCGGTCGACGCCACACCGCCCGGCGGCTCCATCATCATCGGCGCGAGACGCTGGGCCTACGAGCCGGGGCAATCGCTTCCGAAACGCGCGAGCGATCCTGGTACCGCCCGTTTCCCCCGCGTGTCCGAGCGGCGCCCGGCGCGGGTCGAGTTCGCCGACGGGCAACCGGGCGCGCTGATCTTCGTTGCCGACTCTGGTCCCGGCGTCCCACCCACGGACCGGGAAAAAGTCTTCGAGCCATTCTTCACCACCAAAGAACCGGGCCGCGGTACCGGTCTCGGACTCGCGATTGTCGCGCGATCGGTCCATGAGATGGGCGGCGTCGTGTGGGTGGACGCGGCGCGGGAAGGCGGGGCGGCCTTCAAGCTTTTCTTCCCGATCGCACTGCCGCGATGAAAAAAGTCCTGGTTGTCGACGACGAACCGGGCCTGCGCCAATCGCTCGGCCTGCTGCTGACGGACGCGGGCTACACCGTCACAGCCGAGCAGAACGGCAGGCGTGCGCTCGAACGTGCCACATCCGAGTCCTTCGATCTGATCCTCTGCGATGTGCGGATGCCCGAGATGGATGGTCTCACCTTCCTGCGCAACTATCGCCAGCGCGGTGGCGGTGCGCTCGTCATCGTCATGAGCGCGTACGGCGGTGAGGATGCCGCCATCGCCGCCATGAAAGAGGGCGCCTACGACTATCTCCCCAAGCCGTTCCGGCCCGACGAAGTCGTGCTCACGCTCCGCAAAGCCGCGGAGCGCGAGCGGCTGCGGGAGGAAGTCGCCGGGCTCAGGGCACAGCTTGCCGCGGGGCCGGCCGAGCGAGGCCTGATCGTAGCAAGCGGCGCCATGCGCCAGGCGCTCGAACTCGTCGCCCGCGTCGCCGAGCACAACACGACCGTGCTGATCACCGGCGAAAGCGGGACCGGGAAGGAAGTGATTGCGCGGGCGATTCACCGCGCCAGCCCGCGCGGGAGCAGGGCGTTCGTCGGGATCAACTGCGCGGCGATTCCGGAATCGCTGCTCGAGTCCGAGCTGTTTGGCCATGTACGCGGCGCGTTCACCGGCGCGAGTGCGGACAAGACGGGGCTGTTTGAGGCCGCGAGTGGCGGCACGATCCTGCTCGACGAAATCGGCGAGCTGCCGCTTGGTCTGCAGGCGAAGCTGCTCCGCGTGCTGCAGGAGAGCGAGATCCGCCGAGTCGGAGATCAGAAGACGCGCCGCGTCGATGCGCGCGTTCTCGTGGCGACCGCGCGTGACCTCGAGGCGGAGGTCCGCGCCGGCCGATTTCGGGAAGATCTGTTCTATCGCGTCAATGTCGTCGTCATCCAACTCCCACCCCTGCGCGAGCGGGAGGACGACATCGCACCCCTGGCGCGCCATTTCACCGCGCGCCTGGCGCAGCGGTTCGGCCGCCCGCTGTCCCTGAGCGACGACGCGATCGCCTGGCTCGAGCAGCAGGAGTGGCCGGGAAACGTGCGCCAGCTCGAAAACGCGATCGAGCGCGCGGCCGTGCTTTCTAACCAGGAGATCCTGAACCCGGCAGATCTCCGTCGCGAACCTCTCCCTTCTCCCGTCCCCCAGGATCCTGAGGAGAAGGGAGAAGGGAGCGGTACGCTGCGGTCCGCTGTCGAGGCGGCCGAGCGGGAGGCGATCGCCGCTGCCTTGAAAGCCACGGGCGGCAACCGGCGCGAGGCTGCCAAACGGCTCGGCGTCAGCCTGCGGACGTTGTTTTACAAGATTGACCGCTACGGCATCACCTAATGCAAGAATCTGCACTAATGCAGTGTTTTGCGGTGTTTCTCGACGACTTATCTCGACGTATCTGCTTGATGTATTTGTACTTACGCGCAGGCACAGATCGTGTAATAGGAGCTGCCCAACGGAGGTCACAATGGGTCGCAAGGGCTTCAGTCTTATCGAGATGATGTTTGTGTTCGTGCTGGCGGGCGTGATCATGGCGATCGGCTTCCCGCGGCTGCGGAACAGTCTCGAGAAGCAAAACGTCCGCAGCTCGAAGGCGCTGCTCGCGACGCTGGTGGCAACGGCGCGCGGGACTGCCGTCCAGCGCGGTTGTGCAGCGACGCTGAACATGACGACCGACAGTATCTGGGTGACCGCCTGCGGGGTGAACCCGCCGGCCGCCTCAGTCCAGATCGGCACCAAGAAGCTGGTTGGCGAAGAGTTCGGTGTCACGTTGGTGCCGAGTGCCGCGTCGGTCGTCTACGACCCGCGCGGGATCGCGACGGTGTTTCAGAACACTTCGATTCGGATCGTCGGCGCTCATTACACAGATTCGGTCATGATCAACTCTGTCGGGAAAGTGGTCCGCCAATGAACATCCCAAAGAACCAGCGTGGTTTCACGATCATCGAGATCATCATCGCGATCATCGTGCTCACGGTCGGCGTGCTGGGGCTCGTGACCACGGCGGCATTGGTGACTCGCATGATCGCGCGGGGACAGCGCTCCGCCACCGCGGCGTCGTTTGCGTCGCGCCGGCTGGAGCGGATGCGCGCCGGCGCGTGCGTTCTCGCCAATCGCGTGAACGGCCAGGACACCCTGTATCGCGGCTCTACATGGGTCGCGATCAACACCTGGACGTTCACCGATGCCGGCAACCAGAACTACCGGTTGAAAGTCGTGTCGCTCGCCAAGACTGTCAAAAACCAGGTCCGTCGCGACTCAACGGAGACTACGATCCCATGCAACCCATTCTCTTGAGCGTTGGGCAGGGGCGCGCCGCGCGCCGCGGCTTCACGATGGTCGAGCTGCTCGTCGCCCTGGTGCTGCTGGGGCTCGTGAGCGCGGCCCTGTACCGCGTGCTGGTGAACAACCAGCGACTCTACATGGCGCAGACTGCGCGGATCGATCTGTCGCAGAACATTCGGGCGGCGGCCAACATCCTGCCGGCCGAGCTGCGCGAGATCGACGCGGCCGACGGCGACATCGTCTCGATGACGCCTACCCGGCTCGAGATCCGCGCCATGCGGTGGCTTGGGTTTACCTGCGTCGCGCCGGTGTTGGGCGGGGCGCTCAACGGCATCACGATGGTTATCCGCGGTGGCGCGCCGGGTCAGCCGCTGTTCTTCGGCGCACGCGGCATGAACAACGTGACCGATACGATGCTGATCTATTACGACGGCGACCAAACTACTCGCAACGATGACTACTGGGCGCGGGGAACGTTTGTGGTCGCGCCAGTTGCGCAGAACTGCCCCGGTGTACCGGTCCAGACGGGCAGACTCGTGACGATGAACTTGAACTTGCTGGGACTGGGCGCGAACCAGAACGGGGCCATTCCGAACGGTTCACCGGTCCGCGGCTATGAGCATGTGATTTACCAGCTCTACAGGCCGGCGGGCGACACCTCCTGGTACGTGGGCTTTCAGCCCGCCTCCGGGTCGATGCAGCCGCTCATTGGACCGGTGCTGACGAATGGTCTGACGTTTCAGTACTTCGACGTGAACGGTGCGGTCACCGCGGTGGCAAATCAGGTAGCCCGCGTGGATATCACGGTGCGCGCCCGAACGGCGTCAGCAGTGCGGAGGGGCGGTATGGCGACCGCGGCGACGATGGTCGACAGCATCACGACTAGTGTGGCTTTGCGTAATAACCGGCGGTTTTGAAAGGCAGTTGGTGGAGGCTCGTTGTTGCGAGCCTCCAAAACACTTGAAGGGAGACCGTATGCGTAGGATTCTGCGTGATGAGCGCGGCATGGCGCTCGCAGTCGCGATCTTCGCCCTGGTGGTCGTTGGGGCGCTGGTCGCCGGAGCGTTCTTTGCCGGCACCCAGGAGCAGCGGGTCGGCGAGAACCAGCGTCGGGTGTTCACTTCGTTTGGCGTCGCGGATGCCGGTGTGCAGGAGCGCGTCATGACCTGGGATCCGACCGCAATGAACAAACGCGCCACGTACCCGGCCGACTCGGTCGTGATTGGGCCGAATGCCCCGACGCCCAATGGCACGGGATCCTACGGTGGCTACAGCTATAAAGTGGGGTCGAATGTGTTCCTGATCGACGTGACCGGCCGCGACCGCGCCAGCGCCGCTGGTGCCATCGCGGGCGGTGGTGGTGCGCGTCAGCGTCTCGGCATGATCACGCGTATCGCGCCCGTCGACTTCGGCATCCATGCGTCGCTGACGACGCAGGGCGGCGTGAACCTGACGGGTAACGCTGACGTCAACGGGAACGACCAGGCCCCCGCTGGCTGGGCGACCTGCGATCCGCCGGGAGCCCCGCAGGCCGGTATTCGCGATCCCGGTGCCAACGTCGGGACGAGTGGTAACGGCTCGGTCCAGGGCAATCCGCCGGTCGTCAACGACCCGAGCATCAACAACAACTCGTTCACGACGTTCGGCGGGGCGACGTATGCCCAGCTGGCGGCGCGTGCCACCATTACGCTCGGACCGGGCACCTATAAGACCAACCCGAACTTTGGTGGCCCGTCGGGCTGTGATAAGACCGACCTCCTGAATTGGGGCGACGGGATAAACCCCGCCAGCGCTTGCGGTAACTATTTCCCGATCATTCACATCACCGGTGACGCCACGCTTAACGGCGACCAGGGCCAAGGTATCTTGTTGGTGGACGGTACTTTGTCCGTTCAGGGCTCGTATCAGTTCTTTGGCATCGCCATCATGCAGAACGACCTGAAAACTGCCGGCGGTGGTAGCACCGACGCGCACTTCTGGGGTGGCGTCATGGCCAAAAACGCCGACCTCGGGACTCAGAGTTTGAGCGGTAAGGCGACGTTGAACTACTCTAGCTGCAGCATCTTAACGGCTTTACAGGCCACGAGTTCGGTCTCGATGATGCGCTCGCGGGGTTGGGTCCAGCTCTACTAAAAGTGGCCTAAGTACCTGTAGGCGCAACAGTTGTTGCTTCGGCCTCAAGTCGATTCGAGGCTTGACAGGATAAGGGGCGGGGCCTATTGTAGTTTGCCCTCGCCCCTTCTTGTCTCTAGACCAAAGGTGCAAATGGCCCTTTTTGGGTTATTTGGTGGCAAAAAAACCTCGGTCGGTCTGGATATCGGCTCTGGAATCATCAAGCTCGTGGTCATCGACCACGGGGGGAGCGAGCCCGAACTGACCAAAGTTGCGACAACTGAAGTCGCGGCCGACGCCATCGTCGAGGGTGAAGTCATGGACCCGGGCCTCGTTTCGGAGGCTATTCGGGGTTTGTTCGAGGCCGCCGGCGTCAAGCGCAAATCGGTCGTGACCGCCGTCGGCGGCCGCGACGTGATCGTCAAGAAGATCCAAATGGACCGGATGAAAGAGGGGGACGCCCGCGAGGTCATCCGCTGGGAAGCCGAGCAGCACGTGCCGTTCGATATGGCCAACGTGGAGCTCGATTTCCAGATCCTCGATCCGGACGCCGAAGGCTTGCAGATGAATGTGCTGCTCGTCGCCGCCAAACGGGAACTGGTGGAGAGCCGGGTTGGATTGCTGAGCGAGGCGGGACTGGATCCCTCCGTCATCGACGTCGATGCGTTCGCCATTCACAACGCCTTCGAGCTGAACCACCCCGACGCGATGCAAGGCGTCGTGGGGCTCGTCAACATCGGTCACGAAGTGACCAACGTGAATATCCTCGAGGACGGCATCCCCGTGCTGACCCGTGATCTCTCCGTGGGCACGCGGCGATTCCGCGAGGACCTGCAGCGCGAAAAGGGTCTCGCGAGCGAGGAAGCGGAACGGGTGATCCAAGGTCAGTCGCAACACGGCGACCTGGCCGGCTACGTGGCGCAGCGCGGCGAGGAGATCTCGGTCGGGGTCGAGCGCGCCGCGGCGTTCCTCGCGACGGCGTCCCGCTCCGCCGGTGGTCTGTCCCGCGTCTACACGACGGGCGGTGGCGCGCGCATCCCGGGTCTGAATGAAGTGCTCGGCGCGCGGCTCAAGGTGCCGATCGAGCTGGCCAATCCGGTCCAACGGTTGCGCGTGAAGGATGACGTGTTCGAGACCGTGCCGGTGGACGAAGTCGCACCGCTGCTGATGCTGGCGGTCGGCTTGGCGCTGAGGCGCGCCGCATGATTGAGATAAACCTACTCCCGGGAAAGAAGAAGGCCGCGAAGGGCGCCGGCATGAAGTTGTCCATGCCGGACTTCAAAGGCCTCATCGCGCAGGTCAAAGATCCCTGGCTGCTCGGCGCGATTGCGGCCTGGGTGGTCGTGGGAGGCGGCGGGGCGTTGCTCTTCATCACCGACCGCGCCCGCCTCGCGGCCGCCGAGTCGCGGCTCGAGAACGTGCGCACCGAGAAGCGCCGCTACGACATCGTGATTGCACAGAAACGTCAGGCCGAGAAGGTTCGCGATTCGCTGCTCTTCGAGATCAATGTGATCAAAGGCATCGACGCCGACCGCTATATCTGGCCGCACGTCCTGGATCAGGCGACGAAGGCGCTGCCGCCCTACACCTGGATCACCAGCATCATGTCGGTCTCGTCGATCGTCGCACCGGGACAGGCGGCGCCGCCCGCGAACGGTCCCGTCACCGTCGAGCGGGATTCCGCCGGTGCTCCGGCGGTCCGCATCGCCATCAGAGGGCGCACGGTGGATATCCAGGCCTATACGACGTTCCTGCGACAACTCGCCGCGTCGCCGTGGTTCACCGACGTGACGCCGGCCAGCTCGCAGACGGTGATCGAAGCGGACCGTCCCGTCACGGAGTTCAACGTGACGGTGAAGTATCGCGTGGCGGATTCGGTGTACATCCGCACGATCCCGCTCGTGCAATCGGTGAGGTAAGCCCTATGGCCATGTTACCGACCGACCAACGCAGCCAGATCATGGCGCTGCTCGTCCTCGTGGCGGGGGCGGGCGGCTACTTCTTCTGGACGAAAAAGCACAGCCCCGACATCGTGCAGCTGACCGCGGCGAACCAGGAGTCGGACAGCCTCGAAAAGATCGTCGCCGCCGCCAAGGCCGACCTCGCGAGCGGCAGCATCGAGGATCTGCGCCGGCGCGTGGAAGAGTACCAGGGCTCGCTGGAGCTGATGCGGCGCCTGGTGCCCGAGCGTAACGAAGTCCCGACGCTGATCGACGATGTCTCGACCAAAGCCAAAGTCCGCGGCATCACGCTCGGCAAGATTCAGCCGCTCAGCCCCGAGCCCGGCTCGCCGTTCGATACCTATCGCTACCGGCTCGAAGTGTACGGCCACTACGATCAGATCGGCGAGTATCTCGCCGACGTCGCGTCATTGCCCCGCATCGTCGTGCCGCAGGACGTCATTCTGTCGTCCGCCACGCCGGCGGTGCAGAAACTGCTCGGCGACACGGCGGGCGCGCTGCTCCTGGCCGAGTTCTCGATTCGCACCTTCGTGAAATCGGCCGGGCCGCCGCCTCCGAAGCCCGCCGCCGGAGCGCCTCGTGCGCGCAGTTAACGCCGCGCCGACAGCGCTCGCGCTCGCATGCGCGCTGGTGTCGGCCCCGGCCGCTGCGCAGCGGCCGGAGCGGGACACGACGGCCGTGCAGCCCCAGTCCCTGATTCGCGAAGTGTTCGCGTACGAAGGCGGCGGTCGCGATCCGTTCATGTCGCTGCTCAAGTCCGGCGACGTGCGGCCGCTGATTTCCGACCTCAAGCTGACGACCGTCGTGTACGACGGCCGCTTCGCCTCGCGCAGCGTCGCCGTGCTGCGCGACATCACGAATCGCCGCATCTACCGGGTGAAAGCGGGCGACATCATCGGGCGCCTGAAGGTGACGCAGATCCGGCCCCGCGAAGTCGTATTTACCGTGCAGGAATTCGGGTTCGAGCGCCAGGAGACGCTGTCGCTCGCCAAGCAGGAGGAAACACCATGAAGGCTCTATCTCGCGTCGCCCTCCTGCTCGCCGTCGTTGCTCCCCGGGCCCTTGCGGGGACAACGACGGGCGGGCGGGACGGCGAGGTGCGTGGGGTGAGTGTCCTGCCAGCCAGCGGCAAGGTCGAGATCGTGATCGACCTGCAGGGCGCCGCGCTGGTGCAGGACTTCACCCTCTCGAATCCCGCGCGGCTCGTCATCGATCTGCAGGGCACGCGCCTCACGGCGCCGGTCGCGCTGTACGACGGCCAGAACCGCGGCGGCGTGCGGAACGTGCGCTACGGGCAGTTCAAGCCCGACGTCGTCCGCGTCGTCATCGATCTCGATGCGCTCAAGGATTACCAGATCGAGCGCGCGGCCGGCCAGGTACGCGTCCGCATCGGTAGCGAACGCACCGCGTTCGCGGCGTGGTCGAGCAGTACGGTCGCGATGGCGCCACCCCCTGCTCCCGCCGCTCCTCGCCGCGAAGCGGCGCGGAGCTCAGGCGGTGAGGCCGCCGCCCGGGTGACGACCCCGATGCCCAGCCGGCCGATGTCGATCGAGGAGTACCTGACGGCGCACAGCGCGGAAGTCCAGCAGTCGCAGGCGGCCCGCATCACCGTGCAGTGGGACAACGCCAGCATCGAAGACGTGGTCGCGGGCTTCGCCGCCTTCAGCGGCCGCACGATCATCCTCGGAAAAGATATCAAAGGCAACGTCACCGCGGAGATCAAGAACCAGCCGTGGGACCTCGCCATGAACGCCGTGCTCGCGTCGCAGGGGCTCGCGGTCCGGACGTTGCCGGGCGCCATCCTCAACGTCGTCAGCCAGGTCGAGCTCGCGCGCGCCGACTCGACGGTGCCGATCACGACCCGGCTCGTGCGCATCAACTACGCGAAGGCGACCTCGCTCGTCCCGTCCGTTGTGTCGATTCTGACGAAGCGGGGCCAGGCCGTGGCCGACTCGACGAGCAACTCCCTCGTGATCACCGAAGTCAGCTCGCGCATCGACGAAGTCGTGGAGTTCGTGAAGGGGCTCGATCAACGCACGCCGCAGGTCTCGATCCAGGCGAAGATCATCTTCGTCGATCGGACCGATATCGAGAATCTCGGCGTCAAATACGACCTCGGCTCGCAGACGCAGTTCTTCAACAGGCTGATCCAGCGTCCCGATCCGCGCTCGGCCCAGCCGGTGGACACCGATCTCGACGGCGTACCCGACGCGCTCGTGCCGACGAAAAACTTCGCCGCGAACGAGAACATCATCTCACTCGGCGGGAACTCGCTCTCCGCGCTCGGCAACGCCAGCCAGGAAGTCATCGACCCGGCGCTCGACCTGATCTTCTCGACCGCAATCGGCAACTTCGATCTGACGGCATTCGTCCAGGCGTTGAGCAACGTCGAGCTCGCCGACATCCAGGCTGAGCCGACGATCACCACCCTCGACAACCGCCAGGCCGAGATCCTCGTCGGCGACCGCGTGCCAATCCGCGTCATCGACGTGAGCTCCGTGGGCGCCGCGGGGGGCACCGGGACCAACGTGCCGCGCGCGACGGTGCAGTTCCAGCAAACCGGTATCAACCTGCGCGTCACGCCGCACGTCACGGGCACCCGGCAGATCCTGATGGAAGTGCACGCCGAGCGCTCGAGCGTGCGTCCGGCGTCGGTGGACATCGGATTCACCTTCCAGACCCAACAGGCCGATAACCAGATCCTGGTCAGCGATGGGGAAACGGCCGTAATTGGCGGACTTACGGTGACTGAGGTCACGGTAACAAAGTCCGGAATTCCGTTCCTTGTAGATCTGCCGATTTTGGGCAAGCTGTTCGGATTTACGTCGCAAACGGAAAACCGGCGTGATCTGCTGATTCTGATCACGCCCCACATCATCGACGATCTCGTCGCACCCAGCGGGCAGTAGCGCCGGGGCGGAGCGGAGAGGATAGATATGTACGTCAGTCGCGGTACCGCACTCTTGAGCATCAGCGCGCTCGCGCTCGCCATCTACGCGTGCGAGACGTCGCGGCGAATTGGCGGCATCCAACCTGACGTCGTTTCACCGGTCATCACCCTCACGAACGCCGCGGGCGATACGCAGGACATCGCCGGCGGGCTCCGCTTCACCGTGCAGGCCGTCGACAACCTGGGGCTGAAGAACATCGACCTCACGTTCAGCGGCGGCCTCATCGCAGTGCTCGATACGACATTCCGCACTCAGGTCAAGACCTACGCCGTCGCTCACACGATCACGTTTCCCTCCGGCTCCGGCGCGGGCGGCAGCATTCAGATCATCGGTCGCGCGACCGATGGCGCCGGCAACTTCGCCGAAGACACGCTCACGATCTTCCTGTCGAACGTGCAGGCGCTGCGGGTGCGGCTGGTGCTGCCGTCCGTGGGCGCCCTGGCGTCGACGGGCAAGGGCATTCCGGTCGACGTCATCGCCGTGCAGAACGGCGGCATCACGAAGATCGGCTACCTCGTGGCGCCGGCCGGGAGCGTGACCAACCCGACCTCACCGCCCAAGGATTCGATCGTGTTCAGCCCGCCGTTTGCGGACTCGGTCGAGTACGTGGACACACTGGTCGTCGTGCCGGCGAGCGGGACGTTCAACATCGTCGGATTCGCGGAGGACTCGGCGGGCCGGCGCGGCTTTAGCGGCGTCGTCACCGTGACGATTCAGTCGGTCGCGACCGACAATACCCCGCCGGTGGTGGCACACCGCGTCGCGGATCGCGTCGAGGTGGACGACACCATCCACGTCCGCGCGCAGGATCCGAGCGCCATCTCCTGGATCGGGTTCGAAGTGGATACGGGCAACGGCGTGCGGATGAAGTTCGACACCGTGAACGTCGCCGCGGGCAACCTCAGCGATATCACGCGCAACTTCTCGCTGGGATTGCAGGGCCTGCAGCCGCTGCCCCACACCATCGTGGTGAAGGGGTATGCGTGCGATGCCGCCGTGGCGCGGAACTGCTCGTTCACCAACAGCACGACGCTGATTCCGAGCGCGCCGATCCGGATGAGCAAGGGGATCGCGCCGTCGTATCAGGTGCCCATGGCACCCCAGGGGCTGATCGACACGATCACCGTCGTGGCCGGCATCACGCGCCCGCTGCCGTTCGGCGGCCGCATCGCCGACGCCATTTTCAACGGTAACGACTCGAGCCTCTATCTCACGAACCCGACGCTCGGGCGCGTCGAGATTTTTCAGGTCGCCAACACATCGTTCGTCGCGGCCGGCATTCCAACCGCCGGACCCGTGCCGTGGGGCATCGCCCTGTGGCCGCGCGACACGCTCGGCCATTACGGCGACACGATCGTCGTGGCGAACGCGGGCGGCCTCGAGCTGTCGGTCATCGACGTCCGGGCCGGCGTGCGGCGCCTCGCCTGGCGCCAGGATCTGCCCGACTACCTGATCGAAACGTATAAGGTGCTCGTCGCGCCGCTGCGCGAAGAGATCGACCTGTTCGACGTCTCCGACCGGCCGCAGTACGTGGGCACCGTGTGCCGTGTGGTAAGCGGGGGCTCGAACTGCCACGCCGATTCCATCTTCGCGATCTACTCGACGACGCCGACGCTCAGCAGTACGTCGCCGTTCGCCGGCAAGGCGACGCTGCGGATGGAGAAGCTGATCAATACTGCCGACACGACGCAGCTGTTCGGCCACTTCTTCTGGGAGCTGGCCGGCGACAGCACGCTCACGAGCGAGAGCCGCGACACGCTGCGGATCGAGCTGCGGCGCGGCCGGCCCTACAACCAGCAGAAGGTCATTCTCACGGCGTGCGCCGGTGTAACGATCGACCTCTCGACATTCGGGCTGGGCGACTCGACGTACGTGCGCAACTCGGGCAACTTCACCCAC
>DATLXS010000088.1:0-2638 GCA_035575675.1 Gemmatimonadales bacterium
TGCTTGTAGTGCCAGAATTCGCGCCCGGTCACCGCGTCGATCGCGTAGACGTGGTTGAACGAGGTGGTGAGGAACATCACGCCGTTCACCACCAGCGGCGAGGTTTCCATCGACTCGAGCACCGCGGTCTGGAACGTGAACTGGGTCTTGAGCTTGTCCACGTTGCTCACGCCGATCTGCGTCGCGGGATAGTAACGGGTCTGCTCGTAATTGCTGTTGGGATGCAGATGATTCAGTCCGTCGCCGGCCGCGTCGTCGAGCATCCCCTGCGTCACGGGCACGAGCGACGGCGACATCGGCGCTCCTGTCGTGGTGGTTCCGCCCTTGACCTCCTGGGCCTGAACGCTGCCGAATGCGAGCGAGCACAGGCTCGCGGCGATGAAGAAACGGAAACGGGTGCGCATGGATCCTCCTTGCGATTGTCGAGTGTTGTTCAGATTTGCCGAGGCGGCCCCGTGGCGCGAGCCGGGATAGATAGTTACTATAGGAACAAAGATACGATCAGGCAAGCTCGGAGAAAACGTTGATTCGCAAGTTGGCCCTATCGCTTTGCCTGCTCGCCCCCATTTCGGGTGGCGCACAGGATCTTTCCTCCAATGCCCAGCTTCTTGTTGCGGCGCGGCAAGGCGACCTTGCCTCGGCGAAGCGTCTGCTGGAGGGGGGCGCGGCGGTGAACTCGCGCAACCGCCTGGGCGACACGCTGCTCTTGATCGCGCTGAAGAACGGCAACGCGGACATGGCGCGGCTCGCCGTCGAAAGGGGCGCGAACGTGAATCTCGCGAACCTTTCGAGCGTGACCCCGCTGATGGCCGCGAGTTTCTCGGGCAACGCGGATCTCGTGAAAATACTGCTGCAAAGGGGCGCGCAACGCGCGCCGGCGGACCGGGTCGGAAAAACGGCCATGGTCTACGCCGCCGGTCTCGGGCACACCGACATCGTCGAATTGCTCCTCGCCAGCGGCGAAAGCCCCCGCGTCACGTATAACAATGACCTCACCGCGCTGATGTGGGCGGCGGCCTACGGCCACACGGACACCGTGAGGCTGCTGCTCGAGCGCGGCGCCGATGCGAGCGCGCGCGACAACCGCGGCAAGACCGCGCTCGCGATGGCGATCGAGGGCGGGCACGAGGAAACGGAGCAGGTGCTTCGCAAGGCCGGCGTTGCGCGCTAGCTCAGCGGACTACGACGCCCCACGGCGCTTCGCCCACCGGGATGTCGCGCAACGGGGTCATCGCCTCGGCGTCGATCACCGACACGGAGTTGGAGCGGCCGTTCGCGACGTAGAGTTTTTTCCCGTCCGGAGTCAATGCCATGTTCCAGGGGCGCTGGCCGACGGGAACGGTCGCGGTGATTTTTCCGGAGGCGACGTCGATCGCCGAGACCGAAGCGTCGCCGCCGTTCGAAACGAACACGACCTTCCCGTCGGGGCGCACCGCGATTCCGTTGGAGCGTTTGCCGGCGGCAATGACGGCGATCACCTCTGCGCGAGCGCAGTCGATCACGTAGACGCGGTCGGAGTTCTCCGCCGCGACATAGGCGCGGCTGCCGTCGGGAAGGAAGCCGATGCCGCGCGGTCGCTCTCCGACCTTGATCAACTTGATCGCGCTGCGCTTCGCGACGTCGATCACGTCGACCGCCGCGCCGTCCTCGGCGCTGACGTACAGCCATCTGCCGTCGGGACTGAACACCACGTGCTCGGGGTTCTGCCCGCTGCCTCTCACGCTCGTCAGCTCGCGCGGCGCCGCGGCGCGGATCAGGGAAACGCTGTTGTTTTCCTCCACCGCCACGGCAATCCACGCGCCGTCGCGCGAGATTTCCACGCCTTCGGGCGATTTTCCCACCGGGATCCGCTCCGCTACTTCGCGCGTTGCGAGATCCACGACCACGAGCGAGCCGCTCGGCTGGTCGCTCACGTAGAGGCGCCGGCCGTCGGGAGTCGCGGCGATGCCGCGCGGCTTGCCGCCCGTCTTGACGGTCGCCACGACCCGGTCGCTCGCCGTGTCGATCACCGACACCGTTCCCGATCTCTCGTTGGGCACATAGGCGAAAGGCGCCGCACGCGCCTGCGACAGGCACGCGAGCGTGAGAATCAACAAGCCGAATCGTCGAAGTTCCATGGGGAATCCGAAGCAGATGGGCGCAGTCGCAATTGTAGTGCAATCCGGTATCATCCGGCGGCATCGAATATCTACGAGAGACGTGAAACCTCTATTGCACGCCGGGGCGGCGGTGCTGCTCGCGTGGGGCTTGAGGGCGGAGGCGCAGTTCGTGGATCCCTCGCTCCGCTGGCGCACGCTCGACACCGCGCACTTCTCGGTGCATTTCGCCGAGCGCACCCTTGCGCAGGCCCGGACGGTGGCGGAGATCGCCGAGACCGTCTATCCCCGCGTCACCGGCTGGCTCAACTGGAAGCCCGAGTCGCGTACCCAGATCGTGGTGCTGGACTCGCTCGACTTTTCGAACGGGTACGCCTCGCCTTACCCGTTCAACTTCATCGGGATCATCCTGTCCCCCCCCGACGAAGGCGAGCTGCTGCAGAACCGCGAGTGGCTGGAGTTCGTGCTCACGCACGAATTCACGCACATCGTTCACCTCGACCAGGCGCGCGGTCCGGCGGGCGTGCTGCGGCGGATCTTCG
>DATLXS010000089.1:0-3879 GCA_035575675.1 Gemmatimonadales bacterium
CGGGGCCGACTGCTATGAAGTCCCGATCGCCCCAGTTCTTTGCATCGGGCGGCACCAGAGAGGTCACCTGCGGGAAGGTTACGCCGTGGTCGAATGATGCCGCCACGACTGGATACCATTGCCCGCCCTTGGCCAGCATGACTCGGATCGACTGTTTGTTCGACCTCTGCGTTCTGCCCGGAGCACGAACCACTGAGGTCACTGATAGGACCTACACTATACGTTGGCCCGGCCCCAAGAGCGGCGGTCATCGTCAGGAGGCCTGCGGCAGCGCTGAGTCAGGCCGCCAGAGCAATCCAACATCTGCCGCCGCGTTCCATTGTCGCCTCCCTGTTTCTCTTTGGCCCGGTCGCGGCGATTTTCCTCACCGTCCCGCGGTGCGTCAATGTGCGGGTTCCAGGGCGCGTCTTGCGTGAGCTGGCTGCCGGAACAAAGCGGTCAGCCGAGGAGTGGGCCGACTTCAAACGGCGCGGCTGGAGGGCGGTGTACGCAAGAGCGATCTGGACGAGGTGTTTCGGCGTCACGGTCCTTTTGAAGCGTGAGTAAACTATTCGTTTGACCGCGGATCGGGTCGGCGGGCGCGCTTCAGGCCAAGCTTGCCGGTCACCTTTTCGCCAGCATCGAACCTCGTCAGACTTTGTGGAGGACCCAGCCATGCGTCCCAAGATGCTTCGTGTGCTACCCGTCGCGCTGGCGGTCTCGGTCAGTGCCTCAGCGCTCGCCGACTCGCAGGTCGCCAGGGGCGAGGTCGCCGCCCTGCGCCCACCGGTGCTGACACCCCAGCAGAGCGGCACTCTCAACCGCCTGCAGGCGGTGAGCCCGGTCGACTCGCGCGTGGTGTGGGCCAGCGGCGTGGGCGGCACCTATGTCGTCACCACCGATGGCGGCGCTACCTGGCGGGCGGGCGTGGTTGCGGGGGCCGAACAACTCCAGTTCCGCGATGTGCAGGGGGTGAGCGCAACAGTCGCGTATCTCCTGTCTGCCGGCGTCGGTCCGGCGTCCCGCATCTATAAGACCGAGGATGGCGGAGCATCCTGGTCGCTGCAATTCCAGAGTTTGGACCCCGACGCATTTTATGACTGCTTCGCGTTCTGGACGGCGCGCCGCGGTATCGCCATGAGCGACGCCGTCAACGGCCGGTTTCCCGTGATCCAGACGACCGACGGCACGACCTGGACGGATATCGGCGACAGGTTGCCGGCGGCGCAGCTCGGGGAAGCGGCGTTCGCGGCGAGCGGCACGTGCGTTGCGACTCAAGGGAGAAGTCGGGCTTGGATCGGCACCGGCGGCGCGGCGAAGGCCAGAATCCTCGCGACGACGGACGGCGGCCATGCGTGGGCCGCGTACGACACGCCCGTCGTCCAGGGCACCGCGAGCTCGGGTGTGTTCAGCGTCGATTTCCGCGATCCATTGCACGGCATCCTCGGCGCTGGCGAGCTAGCGGCGCCCACCGCATTCGCCGACACCGTCGCCCGCTCGAGCAACGGCGGTAAGACGTGGCAGCTCGCGAGCCGCCCGCCAGTCCCGGGCGCAATTTACGGTCTGAGCTACGTGCGCGAACGCTCTGCAGAGGGCGACGCTGATGAGGAGGCGAGCGCGACGCGGGCCGTCGTGGTCACCGGGCCGGGCGGCGCGGCCTGGTCACCTGACGAAGGGGACACCTGGGTCAGCCTAACAGGGGTCGCGAACTACTGGGCTGTGGCGTTCGCAAGCCCGCAGGCGGGTTGGCTGGTAGGGACGCAGGGCAGGATTTTAAAAATCAGTTTTGAATAGCGGTTCGGATCGGTCGCGATAAACCCGACAGCGTGTATCCGGAACTGCGCTGCTAGCCCGGTTCGCTTTAGAAGCGCTCCTTGAGCTTCAACGAGGTGCCAGATGCTCAGAGTTTGGGAGGCAACGCGATGCGGCCAGGGGACGGCGAGGAAGCAGCTGGTAGCCTCCGCGAGCCGTGTCGCCCTTTGTCTCGCACTCTTCCTGCCGGCAATTGCGACGCCCGCTCACGCTGCGAATGCGCAGTTCGACCTGGTGATTGTCCACGGGCGGATCATTGATGGAACGGGTTCGCCCTGGTATTCGGGTGATATTGGGATTCGCAACGGCAAGATTACCGCCATCGGCAAGCTCGATCGGCAGTCGCGTGTGAAGACCATTGATGCTCACGACCGCGTGGTAGCGCCTGGGTTCATCGACATGCTGGGCCAGTCCGAACTGAGCATTCTGGTCGAGCCTCGGCTGCCGTCGAAGATATTTCAGGGCGTTACTACCGAAATAACGGGCGAGGGGGATTCGGTGGCGCCGCTCAATGACTCCATCATTCGGGCCGACCGGAAGGTCTACGAGCATTACGGCGTAACGCCGGATTGGCGCACGTTGCGGCAATACTTTGCGCGGCTCGAGAAGCAGGGTATCGGGATCAATTTCGCTACTTACGTTGGGGCGACCAGCGTCCGCAGAATGATTCTGGGGGACGAGGACCGGCGACCTACTGCGCAGCAGCTGGAGCAGATGAAGGGACTGGTGGCAGAGAGCATGCGCGCGGGTGCCATGGGGCTCTCCAGTGCGTTGGAATATGCGCCGGCGCCGTATGCGAGCACGGACGAGCTCATAGCGTTAGCGCGGGAGGCTGCGAAGTTCGGCGGAATCTACGCTACCCATATGCGCAGCGAGGGCGACGGCATCATGTCAGCGCTCGAGGAGGCTGTGAGGATTGGCCGCGAGGCCGGTGCGCCGGTCGAGATCTGGCACTTGAAGACCGCGGGCAAGAACAACTGGGGCCGAATGCCAGAGGTGGTGGCGAAGATCGATGCAGCGCGCGCGTCGGGCACCGACATCAGTGCCAATACCTATGCCTACACCGCCTGGTACAACGATCTCTCTGCCTTTGTTCCGCCATGGGCCCATGACGGCGGCAATGCGAAACTCGTTACGCGACTCCAAGATCCAGTGCTTCGCGCCCGCATTCGAAAAGACATGTTGAGCGCCTCGAGCGAATGGGACAACGAATGGGATGAGATTCCGGGGCCGGAGGCGGTCCTCATCGGCGTGGTACACAAGGCCGACCTGCTGCCGTTGCAGGGCAAGACCCTGGCCGAGGTGGCGAGGAGCTGGAAGAAAGATCCGATGGAGTCATTATTCGATCTGCTGATTGCAGACGATGCGCTCACTGAGGTGGCGGTGTTCGGGATGTCAGAAGCCGACGTCGCACTGGCGCTGGAGCAGCCGTGGGTGTCGGTGGACAACGATTCTCCTGGTACCTCCCCACAAGGAATTCTAGGGCAGGAGCACCCGCATCCGCGCGCCTACGGGACGTTCCCGCGGATCATCCGCAAATACGTGAGAGAAGAGAAGAAGCTCACGTTGCACGATGCCATTCGAAAGTTTACTGCATTGCCCGCCCAGCGCATGCGATTGACCGATCGTGGCGTACTGAAGGAGGGGATGTGGGCCGATATCGTGATCTTCGATCCGGCAACGATCCGTGACGCGGCTACCTTTGAAAGCCCCAATCGGCTGTCTGAGGGGATGGAGTATGTGTTGGTCAACGGCGTGCCGGTAATCGAGGGGGGCAAGATGACCGGTGCCCTGCCTGGGAAGATATTGCATGGACCGGGCTTTGCTTCGCCTCGGATACGTGTGCATTGACTGAACCTTCTCGTCGACTTCGCGTCGTTCACCTCTGCAATCGGTGCTCGTCTGTGATATTAGATCGCGATGGGCTTGCACGGCATGAGGTACAAGGGCATCGTCTTTGACTTCAACGGCGTGTTGTTCTGGGACGCCGATTTGCAGGTCAAATCGTGGCAGGTTATTGCGAAGAACCTGCGCGGACACCAGATGACGGACGATGAGCTCGCCATTCACATGCACGGTCGTCCGAAC
>DATLXS010000090.1:0-47508 GCA_035575675.1 Gemmatimonadales bacterium
CCTGCACCGTGCTGCTGAATGGAACGCCGGTGTTATCGTGCCTCGTCCTCGGCCTCGCGTGCGCGGGACAAGCCGTGCGTACCGTCGAAGGAATGGCGCAGGCCGGCAAGCTGCATCCACTGCAGGAGACGTTCGCCGACCTCGGCGCAGCGCAGTGCGGCTACTGCACGCCCGCCTTTCTCCTGGCCGCCGAGGCACTGCTCGAATCGAACCCGAAGCCGACGCGCGACCAAATCAAGGACGCGCTCGCCGGTAACCTCTGCCGCTGCACCGGCTACATCAAGATTTACGAGGCCGTGGAGCTGGCGGCGACTCGCCTGCGAGGCGCATGAGCGACTACCGCATCATCGGGAAAGCGCTCCGCAAAGTGGACGCCGTCGCCAAGGTCACGGGCGCCACACGGTTCGCCGACGATCTCGCCTTCCCGCGCATGCTCTACTGCAAGCTGCTGCGCAGCACGCAGCCGCATGCGCGCATCACGTCGATCGACACGGCGGCGGCGAAACGCCTGGACGGCGTGCACGCCGTGCTCACGGGTCGGGACCTGCCGATTCCGTTCGGGATTCTGCCCGTCTCCCAGGACGAGCACACGCTCTGCGTCGACAAAGTGCGTTTCGTCGGTGATCCCGTCGCGGCGGTGGCGGCGACGACGGAGGAAGCCGCGACGGCGGCGCTCGACCTGATCACGGTCGCGTATGAGCCGCTCAAGGCGTTCGACTCCGCCGCCGAGGCCGTCGCGCATCCCGAGCCACGCATCCACGACTACGGCGACAGCGGGAACCTCCACAAGCTCATCGATCTCGAGTTCGGCGACGCGGAGGCGGGAATTGCCGCAGCCGATCTGGTGCGGGAGGATCTCTTCTTTTTCGAAGGGAACACGCACCTGCCGATGGAGCAGCACGCCGCCGTGGCGACATGGTCACCCGACCGCAAGCTGACGCTGTGGTCCTCCACCCAGACGCCCCATTACGTCCATCGCGCTCTGGCCAAGGTGCTGGAGCTGCCGGCCGCCCGAATTCGCGTGATCGCGACGCCCAACGGCGGCGGCTTCGGCGGGAAGAGCGACCCGTTCAGCCACGAGATCGCCGTCGCCAAGCTGGCGATGATCACGGGCCGCCCCGTCAAGATCACGTTGACGCGCGAAGAGGTGTTCTACTGCCATCGCGGCCGCCATCCGACGCTCATGTGGGTGCGGACCGGAGTCACGAAGGACGGCGCGATCACGGGGATGCATTTTCGCTCGCTGCTCGACGGCGGCGCCTACGGCTCCTACGGCGTGGCGAGCACCTACTACACCGGCGCGCTCCAGACCGTGACTTACAACGTCCCGCGCTATCACTTCCAGGGCGCCCGCGCCTTCACGAACAAGGCGCCGTGCGGCCCTAAACGCGGGCACGGCACGCCGCAACCGCGCTTTGCGCTCGAAGTCCACGTCGATAAGATCGCCGAGCAGCTGGCCATCGATCCCGCCGAGCTGCGGCTCAAGACGCTCGTGCCTCCCAACTCGCTCACCGCGAATTACCTGCGCGTGGGCTCGATGGGCCTCGGCCAGTGCATCGAGAAAGTCGTCGCGGGCTCGGGTTGGAAGCAGAAGTTTCGGAAACTGGGGGAAGGGCACGGTGTGGGGCTCGCGTGCTCCAGCTACATCTCCGGCGCCGGGCTCCCGATCTACTGGAACAACATGCCCCACTCGGGCGTGCAGCTGAAATGCGACCGGTCGGGCGGCGTAACGGTGTTTTGCGGCTCGACGGAGATCGGGCAGGGATCGGACTCGATCCTCGCCTACATCGTCGCCGAGGTGCTCGGCGTCGACCCCTTCGACATTGCCGTCGTCACCGCCGATACCGATCTGACGCCGGTGGATCTCGGCAGCTACTCGAGCCGCGTCACGCTCATGACGGGCAATGCTGCGCTGCAGGCGGCCGAGCGCGCGCGCCAGATCCTCGCCCTCCATGCCGCGAAGAAGCTCGGCGTGCCGGTCGACCACCTGACATTTGCCGACGGCTGCGTATTCGAGCGCAACGATCGCACGCGCGGCATGTCGTTCGCCGAAGCGGTACAGCTGGCGGAGGCAGCGGAGGGAACCATCGGGACGGTGGGTTCATATACGCCGCCGCAGAGCGCAGGAACGTACCGCGGCGCCGGCGTCGGCCCCTCGCCCGCGTACTCATACAGCGCCTGCGTGGCGGAGGTGGACGTCGATCCGGAGACGGGCATCGTCCGCGTCCCGACGATCTGGATCGCGCACGACGTCGGGCGGTCGATCAACTCCGCTTCCGTCATCGGCCAGGTCGAAGGCTCGATCTACATGGGCCTCGGCGAAGCGCTCATGGAGGAGATGGCGTATCGCGGCGACCTCAAAGTGGTCCACAAGATCCCTTCCCTGCTCGAATACAAGAGTCCCACCACGTTGGAGATGTGCGACGTCATCACGTACCTGATCGAGGACCCCGATCCGAACGGCCCGTTTGGGGCGAAAGAGGTTGGCCAGGGACCGCTGTTGCCGGTGATGCCGGCGATTGCCAATGCGGTCTACGACGCGGTCGGTGTCCGTGTCGACGAGGTGCCCATCACGCCCGAGAAGGTTCTCAAGGCCATCAGGAAAAAGGAGAAGGGAGAGGAGGGGCGCTATGGACCGACCGCGTTCCCCGAGATTCCGTGGCCGGAGCCGACTCGCGTGCCTACACCGTGGGAAGGTGGCGACGGACGGTCGGACGGTCCCACGACCGGACGGCCCGTTACGGCGGAGCGTCCGCACTAATGCTGCGGCTACCGTCTTTCGAGTACCTGCAACCCAGATCGCTCGCCGAAGCGCTGCGTATGAAAGCTGATGCGGGCCCCGACAGCATGTTCGTCGCCGGCGGGACCGATCTGTATCCGAACATGAAGCGGCGGCACCAGGAGCCAAAGACCGTCATCTCGCTGATGGGAGTACCAGACCTGCAACGGTTGGACGGTTGGAATGTTGGAACGTGTGCAACATTGAGCGCACTTTCCAACCTTCCAACCTTCCAACACTCCGCCGTCGGCACCGCGGCCCGCCTCGTCTCCACCCCGCTGCTTCGCAACATGGGCACCCTTGGCGGCAACCTCTGTCTGGACACGCGCTGCAACTACTACAACCAGGGCTACGAGTGGCGGAAGTCGATCGATTTCTGCATGAAGAAGGACGGCCACATCTGCTGGGTGGCGCCGTCGTCGCCGCGCTGCTGGGCGGTGAGCTCGTCCGATCTGGCGCCCGTGATGGTGGCGATCGGTGCGGAGTACCGGCTCCTGGGGCCCCAAGGCGAGCGCGTGGTCCCGGCAGGACGCTTCTATCAAAACGACGGGATCAATTATCTCACGAAGCAGCCTGATGAGATCCTGGTGGAAGTGCGTCTGCCTGCCCCCGATGGCTGGGATGCGGTCTACCACAAGCTGCGGCGCCGCGGCTCGTTCGATTTCCCCGTCCTCGGCGTCGCGGCGTGGATACAGTGGAACGGGAAGAACGTCGCCGACGCGCGCGTCGTGCTGGGTGGGGTCGCGAGCTACCCGCAGGAGATTCCTGAAGTGAAGGCCGCCCTTGGCGGGCGGCCCCTCTCAGACGAATCCATTGCGGCCGCCGCCGAGGCCGCCTATCGCCCATCGAAGCCGATGGACAATACCGATTTTGATTTGTCCTGGCGCAAACAGATGACGCGGGTCTACGTAAAACGGGCCCTCGATGAGCTGAGGGCCCGTCACTAGCCGCGAAGCGCTAGGCGCTGGCTGCGGGTGCTTTCGCGAGCGCTTCAATCTCGGCCGTAGCCTTTGCCAAGATCTCCGCGACGCTCTTGCGGGCGGCGTCGCTTTCCGCCTTCCAGCCCGTGCGATACACCGCTTTCACGAGCTGGCCGAGCCCGCGGTTGACCTCCGCCATCGAACCGCCGACCGTGCGCTCGACGGTCTCGGTCACGCGATCGAAGATCTCTTCGACGATGTCCTTGTGCTCGTCCAAGAAAGCCCGTCCTGTGTCGGTGATTTCGTAGACCTTCTTGCCGTCCGCATCGCGCGCGATGACGAGGCCTTCGTCCTCGAGCCACTGCAGTGTCGGATACACTGTGCCGGGTGAGGGCGAGTAGCAGCCGTGCATCCGCTCTTCCAGGTCCTTCATGACTTCGTATCCATGACGTGGCTTATCGCGCAGCAGCTTCAGGATGACGTACTTCATGTCGCCGGCGCCGAACCACTGCCGGCGCCAACTCCGGGGTCCGCGTCCGCGAAAGCCCCACGCCCGGGGACCGAACGCAAAACCGAACCCTTCCCATCCGGACTTGCCGCCCATCTCTGCCTCTGGTTAGATGTTACGTCACGATATTCTTGGACGATATATCTTGTCAAGGGGCCATTTTTTGTTGTGTGCGCCAAGTCACTATCCGACTTAATCTTGCAAGTTCGACGCCCGCCCGTACATTGAGGCCACGCTTGGACCCGGTTATTCCCTTGGTTGGCCCCACCTGTGCCCGGGAGAGGAGCAGCAATGGCAGTAGAAATCACCCCGCACCCAGCTTGGGTCGCGGACCTCGATGCGACGCTGGAACCCAACCGTCAGGCGATCCTTGATACGCCGGTCATTATTGACGCGTCCGAGAATCAGCTGGTGGACGGCCAGATCCAGAACTTCCTGGTGGCGTTCTATCCGATCATCCGCGATTTCCCCCAGTGGCTGCAGATGCTGCTGGATCGCTCGCCTGCGATGGGCCGGGAATTCTTCACGGATAACATTCGTGTGGAGCGCCGGCACGACGCGATGTGGCGGGCCATGGGGGACGGCTTCAACGTGCACAAGAAGCGGTTCCAGGAACCCGAGCCGATGCTACCCGAGACCAAGAAATTCCACGCGTACCTGACCGACATGTGCCGGAACGCCGAATTTGGCGTGGCCGTGGCGGCGACCAATTACGCGGTCGAGGGTGTGGCCCAGAAGATTTCCGAAAAGGCCCTGCGCGGGCTCGCCAAGAACGAGAAGATCGGGCCGCGTGGGCGCTGGTGGCTCGAGGAGCACGCGAAGTACGACGACGAGCATCCCATCCATGCGCTCGAGATCATCAAGGATTGCGTCAAGCGCAGTGACGCTGAGCCGCAGAAGATCACGGAGTCCGCCCTCCAGAGCCTCAAGCTGATGCGCCTGTCCATGGAGGCGTCTTATCACGCGTGAGTAAGGCCCGTCGCCCCTCGCCGACCCGAGCCACTGGGCCAAGCACTGCGGTAGGGAAAGGTCCACCGCTGGACCTGCTGCAGGCGGCCGCCGATATCGTCGCCGCCCTGCCCGATGCCGTGGTTGTGACGGGGACGGACCGCCGTGTGCTGGCGGCGAACGCGACGGGCGCGGAGTTGCTGGGCTGGGCGCTGAACGACGTGGTCGGCCAGGCGATCGCCGACCATATCTCGCCGGGAGAGCGCGCGCACGTCGCGTCGCGTGAGGACAAAGTGCTCGCCGGCGAGCCGCAGCGCTACGAAACGCGCATCGTCAATCACCGCACCAGCGAAGAACGGGATGTGGCCGTGTCGAGCGGCCCCTTCCGCGTCAACGGCGAGCTGATCGGCACCGTCGCCACGCTGCGCGACATCACCGACCCCAAGCGCGCCCAGGACACGCTCGCCCGTTCCGAGGCACGCTACCGCCACCTGGTGGAGTCGGCCTCCGACGCGATCGTCACGCTGGATGCGAACGGCCGGTTTACGACCGTCAACCACGCGGCCGAAAACATCTCCGGCTACAAGCGCGAAGAGCTGGTGGGCCAGTGGTTCGCCCCCATGCTCCCCGACGACGACCTGCCCAAGGCGCTGGGCCACTTCCAGCAGGCGCTCGCCGGCGAGACGGGGCTCTTCGAGACACAGTTCTACCGCAAGGACGGCGAGACGCGGATCATCTCGGTGACATATTCGACGCCGCAAAAAGACGAAGAGGTGCTCTGCCTCATTCGCGACGTCACCGATCAAAAGATGCTCCAGGAACAGCTCATCCAGTCGGAGAAGATGTCCGCGATCGGGCAGCTCGTCTCCGGCGTGGCGCACGAGCTCAACAACCCGCTCGCGGGCATTTCCGCGTTCGCCCAGCTGCTGCTCGCCGAAAAGCGCTTCCCGCCCGACCAGCGGACGGCGGCGGAAACGATCTACAGCGAAGCGCGGCGGGCCAGCCGCATCGTGCAGAATCTGCTGACCTTCGCGCGCCAGCATAAAGCCGAAAAGGTCCCGACGGCGATCAACCAGGTACTCGACGACACGCTCGAGCTGCGTGGCTACGAGCTGCGGGTCCGCGGTATCGATGTGCGCCGCGAGTACGACGAGTCGATCCCCGATACGATGGCCGATGCGCATCAGCTGCAGCAGGTGTTCCTGAACCTCATCACCAATGCCGAGCAGGCGATGGAGCAGAAGGACGGCCACCATCACCGGCTGACCGTGAGCACGCGCCGCAACGGCGAGGCGATCCGGATCGAAGTCGAGGATACGGGTGCCGGCATCCCGGCCAATCTCATCGAGCGGATCTTCAACCCCTTCTTTACCACCAAACCGACGGGCTCAGGCACGGGGCTGGGGCTCTCGATCTCGCTGGGCATCGTCCGCGAGCACGAGGGAAAGATCTGGGCGGAGAACGCGGCACAATCGGCCGGTGGGGGGGGGGCGCGGTTTGTGGTCGAAATACCGATCACCGAGCCGCGGCGGTCCGGAGAGCATGCCGAGGTCGCTCACGTTGAGGCCCAGAGCCCTGACACCCTGCGCGTGCTGGTCATCGATGACGAGGCGTCCGTCCGTGTATCGCTGCAGCGCTATCTCGCCGCCAAGGGCCACCAGGTCGAGACGACCGCCAGCGGTGAGGATGGATTGCTGCGGCTCAAGGCATCGAAGTACGACGCGGTCATCCTGGACATGCGCATGCCGGACCTGTCCGGCGAGCAGTTGTTCGAGCGGCTCCGCAGCAACGATCCCTCCCACGCCGAGCGCGTGATCTTCACGACGGGCGACCTCGTGAACGAGCAAATGCGCCGCTTTCTCGACGGGACGGGCCGGCCTTGCGTCGCCAAGCCATTCGAGTTCGCTTCTTTCGACCAGGCATTGCCGGCGGCGCGCCGCCGGGCCTAATTCCCACCCTGAAGGGTGGGCTCGGCACAACATCATCCTGAAGGATTCCATGCGCCCGTTGCTCACCCTGCTGGTGTGGGGCAGCCTCGTGTCCCCGCTCGCCGCCCAGGAACCGTTCGACTTCTACTCCCGCGGCCCTTATCGCCCCGCCGTCCCGCGCCCCGAAGCGATCACCGGCTACGCCGCGGGCGAGCAGCAGACCATGTACGCAGTAATGCAACACTATCTCGACACCTTGGTCGCCACCGCGACCGACCGCGTGGGCATCGAGTCGTGGGGGCGCACGACCGAGTACCGGCCCATCCGCGCGCTGATCATTTCCGATCCCGCAAACCTCGCCAGGCTCGATCAGATCCGCGCCGGCATCGCCGAGCTCATCGATCCGCGCAAGACCTCGCCCGCGCGCGCCGCGGCGATCGCGGCGCAGAGCCCCGCGGTCGCGGTGTTCAACTACTCCGTCCACGGCGACGAGCCGGCGGGGTTCGAGGCGGCGATGCAGGTTGCCTATCAGCTCGCCGCCTCGGACGAACCGCAGACCCAGGAGATCCTGAAGCAGGTGGTCGTAGTGCTCAACCCATCGGCGAACCCCGACGGCCATGAGCGTTTCGCCGCCTGGTACAACTCCGTCGGCATCGGCGCCGATCACCCCTGGGCGTTGGAGCAGAACGAGCCGTGGAGCATCACCGGTCGCTACAGTCATTACCGCTTCGACATGAACCGCGACCTGCTGGCGCAAAGCCAACCCGAGGTGCGCGCGATAATGGACGGCATCCTGCGCTGGCACCCGCAGGTGTTCGTGGACCATCACTCCACGACCTCGTCGTTCTTCTTCCCGCCGGTCGCGCAGGCGGTGAACATGAACCTGCCCCCGCAGACGACCAAGTGGTTCGCAACCTACGGCCGCGGCAACGCGGCCGCGTTCGACCGCTACGGCTGGCAGTATTACGTGGGCGGGGTATTCGACTTTTTCTATGTCGGCTACTGGGACGAATGGACCACGTTTCAGGGCGCCACCGGGATGACCTACGAGACCGACGGCGGGCCGGAATTCCGCAAGCGCCGTGACGACGGCAGCATTACGACCTTCCGCGACGGCATCGCACACCACTTTGGCGCATCGCTGGCCACGCTGGAAACGACCGCCAAGAACCGCCAAACCCGGCTGCAGGACTACTACGATTTCCGCCGCTCGGCGATGGCCGACGCGGCAACCGATCGCATGAAACGCGTCGTGATCGTCCCGGGCAACGACCCGCAGTCGGCGGCGCACGTGATCGGCTTGCTGCTCCGAAACGGGATCGAGGTCACGCGGCTGCGGCAGCCGTTGTCGGCACGCCTCGCGCACGCCTACATCAGCGCCGGCACAGCCGCGACCGCGCGAACGTTTCCCGCCGGCAGCTACGTGGTCGACCTGAACCAGCCCCAGCGGCGCATCGCGAAAGCCATGCTCGAGCCGCAGGCGAGCATGGAGCGGTCATTCGTGCAACGCGAGATCGGGAAATTCCAGCGCAACCGGCGGCGCGGCGACGATACCGACAAGGAGGACTACGGCTTCTACGACATCACGGCGTGGTCGCTGCCGCTGTCCTTCAATCTCGACGCCTATTGGACGGAAGATGCAGGTCCCTCCCTCCCGGGCGATCCGGTCGCCGACTCGCTCGTACCACCGCCCGCGGCGCCCGCCCGTGCGGTCAGTGGCTACGCGTTCCTGAACGACAGGCCGGGGGCGGCGCGACTCGCCCTCGCGCTCGAGGCCGAAGACTTCAGGCTCGCCGTCACGAGGCAACCGATCCTGATCGGGGGCCGCAGCTATCCCCGCGGGACGTTCGTCGCGCGGGTTCAGCGCAATGGGCCGACCCTGTACGACCGCATCGCGGCCCTGGGGCCCGCGCTGGGCGTGCCCGTTTTCCCGTTGCAGACGGCCTTCCCCGACACGGGGGATGCCGGAATCGGCTCCGAGGACGTCACCGGGCTGCACGCTCCCAGGATCCTGGTGGCAGCGGGAGACGGGATCTCGGAAACGAGCTACGGGTGGCTGTGGCACTACCTCGCGCGCGAGCTCAACGTGGCGTTTACGCCCGTCCCGCTCCGCGCGATCGGCCGGGTGGATGACCTCCAAACCTTCAACGTGATCATCATCCCCGACGGCAGCGGCGGGCGGATGCGGCGCGAACTCGGCGATGACGGCGCCGAGAAGCTGAAGGCCTGGGTGCGATCGGGCGGCGTGTTGATCGGGTACGGCGGCGCGGGTGACCTCGCGGCGAACAAGGATCTGGGGCTGTCCAGCATCGCCAGTGTCGCGCCCGACAGCGGCGCGAAAGCCGACACGGCGGCCGCGGGCGACGCTCCGCCGCTGGTCTCGAAGACGGCGGCCCCGCGCGACCGGCCCGAGTGGATCCCCGGGGCGATCTTCCGAGCCACGCTCGATACCACGCACTGGCTGACAGCGGGATACGACCGCAACAAGATCCCGGTGTTCATCGACGGAGACACGTTCTGGCGGCCTTCCAAGGGCGGCGCCAATGCCGCCGCGTTCACCGATCCCGCGGACTCGTTGGTGCTGTCGGGCTTCACCTGGCCGGACAACACTGCGCGGCTCCTGAAGGGATCGACGTGGGCGGCGGTGGAGAATCAAGGAAGTGGGCGGGTCGTGCTGTTTCTGAGTGATCCGCTGTTCCGGGCGTTCTGGCGCGGACCCGCGAAGATGCTGACGAATGCGATTTTGATCGGACCGAACCGGTAACTACGGCGGCGAGGGGCGGCAAATAAAACGGCGCCGCCATTCGCCGCCGCCTTTTAGATCGCCCGGCTGGTCCGAATCACCTCTCGAATCTTGATCGCCGGAATCTCCCGCTGGCGCAGCTTCGGCATCACGCGGAACCAACTCGGCTCCTCACGCATCCGCGGCATGAGGTTCCGGTACCGCCGCTCCTCGTCCGGCACCTTCCAGGTCACGTTCACGTGCCCTTTCTTGCGCAGCACATCCAGCGTGACGGTTTCGCCGGTATCGTAGGACCGCAGGATCCGCATCGCCTGCTCGGGTGACGAAGGCTTGCGGCCACCGATCGAGACGATGACATCGCCGCCCTTCAGGGTCAACGAAGAGTCTTCCGGTGCCCGAACCACGAGGACTCCCTCGCGCGTCCCGAAATAATCACCCAGGTCCGGATTCAGGCTCACCATCTCGATCCCGCCCCAGGGAGAACCGAACGCGAAGGTGAAGGTTCTGCCTTCCGGCATGTCCATCTTGGGGAGCATCCCTCCCATGAAGCCATCGTGGCTCATGTCGGGCATTTCGACCTGAGTGTCATCACCAATATCCTCGGCGACGAGCGTTGCCTTCCTGCTATCGGTTCCGCGGCGATACTCGATCGACACCGTATCACCCGGCTCGAGCCGGCGCGCCAAGGCGATCAGCTTCATGCCGGGACCGGAGTTTTCGCCTTCCTCTGACTCGACGCCCCCGAGTGCCGTCGTGTTGAAGCGGGTGATGACGTCTCCTGCCTTCAAGCCCGCTTTCTCGGCCGGCCCACCGGGCGTAATGCCTTCGACCCGGGCGCCGATCTTATCAGCGGCCTCATTGGCCCGCGTGTCCACGACCACGCCGATCCGGCCGCGTTTGTCCGCGAACGTATAGACGCCGAACGGCCCATTCCGTGTTTCCACCCGCACGCGCGGCCGTGGCCGGGCGCGCGGTTGTGCGTCCTGTGCCGCCGCTGCCGCCGGCAGCAAGAGGCAGACGGCGAGCGCTGCCAGTGTCCAAGTGCGCTTCATCTAACTCTCCCCAGGCTCCTAGAGCCCTACGTAACGAGCGCGCGTCGCGCGGGCGTTTACCAGCTCCCGCATCAGCCCGACACGCTCCTGCCAAAGTTTGACGAGCTGGGCGTCTTGTACGCTCTGCTCTTGCTGCGTGAGGCGGCCATCGATCGCGGAAATGCGGTCCTCGAGGTCCGCGACGACCGCCGCCGCGTGACCGCTCAGCACGCGACCATCGACGTCGTATTGCTGCAGCGAATCTTCGAGGGTCGCCGACTGCTGCTTCACCTGACTCAGCTCAGCGGACATCCCCTGACCCGACGGCTGCAGCAGCAGGATGGCGGCGATCGTGGCGGCGAGCGCCAGACTGCCAGTCCAGGTTCCCCACGTGCGACGGCGGCGCGAGCGCTCGGCGCGCAGGACCGCCTGTACGGCGGGCCAACGGTCGCGCGGCGGGTGCAGGGCCGGCAGGGCTTTGAGCTGCGCAACGCGCTGGTACCACCCTTCCAGCTCCGCCTGACACGCAGCGCAGGTGGTGATGTGCCGGCGCGCCCAGACCGACGCCTCACCTGCCCGCAGGGCTCCCAGATCTTCCATCGTGCAATGCATTAGCCTCGCGCTCCTTCGTCGAGCATCCGCCGCAGCCGCGTGTGGGCTCGCGCCAGCTGCGACTTGGAAAAGCTCACCGTTCTTCCCATCTGCTCCGCAATTTCTTCGTGCGTATATCCCTCGACGTCATGCAGCCACACCACTGCGCGCGACGTCTCGGACAACCGGTCGAACGCCCGCTCCAGATCGATGTTCGCCCCGACATGCATTCCCGGTTTCCCAGGCTCTTCGTCCAGCGAGTCCATCTCCCGCACTTGCTCGCGACGAATTCGCATCAGGGCCTTGGTCGTCGCGATGCGCCGGATCCAGCCCCACAGGTGGCCCTCGCCACGGTACTGCTTGATGTTTCTCACGATCTCGAGAAACGTCTCCTGGAGCACGTCCTCGGCATCTTCGGGCCGCCGCAGAATCCGCCGGACGAGATTGTAGACAGGCGTCTCGAAGGCCCGGTAGAGGGCTTCGAGGGCTGCTTCATCCCCGGCTTGCGCACGGGCGACGAGGACATCCGGGACGGCGAGAGACACTGTCATTGTCCGAAAACTATGATGCCACAACTACGTAGAACGTCGCGAAGGGATCCTGGGGAAATACATGGTTTCTTAAAGCATTGCCCAGTAGTAGCTTGCCGCATGCCCAACTCCGACGTCCACACCTGGCTCCATCATTGGCAGGATGAAGCCGACGCAGCCTTCCTCTACCTCGCCCTCGCCGGCCAGGAATCCGATCCGCATCGCAAGGACGTCTACATCAAGCTCGCCGGCGTCGAAGAGCGCCACGTGCAGATGTGGAGCAAGCTGCTCGGCGAGCACGGCCACACGGTCGAGCACGCGCGGCCGTCCCTGAACGCCAAGCTGCGGGCGTGGTTCGGCCGGCGCTTCGGTACGCGCTATCTGCTCCCGATGTTGCTGCGGGAAGAAGGCGAAGAGGTCAAAGGGTACCTCGACCTCCACAAGGGATCGCGCCTCCCCGCCGCGCAGGAAGTCTCGCTCCAGCTCGCCAAGGAATCTGCCGCCCACGCCGGGACGCTGGCGGATCTGGCCGGCAAGGGCGCCGAGCCGTGGCACAAGACGGGATCGGGTGGCTTCCTGCGCAATGTGGTGTACGGCTTCAACGACGGGTTGACGGCAAACTTTGGGCTCGTGGCGGGGGTGATCGGCGCAGCCGTGCAGCCGCATGTGATCATGATCTCCGGCGTCGCGGGCATGATCGCCGACGCGCTGTCGATGGGCTCGTCAGGCTATCTGGCGGCGAAGAGCGAGCAGGAGGTGTGGGAACACGAAATCGCGATGGAGAAGGAAGAGATTCGGCTGATGCCGGAGGTCGAACAGGAGGAGATGGCCCTCCAGTACGAGGCGAAGGGCGTGGATCCCCGGACGGCGCGGCGGATGGCGGAGGAAGTCATGCGCGATCCGGAGCGCGCGTTGGGCGAGCAGGTGCGCGATGAGCTGAAGATCGGCGAGGCGCACGCCACACCGCTCCGCGAGGGGTGGATCACCGGCGTAGCGACGGCGGTCGGGGCATTCATTCCGGTGGCGCCGTTTCTCTTTCTGCAGGGTCGCGCCGCGATCTGGACGGCGTTCACGATCGCGATGTTGTCGCACTTCGCCGTGGGAGCCGCGCGCAGCTTCTTTACTGGCCGCGGCGTGATTCGCAGCGGCATCGATATGTTCGTGATCGGCGTCGGCGTGGCGGCGGTGGGATACCTGGTCGGGGATTTCGTCGCGAAGGCGCTTTAGACGACGAGGTTGACGAGCCGGTCCTGCACGTAGATCACCTTCTTCACTTTCTGGCCGTCCACGAACTTTTTCACGGCATCGTCAGCCAGCACACGCGCCATCACATCCTTCTCCGCCATTCCGCGCGGCACGGTAAGGCGCGACCGAAGCTTGCCGTTCACCTGCACGGCGATCTCGACGTCGCCCGCTGACGTAAGGCGCTCGTCGTACGCGGGCCAGCGTGCCTCGAAGATCGAGGTCCCGTGACCCAAGACCGACCATAGTTCTTCCGCGATATGCGGCGCGTAGGGCGCCAGCATGATAACGAGCGGCGTGATCAGCTCCTTGCTTCCCGCTCCCTGCTCTCGCAGCTCATTGACGTACTCCATCATCGCCGCGATCGCCGTGTTGTACTGCAATGCCTCGGTATCCGCGGTGACTTTACGGATCGTGCGATGGAGCGTCTGCTCGAGCTGCGGGGTCGGTGTGCCTTTGGCGCCGCCGGCTTCGTGAGCCAGCGCCCACACCTTCTCCAGGAAGCGGCGCTGGCCCACGATCCCGGAGTCGCGGAAGTCGCCGCCGTCCTGGAAGGGACCGAGGAACATCAGGTACATCCGGAACGTGTCCGCACCCCACTGCTGGATGTAGGTGTCGGGCACGACGACGTTGCCCCGGGACTTGGACATCTTGGCGCCGTCTTTCACGATCAAGCCGTGCGCGCGGAACTTTGGGTACGGACTGTCGAAGGGCAGATGCCCGAGGTCCGACAACACCAGGCAGATGAAGCGCGCATACAGAAGGTGTAGCACGGCGTGCTCGTTGCCGCCGATGTAGCTCGACACGGGAAGCCACTGCTTCGTGCGCGCGGAATCGAACGGCCGGTCGTGGAATTCCGTCGACGGATAACGCAGATGGTACCACGCCGAATCGAGGAACGTGTCGGAGACATCCGTCTCGCGCCGCGCGCGGCCGCCGCACTGGGGGCATTTCACGAAATACCACTCTTCGTGCCGCGCGAGCGGGCTCACGCCCGTGTCGTCCGGACGGAAGTCCTCGATGAGCGGAAGCTCGACGGGCAAGTCCTGCTCCGGCACCGGTACCACGCCGCACTTCTCACAATAGAGGATGGGGATCGGCGGACCCCAGTACCGCTGCCGCGAGATGCACCAGTCGTGCAGCCGGTACTGGACGCGCGCGCTCGCGAGCCCGCGCCCATTGAGCCAGGCGACGATCTTGCGGGCCCCTTCGACGCACGATGCGCCGTCGAACGCCCCTGAGTTCATCAGCACGCCGTGCTCGGAGACGCTGGGCAGCGTTTCGCCCTCGACTGCTACCACTTGCCGAATCGGAAGCTTGAATTGCGTCGCGAACTCGAAGTCCCGTTTGTCGTGGGCGGGAACGGCCATGATCGCGCCGGTGCCATACTCCATCAGGACGTAGTCGGCGATCCAGATCGGGATCGCTTCTCCCGTCGCCGGGTTTCTGGCGTAGGAGCCGATGAAGACGCCGGTCTTCGTCTTGTCGCCCACGCGCCGCGACACGATGTCTTTGGACTGCACCTCACGCTGATATGCCTTGACGGCCGCGCGTTGCTCGAGCGCCGTCAACTCGTCCACGAGCGGATGCTCGGGCGCGAGCACGAGGTAGGTCGCGCCGAACGCAGTATCGGGCCGCGTCGTGAAGACCGTGATCTTCTTGCCGCTCGGCGACTCGAAGATCAGCTCGGCACCCTCGCTCCGGCCGATCCAGTTCCGCTGCAGCAGGACGGTGGAGGATGACCAGTCGAGGTGCTGCAGGTTCTCGAGGAGTCGCTCGGCGTAATTGGTGATTCGGAAAAACCATTGGTCGAGAAAGCGTTGCTCGACCGGTGTATCGCAGCGCTCGCACCGCCCATCGATGACCTGCTCGTTGGCGAGCACGGTCTTGTCCTTGGGACACCAGTTCACCGCGGCGCGCTTCTTGTAGGCCAGCCCCGCCTTGTAGAGCTGCACGAAGAGCCATTGCGTCCACTTGTAGTACGCGGGATCGGTGGTCGACAGCTCATGACGCCAGTCGAACATGCCCCCAAAGCGCCGCAGCTGGCGGCGGAAGGTGGCGATGTTCTGGGGAATGAGCCTGGCGGGATTGGTTCCGACGTTGAGCGCGTAATTCTCGGAGTGGATGCCGAATGCGTCGAACCCCATCGGCTCGAAGACGTCGTAGCCCTGGAGCCGCTTGAACCGGCCGTAGATGTCCGCCCCGGTGAACGCGAACATGTTGCCGACGTGCAGGCCTTCCGCCGACGGGTACGGGAACATCATGAGGTTGTAGAACGGCCGCGCCGCACGGTCCAAGTCGGGCTCATTGGTGTGGCGCTCAGCCCAGCGGGCCTGCCACTTTGCCTCGAGCGAACCCGGATCGTAGCTTGGGAGGTCTCGCATACGGTGGTAAACCTAAACCCGAATGGCCATCAAGTCACAGCAACTGCGGCAGAGTTTCCTGCTCTCGGGGGCGGGCGCCGCCGTCCTGCTCGTCGTGTTCGTCGCCTGGCTGACGAGCACCCGTGTCGGTCAGGTCCTCGAGCAGGAAGCTGACGCGCGCGGGCGCGATGACGCCACCCGCGTCGCCGCCATTGTCACGCAGTATCTGAAGGAACGCCGTCACGAAGCGACGGTGCTCGCCAGCGAACCGCAGCTCATCGCCGCCGTCCGCGACGCAGGTCAGGCGGCGGTCACCCGCGGGCTGGACCGCATGCCGATTCCCGACCTGGAGCGCGCCTTCAATGCCAGTCGCCAGCTGGGTGGCGACCCGACCCTCGCGAGTCATCTCCGCAATTATCCCGCGACGTCCGATCTCGCGGAAATCATCGTGACCGAGAGTCACGGGTTGAACGTCTTCACGTCCGAGCGCCCGTCCGATTTCGTGCAGCGCGACGAGACCTGGTGGCAGCGCGCGATCTCAGAGGGGCGGTACGAGGGCGGCGCGGAGTTCGACTCCTCAGCCGCAGCCGCGTCCCTGGAGTTCGACGTCGCCATACGCGCATCGCAGGGCCAGCGGCCGGTGGGCGTCCTCAAGGCGGTCTTTGCCCTGAACCGCCTGGCGGCATTGCTCGGCACCGAACAGCTGGCTGGCGGAGCGTACGTCCAGGTGGTGGACAACCGCGGCAACGTGCTCGTCGCGAAAGACGCCGCCCTGTTGCTGCAGAGCCTGCCCGACAAAGACCGTATCCCGCTCGGCGCCGCGGTGGCGACGGCCCACGTCACGACGGTACGGGGCGAGAAGGAGCTCGTCGCCTCGGTTCCCGCGAATCAGGGCCAGTGGTGGGTGCTGTATCGGGAGCCCGCGGCGACGGCCTTTGCCACGGCACAAAGCACGCAACGCGCCGTGTGGCTGGGCGCCCTGCTGGTGGCGGCCGTCGCCGTCGCTGCGCTCTTCTGGCTGTCGCAGCGCCTCGGCCGGCTGGTCACGGAGCCGGTGCGAGCCGCGGGCGCGATCGCGAGTCGCGTGGCGGGCGGCGACCTCTCGGTGACGGTCACGACGCAGCGCGCCGAGGCGAGCGAAGTCGCGGAGCTGCTGTCGTCGGTGCACTCCATGGTCGTGGCGCTGCGCCGGCTGGTTGGCGCCATCCGCGCCGCCGCGGACGAAGCCGCCGCGATGGCGACGGAGATCTCGGCGTCGACGCAGGAGATGAGCGCGTCGACGGAAGAGATGGCGTCGACGTCTCAGGACTTATCCCGCCGAGCCGGCGAGCAGGCGCAACTGGTCCGCGCCGCGGCCGATGACGCCGCCCGAATCCTCCAGATTGCGGCGAAGCTGGCGCAGGGCGCCGAGGAGGCAGCGCGCCGCAACGCGGATCTGGCGGCGCTGGCGCGGCGGCACAAGGAGGGGCTCGATCAGAGCACGGTGCGACTCGCCAAGCTCGCCGACGAAGTCGCCAAAGGCGCGGCGGAAGCGGAGGCGCTGACACAGGCCACGGCAAAAATCCAGACGTTCGTGGCGCAGACGAAGGCGGTCGCGACCCAAACGAACATGCTCGCCCTGAACGCCGCGATCGAGGCGGCGCGCGCGGGCCCGCAGGGCCGTGGGTTCGGAGTCGTCGCCGATGAGGTGCGGAAACTGGCCTCTGTGGCTGCCGCGGCGGCGGGAGCGACCGCCGACACCGTCCGTGCGGTGCTCATCCAGGTACAGGCGACGCGGGACCGGCTCGTGCGCCTTGCCGAGGGCGGCGCGGCGGTGCGTGAAGCGTCACAGACGGCCGCGCAGGGCCTGGCAACGGTCGCGAGCGAGGCGGACGCGAACGATGTCTGGAGCCGCGAGATCGCACAGTCAGCCGGGGAGATGCGCTCGCTCGTCGAGGAAATTGCGAATCGGTTGACGACCGTCGCGGGTCAGACGGACACGCTGCTCGCTTCGGCCGAGGAGCTGGCCGCCTCGGGCGAGGAGCAAAGCGCCTCGACCGAGGAGATCGCATCGTCAGCCAATCAGCTCGCCGAAGCGGCCGACCGGCTCACCGGCGCGGTGAAATCGTTCCGATTGTTGGCGGACGAGCCGCAGCAACGGCACGCGGCGGACTAGCTAAGATGGCTCGGTCGCGAGCAGCACGCTGCAACACGTCACCCCACCTTCGGCTTTCGTAAGCTCGCCGCAGGGGGCCGGGACCACCCGAACCCCAGCGCGGTCCAGTCGCTCAGCCGTTGCAGGATGGTGTGTGGGGTAAATCACCGAGGCCCCGATCAGCAAGGTTCGGGTAGCGCGTGGACAACCGTGGCACCGAGCGAGCGGAGCGCGGCCACAGCCTTGGCGACGTTGATGGGATCGCGTGGCCGATGCGTCAGCTCGCACTCGGCGAGTGTGGGACTGACGGCACGCGTGACCGCGACGAGCATGTTACTCGGTCAGCGGCCTCCGCGGGCCTGGGGGCAGATGCTCCATCAGGTACCGGGTGAGCAGCGAGAAGATGTGCAGCGTCGTCCCACGGCCCTCGCAGATGCAATGCGAGCGATTGGGATACGCCATGAAGTCGAATGGTTTGCCGAGCTCGACCAGGCGGTTCACCAGGCGTTCGGTGCCCTGGTAATGCACGTTGTCATCGCCGGAGCCGTGCACGACCAACAGGCGACCCTTCAGTCCCTGGGCCTGATTGATCGGAGACGCGCGGTTGTAGCGCGCGCTGTCCGCCGGCGTGTCCAGGAGACCCATATAGCGCTCCTGGTAAATCGTGTCGTAGAGGCGCTCGTCCGGCACGGGGGCCACGGACATCCCGACCTGATAGACGTCGGGGTAACGAAACATCGCCTGCAGCGTGCTCGATCCGCCGCCACTCCAGCCCCAGACCGCGACGCGCGAGGGGTCGAGATAGTGGCGCGATCCCGTGAGGGCCCGCACCGCGTCCGCTTGCTCCCGGCTCGACAAAATGCCGATCGCGCCGTAGACCACTTTTCGCCACGCGCGGCCGCGCGGCGACGGCGTGCCGCGATTGTCCACGGTGGCCACTATGTAGCCCTGATCCGCGATCATGTGCTCCCACAGATGACCCCCGCCCCAGGAGTCCTGGGCCGTCTGACCCGCCGGCTCGCCGTAGACGTACATCAGCAACGGATAGACTTTGGTCGAATCGAAATTGGCGGGCTTGATCATCCAGCCATCGAGCGAGACTCCGTCAGACACCGTCACCTTGAAGAACTCACCGTGACCAGCGATGAGCGGCGCCACCGCCGTGCGCTGTCTGGCATTGTCGACGAGCGTGCGTGCGACCCGGTGAGACGGCAGCTGCACCAGGTCGATCACCGCAGGGCTGTCGAAGTGCGAGTAGGTGTGAAAGGCCCAGTGCGCGTCCGGAGAGATCCGGTAGGAGTGCGTCCCCGGCGCGGTGGCCGGCGACACGCGCACGGCGGGGGGGGACTGTTTTCCGTCGAGCCGAGTGCGATAGAGATACCGTTGGGTCGCGTTATCGGGAGACGCGACGTAGTAGAGCCACCCGCCAGGCTCGTCCACCGCCGCAATGTCGACGACGTCGAAGTTGCCGGGCGTGATGTTCGTGACGCGCTTGCCGTCCCGGCTGACCCGATAGACGTGCCGCCAGCCGTCGCGTTCGCTCGTCCACAGGAACTCGGTGCCCTTCGCGAGCCACTCGATTTCGTCCACGACGTCGACCCAGGCACTGTCGCGCTCGGTGAGGATTGTCGTGGTCGCGCCAGTCGCCGCATCCGCGAGCATGACGCGGTCGGTGTTCTGGAGCCGGTTGATACGCTGGAGGATCAGGTCGTTCGGTCCCGCCCATTCCATGCGCGGGAGATAGTTCTCGCGCGGGTCATCGGGGATCTGTAACCACGTCGTGGGGCCGCCGGCGGCACTGACGACGCCGGCGCGCACCGCCGAATTCCTGGTCCCGACCTTGGGATACTGAATGGGCGTGATGTGGGGATAGAGCGAGTCGGTGTCGTTGACGAGGAAATAGGTGCCGAGGCCCGTCATGTCGAAGCGCCAATACGCGATCTTCGAGCCATCGGGTGACCAGCGGAACGCGTCGCGCAGGTCGAACTCCTCCTCGTAAACCCAGTCGGTCATGCCGTTTACGTGAAGCGAGTCCGCATCGCTCGTCAAGGCCGTGATGGCGCCATCCGCAAGGCGCTCCACGTAGACGTTTCCCTGTCGCACGTAGGCCACGCGATCGCCGGCGGGCGAAAACTTTGCATACATGAGCGAAGACGGCGGGGCGTTCGGTCCACCGAGCTTTTTGAGCGCGCCGGTCTTCCGGTCGAGCACCCAGTAGTCGCCGCGGGTGTTCTGCCGCCAGACGCGCTCGGTGTTGGTAAAGAGGAGCAGGAGGTTGCCGTCGGCCGACCAGGCGTAATCGTCGAAGTCCAGCGCGTCGGTCGCACCGGCGGGCACCAGCTGGCGCGCCGAGATGTAGACGCTCCGGGCACCGGTGGCGGTCTCGTAGCGCACGATATCGGAGGCATCCGGGTTCGCGGCCGATTTCTCCACCGTGGTATAGGCGGTGCCGGTTTCGATCCAGCGTGCCGGTCCGAAGCGCTGCGGCGCGAATTCCGCCGATGCGAAGATGCGGCGCAGCACGTCGGTGACGTGATCCGGGACCTGCGCCACGGCGGGGACCGATGCGAACAGCGCGAGCAGGCCAAAAACGAACCGCATACCAGCTCCTTTGAAATCCCTGTTCAGGGGTGATCCGTAGATCGGTGAATCGTGAACAAGAGCGCGAACACGGGCTCGCGTCCAGGTCTCGCGCCTCCTATCTTGGGTTCCGCAATGGTCCCCCGTTCGCTCCTGCTCATTGCAAAAGTGACACTCCTGGCGGCGATCTACGTTACGGTCGCACACTGGGGGCTGCAGTTCGACCCCGTCAATCGCTTCGCAACGATCATCTGGCCGCCTGCCGGTGTGTCCCTCGCCGCGCTGCTGCTGTTCGGACGGGACCTCTGGCCCGGAATCGCCGTCGGCGCGGCTATCGTGAATGTCTGGATTGGCGCGCCCCTGCCCGTCGCGTGCGGCATCGCACTCGGCAACACGCTGGAGGCGCTGCTCGGGTGGTACGCGCTCCAGCGGATTCCCGGCTTCCGGCTGACGGTGGACCGCCTCCGCGACGCGGTCGGGTTCATCGTCCTCGCCGCCGTCCTCAGCACGGCGGTGAGCGCGACGATCGGTGTGACGAGCCTGTACCTCGGCGGCCTCATTCCCGCCAGTCGGTTCGCAGAGACATGGTTTACCTGGTGGCAGGGCGACGCGCTCGGGGACCTGATCGTCGCCGCCTTCCTGTTGAACTGGATCCCCGCGCTCTGGGTCCCGGATCGCATGTCGCCGCGCCGCATCGCCGAGGCGCTCGCGCTCGGCGCCGCGCTGGTCGGGATGAGCGTGTTCCTGTTCCAGGGGAATCCCGCGACCGCCACCGTTGTGACCGCCTTCCGCCAGCCGACGACGTTGCTCCCCGTTCTTATTTGGGCGGCGCTGCGGTTCGGGACCCGCGGCGCGACAGGCGCGACCCTCGTCGTGTCGGGCGCCGCGATATGGAGCACCGTGCTGGGGCATGGACCATTCATTCGCACCCAGCTGCACGAGAGTCTGGCGGTGCTCCAGGCATTTATGAGCGTGGTGGCGGTGATGTGCCTCGTGCTGAGCGCCGTGACCACGGAACGCCACCGCGCCGATCGCGAAAAGATCGAGCTCTTCCACCGCGAGCGGCTCGCGCGCGCGCATGCGGACGAGATGCAACGGTTGCGTGGGACGTAGCTCCCGCTACTAGTCTCCGAAGTTGGCGAGCCGGACTTCGACCACGTCCGGCAGTCCCTGCAGCTTGTCGAGCACTCCATTGGTCAACGCCTGATCGACGTTGATGGCGGCGAGCGCGTCGCCGGGCCCGCCTGCCGCCTGGGGTGCGCGCCGTGCCTGGTGATAGCTCGCGATGTTGATCCCGGCGCTGCCGAGGGCCGAACCGACGCGGCCGATCACGCCGGGGACGTCGCGGTTCTTGATGACCAGCATCCAGCCGTCGGGCACGACGTCCACGTGATAGTCGTCGATGCGAATCACGCGGCCGTGGCTGTCGCCGATGAGCGCGCCCGTCACGCGCACGCGCCCGCGCGCCGTGTCGACCTTCACGCCGATCGACGTCTCGAACCCGGTCTCCGGCGCGCCGGTTTTTGTGCCGAGCTGCATGCCCTTCTCCTCGGCCAGCACCTGCGCGTTGACCAGGCTGACCGGGCCGGCGTTCATGGCGGTCAACAACCCTTCGAGGGCCGCAACGAGCACCGGGCGCTGCGCGCCTTCTTCCTTCCCACCGTAGGCCACTTCGACCGACTTCACCGGACCGTCCGCGAGCGCGAGCGCCAGGCGGCCGAGCCGTCGCGCGAGATCGAGCAGCGGCGCGAGCCGGCGCAGCAAGTCGCCGCCCATCCCCGGCACGTTCAGCGCGGTCGAGAGATCGCCGGCCACCAGCGCCTCCCGAACCGCGACGCAGATCTCGGTCGCGACCCGCTCCTGCGCCTCGGCCGTCGACGCGGCGAGATGGGGCGTCAGAATCACGCGATCGAGCCCGCGCAAGGGGGAATCGGCCGGGAGCGGTTCCTGGGCAAACACGTCGATGGCAGCCCCGCCGATTCGCTTCTCCTGTATCGCATCCGCCAGCGCCGTCTCGTCGACCAGCTCACCGCGCGCCGTGTTGATCAGCACCGCCGTCGGCTTCATGAGCTTCAAACGATTCGCATCGATCAGATGGTGCGTCTGGTCGGTCAACGCAACGTGGAGGGTGACGACGTCCGCGGTCCGAAGCAGTTGGTCGACCGGCAGCAGGCGCACGTGCAGTTCGCCGGCGCGCTCGGGTGGCAAAAAGGGATCGTGGCCGACGACCTGCATCCCGAACGCCCGCGCCAACTGCGCGACGTGCCCGCCGATGCGGCCCAGGCCGATCACGCCCATGATCTTCCCGCGCAGCTCCGTGCCTTCGAACCGTTTGCGGTCCCACTCACCGCGTTTCATTGCCGCCGCCGCATCGGAGATGCGGCGTACGAGGGCGAGCAGCAGTCCCATCGCATGCTCACCGGCGCTGACCGTGTTGGCACCGGGGGTATTCATCACGGCGATGCCGCGGCGCGTCGCGGCGGGCACGTCGATCGTGTCCACGCCGGTCCCCGCTCGCGCGACCACGCGGAGATGCGGGGCGTGCGCCATCAGGCTGGCGGTGACGCGGGTTTCGCTGCGCACGATGAGCGCGTGCGCGCTGGCGATCACCTTATCGAGCTCCGCGGGCTTCCCTGCGACATCGACGACTTCGATATCGGGCGTTCCGGAGAGGACGTCGAGGCCGCTTTTTGCCACCCGATCGGCCACGACGACGCGCCACGTCATGCCAATGCCCGGCCGATCAGCGGCAGCAGCTCATCCAGCGCCGCAACAGGGAGATCGCCCATGTGCCCGATGCGGATCGTCGAGTCCTTGAGCGCGCCATAGCCCGCCCCGATCGTCCAGCCCTGTTGCTTCAACGCTCCCACAACGTCCTTGGAGTGCTTCCCGTCCGGCAGCCGCAGGCAGGAAACGGTCCAGCTGTGGCGGCCCTCGCGGGGGAGGAACGTCACGCCGTGCTCGGCACTCCACGCTTCGACCCGCCGGCGCATGGCATCATGCCGCTTCCAGCGCGCTTCGATCCCGCCCTCGCGCTCGATCCGGCCGAGCTGAACTTCGAGCGCGTAAAGCAGTGATATCGCCGGCGTGTTCGTCGGCTGGAATTTGGTCGTCGCCGTCAGGAAGCTGATCAGGTCGAAGTAGGCGCCGCGTTCCCCGAGTGTCTTGGCACGAGTGACCATGCGCTCCGACGCCACGCCGAGCGCCAGGCCGGGCGGCAGCGCCAGTGCTTTCTGAGAGCCGGTAAAGACGAAATCGAGCTTCCAGGCGTCGGTTTCCACGGGGGAGCCGCACATCGACGTCACCGCGTCGACGAGGAGCAGCACGTCGTCGAACTCCTTGACCACTTCGGCGTAGCCTGCCACGTCCTGGAGCACGCCGGTCGACGTCTCGGAATGCACGCAGGTCACGGCATCCACCGGTGTGCGTCTCAGCGCATCGCGCAGCATTTCGGGCTCCACCGCCCCGCCGAGGGGCACGTCGAGCCGGATGCACTCCTTGCCGCACGCGCCCACGATGCCGGCGAACCGCTCGCTGAATGCGCCGTTGACGAGCGACAGCGCCCGCCGGCGCACGCCGTTGCGGACCGCCATCTCCATGAACCCGGTGGCGGAATTGGTCCCGACGAACACCGGCCGCGCGGTGCGCGCCACGGCACCGAGTTTGGGGGCGACGTTCTGGAGCAGCTTCTCCATCGCCCCGGAGCGATGCCCGATCATCGGCCGGATCATCGCCTCGAGTACCTCGGGGTGAACGTCCGTTGGACCGGGCAGGAAAAACTTGCCGAACGTGGGGACGGGAACCGCGTGCGTCGGTACCGATGTGGTCGATGTCATGCGCCGGCTCGCTCGAGCTCCTCGACGAGCCCTCCGACCGCCACCTCGCTCGTCTTCACGAGCCGTACCCCTTCATCTCCCCATTCCTTGAGCAGGTGCTCGGCGACATCCCGATCGATCGGCTTCATCGCGTCCACGACCGCGAAGAGGCGCACTTGGGGCCGATCCTGGAGCAGGCCCTCGATCGCGTACTTGTCGCAGACGTCGAGCGCGACGCCGTACAGCACGATGTCATGAGGCTCGAGGGCATCGAGCACGGGCAAGACATTGGGATTGGAGAACACGTCGAAACGATGCTTATGGAAGAGAATGTCACCACGATGATTTCGGACCCTGGGCGCGAGCGACGCTGGATCCTGCGGCTCGGGCTGGATCACGAGTGGATCGCGCAACGCCGTCTCCGCAATCTTCCGCTGCCCCGGCGTACCCCGCAGACAGTGGGGCGGAAAGGTGGTTTTCCAGTCGGGCGTCGCGGAGATCTCGGGGTGCTCGTGGACGTGGTCGTCCGCGCTGGCCACGATGCGGATGCCGTGGCCGTGCGCGTAGTCCGTCAGCTTGCGGAGGTTGGGTATGAGCTGCTCGGCATCCGGTACGTAGAGCTTGCCGTCCGCCTTCATGAAGTCGTACTGGGTGTCAACGTCCCAGAAAATAACTCGCGATGTGGGCATGGGACGGGAAATCTAGACGGTGCTAAAGCGTCAGCGCTACGGCCACCTCATCGCAGGCATGCTGGCGCGGGCAGCGCGCGCAGTCGGCCCAGACCTTGAGCGGGAACTGTTCCTTCTCTGCGACGCGGAATCCTAGGCGCATGAAGAACAGGGGTTTGCGCGTCAGGCCGAACACCTCCGTCAGGCCGAGCGCACGCGCGTCTACAAGCAGCGCCTCGACGAGCGCCTTGCCCACACCCCGCCCTTGCTGGTCGTCGCGCACAGCCAGCCCGGCGATTTCCGCGAGCCCGGTGCTGTAGACCTTGAGGCTGCCCGTCCCCAGCAGGCTGCCGTCCGGCGTCTCGGCGACGACGTACTCCTTGATGTGCCGGCACAGGTCGTAGTTCGAGCGCGGCAAGAGATCACCGGTCGCCACGAACGGCGCCATGAGCACCTCCATGGCCGCCACATCGGCGAGCGTGGCGGGGCGAAGCTTCGTCGCGGTCCCGACAGAGAGGCTGGTCACGCAAGCACCTCAGCGAGGATGGTGACGCCGCGCTCGAGGTCTTCCCGCGTCACGGTGAGCGGCGGAACAATGCGAATCACCGTCGGGCCGGCTGTGAGTACCAGCAGATGGCGCTCGCGTGCTGCGGCGACGATCGGCGCCGCCGCTTCGTTGAGCTCGAGCCCCCACATTAGACCGCGGCCTCGCGCTTCCTTCACACGCCGGCTGCGGGTGCTCAGCGACTGCAACCGCGCGCCGAGCAACTCCCCTCTTGCGCGCACGTCGGCGAGGAAATCGGGATCGGCGATCGTCCGCACGACGTCGAGCGCCACCGTGGCCACGAACGGGCCGCCGCCGAACGTTGTGGCGTGATCGCCCGGCGCGAGTGCGCCCGCGATCCGGCCGCTCACGAGGATCGCGCCCATCGGCAATCCACCCCCGAGCGGCTTCGCCAGCGTGCACATGTCAGGCACGACGCCCGAGGCCTCCGAGGCAAACAACGTCCCGGTCCGGCCGAGGCCGCACTGCACTTCGTCGAAGATCAACGCGGTTCCGGTCTCGGTGCAGAGCTGCCGCAGGAAGGCCAGAAACTCATCAGGTACCGGGCGCACACCGCCTTCGCCCTGCACCGGCTCGATGATGACGGCCGCGGTCCGGCCCGCGGTGATCGCACGCATCGCGGCCTCGACGTCGCCGAGCGGAAGGATCTGCACGCCCGCGAGCAGCGGCTCGAAGGGGCGGCGGTAGTCGGGTCGATCGGTTGCGGCGAGCGACGCGAAGAGCCGGCCGTGGAACGAGCCGGTGAAGGCGACGATCTCGGTCCGCTTGGACCATTTGCGCGCGAACTTGAACGCACCCTCGTTGGCTTCGGCGCCTGAGTTACAGAAGAAGACCTGGCCGCCCTCCCCGCCGAATGACTTCGCCAGCTCGGCGGCGAACCGCTCGGCGGGCTCGGTGCGATAGAGGTTCGAGACGTGGATCAGTCCCGAGTCGAGTGCCCGCAGCACCGCGTCGCGAATCACCGGGCTGTTGTAGCCCAGGGCGTTGACGGCGATGCCGGCGACGAAGTCGAGGTAGCGGGTGCCGTCTTCGGCGATGAGCTCCGACCCCTCGCCGGCGACGAACAGCGGACCGACGCGCGCGTAGACGCCCAGCAGCGCTGTGGCGTCGGTCGTGGTCAGAGGAAGTGTCACGCGGATTGAGCTGCCGGAGCGGGAGCCGCAAGGAGGCGGGTGCCGGCGGTGGCGTGCGCGAACATGTCGAGATCGCCGATCCGTACGGCCCGAACACCCGCCCCAAGCGCTTGCGCGGCGGCGCGCAACTTGGCGGCCATGCCGCCCGTCGCAACGCCTCCCTCAATCATCGTCTCGATTTCGGCCGCCGCAAGAGTCGGCTGGGTGACGCCGGCGATGGCCACCCCTGGCACGTCTGAAACGAAGAGCAGCTCCTGCGCAGCCAAGGCAGCGGCAATCGCGGCCGCCGCCTGGTCGGCGTTGACGTTGAGCGGCCGCACCGGGGCGGCGAGCGACGGAGCCACCGGGGCCACGACGGGGGTCAGTCCCGCCAGCAGGAGGCTCTGGAGCAGCGACGCCCGGACGCTGACGATCTCGCCGACTTCACCGAGCGATGCTCCGTTTTGGAGCGGCTGCGCACCCAGCAGGCCGCCGTCCACGCCTGACAGGCCCATCGCATCGAGACCGGCCGCTCGCAGCGCGGTCACGAGGAGCCGGTTCATTGGGCCGCCCAGCACCATCTCGACCAGCTGGGCGATCTCCGGTGTGGTCACACGCAGACCGTCTCGCTGCTCGACCGGCAACCCCAGCCGGCGCGACCACGTGCTCACGGCCTGCCCGCCGCCATGCACCACCACCGTCGGGCCGATCGCACTCAGGGCGCGGGCGCATGCGGCCACCCATTCGGGGCGGTCGAGCTCGTTGCCGCCGATCTTCACGACGCGCACGTTCAGCACGCGAGTCCTGCCGTTTCCGGCAAACCGAGCATCACGTTCATGTTCTGGATCGCCTGCCCCGCGGCGCCCTTCACCAGGTTGTCGATCGCTGCGATGACGGTGAGACGCGGCCGGCGGACGCCGGCAACTTCCGCCACACCGATTGCGACGCGGTTCCGGTACACGACGTCCTTGAGCGACGGCAGCGCGCCATGCATCACCTGCACGCACGGCTCGCCGTCGTAGGTCGCGCTGTACAGCCCCTCGGCGGTCGATTGATCGAGCACCCGCGTGAGTGGCACGTGAATCGTCTCGAGGATCCCGCGCTTCACCGGCAGCAAATGCGGCGTGAAGACCAGGTCACCGGTGAATCCGCCTTCGCGCGACAGCGACTGCTTCAGCTCGGCGAGGTGGCGGTGAGTGTTGCCGATGGCGTAGGCGCGGTAGTCCTCGGTCACTTCTCCGAACAGGAGCTCGCGTTTGGGATTGCGCCCCGCCCCGGTGACACCGGAGGCCGCGTCGATGATGATTTCGCGCGCGGGATCGATCAGCCCAAGCTGCGCCAGCGGGATCAGGGCGAGCAGCGCCGCCGTCGGATAGCACCCCGGATTGGCGACGAGATCCGCGTCGGCGAGCCGCGGCCGGGTGAATTCGGTCAGTCCGTACACGGCGTCGGGCGACAGCCGGAAGTCCGCCGAGAGATCGACGGCCCGTTTGCCGCCGGCGCGCGCTTCATGGACGTAGCGGGCAGACACGCCGTGTGGCAACGCCGACAAAATGATCTCGGCCTGCTGCCACGGGGCGTCGTCCGCCTTGATGAGCTCGTGCCCGTCGACCCACTCCCCCGCCGCTGACTCGGCGGTCGCAAACGCGACCGTCGCGCCGGGGTGGCCGTGCAACAGGCGCAGCAACTCCTGGCCCACATAGCCGGATGCGCCCAGCACGCCGACCGGGATGGATGCATGATTATTCATTTGGACGGAAAATTATGCAGGTGCCGAGGGCAATGCAAGGTGCGTGGGTAGGGGCGCAGCATGCTGCGCCCCTACATCCACCCCATCCCGCGCGCCTACGTCACGCGTTCCAATCGTGGATTCGGTCTATACGACCGCCCCACCTTGGCGCACGGCTTCCCTTCCAGCATCACGACATCGGCCGTGAAATCGAACCGCCCCTGGAACAGGCTCGACCCCACGCCGTAGACGTCGACGGGAATCTTCAGCTCCTCAAACAGACGGATCTTCTCGACCGTGAAGCCGCCCGAGACGACGATCTTGGCGTGGGGGAAACCCTCGGCGTCCAGCGCCTGCCGCACGTTCCGCACCAGCTGCGGGTTGACGCCGGTGGGCTTGAACGTACCCATCTGCGGGATGACCGATTTGTCCACCAGCGTTTCGGACGTGTCGAGCCGGACGCCATAGAGGCGGTCGCCGAGCGCGCGCGCCACCGCGAGTGACGTCCCCACGCAGTCGTTGTCGAAATCCACCAGGGTGATCAGGCGAATCGCGGGGTCCGACAGATCGGCGAACTTGCGCGAGGCCAGGACGGTGTCGCCGTTGTACGCGGCAATCAGCGCGTGGGGCACGGTGCCGATGCCCTCCGATCCCCACCACGACGCCTGCGCGTCGGTCGAAACGCCGATCGCGCCGGCGATGTGCGCGGCGTAGCCGTCGCCGGTCTGGACCAGCCAGTGATCGTGGCGCGCGGGGAAGAACATCACTTCCTTGGGTTTCGCGGCCTGCACCACTTCGTGGGTATTCGTTCCCACCCGCGTGCGGCGCGCGAGCACGCCGAGGTACAGCGTTTCGAGCACGGCAAACGCATCGTAGGGCCCCTCGACCACGAGCACCGTCTCCCAGGGCTCGATCTCTTCGCCATCGTAGAGCGCGTGGACGACGAGCTCGTCCCACCGCTCCGCGCACAATTTCAGAATGGCGATCGCTTCGTCGATTCCGCCGAGGTAGGCGTGCGATTTGCCGAACACCTGCATCGTGACGCGCGGCCGGTGGCGATCCTTGCGCAGCAGGTCACGCGCGCGCACGAAGTATTTGTCGGAGTAATAGCCTTCCCGCATCTTGTCGACGGGAAGATGAAAGATCGACGGATCGAGACGCTTCTTGCGCGGCGCCATCAGCGCGGGCCGGGCCAGGCGAACGTGGCGGTGAGGGTGTCGCCGCTCGGCAGCGGGAGCTGGCGCGCGATGTTGTTCAGCCGCCCGCATATCGTGCCGAGTATTTCCCCGGGGGGCGCGGCGGGAGCGGCGACGCGCAGGCAGACGACGTCGGCTTCGCGACCGAGCCCGCGGTCGCGCAGCGAGCGAGCGGGCTCGGGACGGGTGAGACCCACGAACAGAGTCGTCGCGCGGCCCCGCAGCACGAGCTGCACGACACGCGGCGGCTGCTCCGGCACCAGGTCCATCGGCCGCGGCGCGCTGACGGTATCGCCCCGCACCAGGTTCAGGATCACGCGGGCCCGCCGCGGGTGCACGACCGCTTCGAGGCGAAAGTCGAGCGTCGAATCAGCAACGTCGAATGACTCCGCCGGACGCGCTTCACCGCCGGCAAACGTCCGCTCGAGCACCAACTCCACCCAGAGCGCGCCGCTTTTGGCGCGTGAACCGAAGGGGTAGACCCGCGCCGTATCGGCCCACGTGACCGTGATCAGGCGGCGGTAGTTGTCCTCTTCCCAGATCGGCAAGTCGCGCCGCGAGCGGCCGACGCGCCGCCGCGTGAAGAACTCCCCGCCGAGGCTTACGGTGTCGCCGACCGCTGTCACCTGGAACAACGCCTCGACTTCGGCCGTGTCGGTCCGGAGCGTCAAACGCATGTCGCTGTCGATCGGGCCGCTGACGGCGCCGCTCGCGAGCACGTGCGGCGCGCCGGCGTCAGGCGCGATGACGCGAATGCGGTAGGTGAGCCGGGTGCCCGGCCCCTGGAGCGCTGACAGCACGAGGAGGACGCTACTGAACGACGATAGTCCCACGCGTTTCCTCGAGGGCACTGCCCCCGCCTGGCGCGCCCCAGCGCTGGCTCGCCAACCATCCGCCGATGAGACCGCTGGCCAGGGCGGCGGCAACCCAGAGCGCCAGCGTCCCGGCGCGGATCGACGGTCGTGGCACGACGAACGCATGCGGATTGCCCGCCGACCGCGCCAGCGCGACGCGCACCTCGAGATGGCTCGCGCGGGCGCCCGCGCAATGCGAGCAGGTCGCGAGATGCTTGGCGAGCGCGGCACGTTCGGCGAGCGGCAGCTCGCCGTCGAGCTCGGCGTCGATCTGGGCGAGCCATTGTTCGTGCGTATCAGCCATCAGACCTCCTCGTGGACGCGGTAGCGCAGCGCGCGGCGCTGCATCCAGCGCACCGCGAACGCGTCCACCAGCGACCGCCACACACGATTCCACATGCCGTATTTCGTCACGCCATGTTGCCGCGGCCGGTGACCGACCGGCACCTCGCTCACGGTACCGCCCTGCATCTTGATGAGGGTCGGGAGAAAGCGATGCATGCCGGAGAAGAGCGGCAAGTCCCGCACCGCGTCGGTGCGAAACGCCTTGAGCGAGCAGCCGGTATCGCGAATCACTTCCCCGTTGAGCCGGTTGCGGACCCCGTTGGCGATGCGGCTCTGCAGGCGCTTCCACGACGTGTCGCGGCGATTGGCGCGATAGCCGGCCACGGCGGTCACCCCGCTGTGCTGCAACGTCTCGACGAGTCTGGGAATGTCGGCGGGATCGTTTTGTAAGTCGGCGTCGAGGGTAACGACGATCGGGGCAGCCGCGGCGCGGAAACCGGCGGCGAACGCCGCAGTCTGACCGGCGTTGCGCTCGAATGCGAGGATGCGCAGCGCTGGATACTGCCGCCGCAGGGTCTTGAGCGCCTCGAGTGTACCGTCGGTCGAGCCGTCATCCACGACGATCACCTCGTAGCGCCGGCCGCTCAGCGCGGCCGCGATCTCGGCAAGTAGCGGCGCGAGGTTGTCCCGTTCGTTGTACGCGGGGACCACGAGCGAAAGCTCCACGGGGTGGGAACGATAGCAAGTTGACAGCCGCAAGACGAGTGGCTAAAACCGTGCATGCCCTCCGAGACCTGGTCGCGTCGCGAGTTCCTGCGCTCCACCGCCGGCGGTATGGCGGCGAGTGCCGTGATGGGGATCCCGCATCCGATGCGCCCGCCGCGCCCGCTGCCGCCCGAGTCGCGCTGGGCGGCGAAGCCGGTCGCGATCGCGAGCGCCAACGGACTGCGCGCCGTCCAAAAGGCGTTCGACATGTTGATGCAGGGCGCCGACACGCTCGACTCGGTGGTCGAGGGCGTGAAGATCCAGGAGCTCGACCCCAACGACGATTCTGTCGGTTATGGCGGGTTGCCGAATGCGGAAGGCGTCGTGCAACTCGATGCCTCCTGCATGCACGGCCCCACGAAGCGCGCAGGTGCGGTCGGCGCGCTCGAAAACATCAAGACGCCGTCCGAAGTCGCCAAGCTGATCCTCAAATACACGACGCACATCTTCCTGGTCGGCGAGGGGGCCAAGCGGTTCGCGCTGTCGTTCGGCTTTAAAGAAGAAGACCTCCTCACCGATCACTCGCGCGAAGCGTGGCTGCGCTGGCGCGCCAACCTGAGCCCTACCGACAACTACCTCGACGTCCCCGACTCCGATCACCTGGTCGTGACCAAGACGGGGACGATCAACTGCGATGCCGTGACGCCGCAGGGCGACCTCTCGTCGGTCACGACGACGGCCGGCCTCTCCTGGAAAATCCCCGGGCGCGTCGGCGATTCGCCGATCATCGGCGCCGGCCAGTACTGCGACAACGACATCGGCGCCGCGGGATCGACCGGACTGGGCGAAGCGAACATCAAGGTGTGTGGCGGGTTCCTGACGGTCGAGCACCTGCGGCGCGGCATGAAGCCGACCGATGCGTGTCTCGAAACCCTGAAGCGCGTCGTCGCCGAGACCGAGGCGCGGCTGCTCGATCCCCAGGGCAGGCCAAAGTTCGATCTCGTCTTCTATGCCCTCACCAAGCGAGGCGAGTTCGGCGCCGCGTCACTCTATCCCAATCGCTTCGCGGTCCACGATGGCACGGACGCCAAGATCCGCGACACGGCCTACCTATTCCCACGCGCCTGACCGTTGTGCTCGTCGCGCTGGCGGTGGCGTCGCCCCTCGCCGCGCAGACCGAGCCGGCTGCGAAACACACCTGGGTCGATCACCTCTACCCACTCATCTATTACAGCACCGTCGATGGGTTCTGGCTGGCCGGCCATTACGACTGGTCGAGCCCGATGGGATTCTCCGAGCGCCCCGAGCCGACATTCGGGCGCGTCGCACTCGACGCCGGGGCGAGCACTCACGGCAGTTACGCCTTCAGCCTCGATGCCCAGGCGCCCGCCTACTGGGACGGCTGGCGGCTGGGACTCACGCTGAGCCTGACCCGCGCGAACCGCCTCGGCTATTTCGGCCAGGGCAACGGCACGACCTACGATCGCGACAGCACCACCGGGCCGGGTCACTCCTACTTCTACCGCGTGAGTCGCCGGACGCACGGCGCGCGGTTGACGGTGCAGCGCCGGATCGTCGGGCCGCTGCGCGTGCTCGTCGGCGGCTCGCTCGAGCATACTGATTTCCGCGAGTTGCCGGGCGAAAGCGTGTTCCAGCGCGATCGCATCGCCGGCGTCATCGGGCCAGAGGACCTGCCGTTCAACGATGCGGTGGGGCGCGCCGGGGTCGTCTTCGACTCCCGCGACCTCGAGGTGGACCCACACCGCGGCGTATTCGCCGAAGCGCTGGTGAGCAGCGGACACGGCTACACCCGCACGACCGGCGCCCTCCGCGCCTACGCTCACCCGCTCGAGCGCCTGATCGTCACGGGGCGAATCGCGGCTGAGCGGATGACCGGCAACCCACCGATCGGCGCGCAGCTGACCATGGAAACGAGTGAAGGTCCGGTCGTCGCGCTGGGAGGGTACCGCTCACTGCGCGGTTACTACGACGGCCGCTTTGCGGGACCAGGCAAGCTCATCGGTGGGCTCGAGGCTCGCTACGGCGTGATGTGGGCGCCGCGGCTGCTCGAGGTCAAGCTGTTCGCGTTTTATGATGCGGGGCGTGTCTTCGGGCCGGGCGAATCGGTGCGGCTCACCCGTCAGGGCCTCCACTCCGCGCTCGGCGGCGGCGTCGCGGTGGCCATGCTGCGAAACACACTCCTGACGGTCTTCGGCGGAAAAGGCGCCGAGGGCGCGCAGTTCAGCTTCGCCACGACCTGGAGCTACTAGGCCGTCACGGCGCGAATCTCCACGCCCCGCCGCTTCAACTCATCGACATAGGCGTGGAACGGGACCGCTTCATCCGGCGTGTAGACGCCAGCCGAGGTGACGCGGCCATCCACCTGCATCACCCCGGTGATCGCGAGCGAGTAGCCCGTGGTGCGCATCATGGCGCTGATACCGGTCGCTTCGTCGAAGTAATCGAGCAGCTGCCACGCGGCCCGGCGGCCGCTCTTCCCGACCACCTCCACACGCAGCGCGACGAGGTCGCGGCCGCCGGCCTTCGAAAGGAGCGGCGACACGGTCGCGATGAATGCGTCGCGTGGCACGATCTCGGTGCCCTTCACTTTGACCGGCTCCAGCGCCAAGAGGCCCAGCTCGCGAATCGGGCGCATGATCGCCACATGACCGGGGTAGCGGAGCGTCTTGTACTCCATCGTCCGCACTTTGCCGCGATACGCCCACGGCATCGTGGAGATGCCACCGCCCGTGTGAAATGCCTCGAGCGTTCCCACGGGGCTCGGAAACTCGACGGCTTCGAGCTCCGACAGCGCATCGACCTGGAGGGGACGGCCTTCGCGCAGGACCCATGAGGGCGTCGTGTAGTAATCGAGCGCGCCCTCGAGCGAATAGACGATCTGATAGTTGAGCGGCGGCTCGGGGTGCTGCGGCAAGCCGCCGACAAAGATCTTCACGCTGTCGGCGTCGCCGACCTGCCGGATGCCCTCGGCCGCGATGATGTTGACCATCCCCGGCGCGAGCCCGCAGTCGGGAATGACGGAGACGTGCTTTCTCTGAGCGGCGGCGTGGAGCGTCTTCTGCTGCTGCACGATTTCGGTATTGCCGCCCAGGTCCGCACAGTGGAGGCCCATCGTGACCGCGGCCTTGGCGACTGGATAGTTGAAGTAGTACGGCAGCGCATTCATCACGGCGTCATGGCCCCGCATCAGTTTCCGGAGCCGCGGCCCGCTCTTCGCGTCCAGACGCGCCGTGACGAGCCGCTTGTCCTTCTTCTTTAAGAGGAACGGCGCCGCCCGTCTGGGATGGAGGTCGGCCAGCGTGACGCGCTTCACCTCAGGGCGCTGGAGCAGATCGTACGCGCAGGCACAACCCTGCAGCCCAGCGCCCAGCACGAGCATGCGCATCTAGGGCCAGCCTCCGATAATGGATGTGGGGGTTAAAGGGGCGGAAAAGCTAGTAGATTCGCAGCCGTGACCGCAACCGAACTGACGCGGCAACGCTTGATCAGAACGGCGCTCGAGCTCTTCGCCGCGCGCGGGTACCACGACACGACAACGGCCCAGATCGCCAAGAAGGCGGGCATCGCCGAGGGGACGATTTACCGGCACTTCGCGAGCAAGCAACAGCTCGTGAATGAGCTCTACCGCGCCGCACAGCGCTGGGCTGCGAAAGTCGTGCAAGAGACGGCGCACGATCCCGATGCCCGGGCGGCCAAGGCGCAGTTGACGGCCGTGGCGCATGGGTTGATCGAGGGTGCCGCCCACGACACCGCCGTCGTCAAGCTGGGGCTGCTCGAACGGCTCGATCCCGTCCTCGACGACGAGAGCCGCAAGACCGCGCGCGAGTTCCGCTTGGGGCTCGAGCGGATTGTGGCCGAAGGCAAGGCTCAGGGCACGGTGCGGACGGGGGCGGTCGAGATCTGGGCAGGCGTCTGGCTCGCGACGCTCAGCCACGCCGTGGAGAAGGTCGTGGCCGGTGAGTGGAAACCGGCTGATACGGGGGTGCGGCTGGTAATCGATGCGGCATGGAAAGCCATAAGCGCGTAGCCGATGGGCCCCGCTCCGCACAAAACCGCACAGTGCTACGCGGCGCCCATCGACTACGCGCTTACGCTCGCCTCAACTCGAACAACGCGATTTCGGGCGGCACAAACACGCGCAACGGCACCCCAACGACGCCGATCCCGCGGCTGACGTACAACTGACTCGAACCGTTCTGAAAGTGGCCCATTACGTATTTCGTGATTAATCGTCCCGGGGACCAGCCGACCACCGGCAGATAGAACTGGCCGCCGTGGATGTGGCCGGCGAGGGTGAGGGGAATGGCACGGGGCGCGGCGCCGTCGAAGGCGCCCGGGCGGTGTGCGAGCAGGATCCGGAACGCCTCTTTCGGGGGCGGCGTGAGCCGCAGCGCCTGCTCCAGGTCATCGGCCTGGGGGTCGTCGGCGCGCCAGTTCCGCGGGTCGTCGATCCCGACGAGCGCGAGCGCTGCCCCGCCGCGCTCGATCACGTGGGCGCCGTTCTTCACGAACACCTGCCCCGCCTCTTTCACGCCGCGAATTACCGCGTCCTCCCCGGTGTAGCGATCGTGGTTGCCGAGGACCGTGACGACGCCGAGTGGCGCGCTGAGATCGCGGAACGCCCGCACATAGTCCGGAATGAAGGATTGGGAGATGTCGATCATGTCTCCCGTTTGCAAGATCAGATCCGCGCCCAGACCGTTTGTCAGCGTGACGATCTCGCGCATCTTCGTTTCGGACATGTGAATGCCCGCATGCACATCCGAGAGGTGCGCGATGCGCAATCCATCCAGTCCCGCGGGCAAATCTGGAAACACGAGGGTGCGGCGCGTCACCACAGGCAGGCGTTCAGCGTTCCAGATGCCATAGGCGGAGAACCCGACACCCACGGCGCCGTAGGCGTACGTCGCACGCGCCAGGAACTGTCGTCTGGACAAACGTGCGTCGTCCGTGGTGCGTGGTGCATCGGACGGTTTGCGCAACCGCCCACGCACCACGTACCACGCACCACGCACGCCTTTGGCTACGATGTAGAGCGCTACCAGCCCGCAGAAGATCCAGCCCAGAAACTGCCACGCGATCCACGGCGCGATGTAGGGGACGCGGCTGACGCCCCACAGGCTGCCGGAGAACATCCGCACGGCCACGATGCCCCAGGGGACGTTGAACACAACAAAGACGAGCGCGAGCCAGCGGCGCGCGGCCAGTGGCAGCCGCTCGCGCAGATAGAGATACAGGAGCACTTGGGGCGCCGCGAACAGCAACAGATAAATTATGGCCATGCCATCCCGTACGTCGTGGTTGTCAGCGTGGTTCCCCGTCGTCGTCGCGCTTCCACTCACCGCACAGCGCGTCACGCCTGTCGACCGTCAACTGGTGGCGGCGGGCATCTGGGCCGACGCGCGCTACAACTATGCCAACTGGGACGCCGTGCACGCGAACTGGGACTCGGCGTTCGCGGCGACGGTCACCTATGCCGAGGCGCGGCCCGCTCCCACCGACCTCCAATTCTATCGCCGGCTGCGGCGCTGGGGCGCCCTGCTGAACGACGGGCAACTCGAGATCATCCCGCCCGCAAGCATCGCGAACCGCCTCGCGCGCCCGCCGCTCGCCCTGCGGAGCATCGAGCGCCGGCCCTTCATTATGGATTATGCCGCGAACGACGAGATGCGCGTCGCCCGTCCCGAGCGGCTGGCGGAAATCCTCGCCGTCCAGGGCATCCCCGCGGCGGACTGGATTCGCGACTCGGTCCTGCCCGAGATCGCGGCCGCCACCGAGGCGAGCCGCTGGGAGCGCGCCGTGGCGCAGATGCTCGAGGGCGAGCGCGGCACCGCAGTGCATCTGCTGCTGCGGCTGCCCGGCGGCGCCGAGCGCGGGGCGAGCGTCACCCGCAGTGTGCCGCTGACGGCGCGCTGGCCGCTCGAGCACCCGGCGTTGGAAGCCGATACGCTCCCCGATGGCGCGATTTGGATGCGTGTGAGCTCCTTTGCCGACCCGGATGTCGTCGATCAATTCGACCGGGCACTCGGAGACGCCGCCCGTGAGGGACCGCGTCACCGCGGCCTCATCCTCGACCTGAGGGAAGCCACATCGGCGGCGGACGCCAAGGGCCAGGGATACGCCATTCTCTCGCAATTGATCGAGCGCCCGTTGCTCACCTCGCGCCGGCGCACTCCGCTCTATAGCCCGTTGCTCGATTCGGCCGGCGCGTGGCTCAGTACGCGCTCAGATACGATCTGGCCGCCGGTCAGACGCGAGCGGCTCGCGTATACCGGCCCGGTGGTGCTGCTCGTTTCACCGCGCACGAGCGGAGCGGCAGAGGACTTTCTCGTGGCGTTCGAAGCGGGCAGCCGTGGGCCGATCATGGGCGAACCGTCAGCGGGAAGCACGGGGAAGACGGCGGTCCTGACGCTCGCCGGGGAGGGCGGCTGGAAGCTGCGCGTGACGGTGACCCGGGATGCGTTCCCCGACGGCAGGGAATTCATGCGGACGGGAATCGTCCCGCAATTCCCCGTGGCGGCACGCGCCCAGGACGTGCTCGCCGGACGGGACGCCGCGCTCGATCGAGCGCGGGCCTATCTCGCCGAAACGGCGCGACGCTAGCTCTTCAGCTGCGCGCGGAAAAAGTGGATCACCGCATTCCACGCGCTGTCGGCAACTTCCGGTTTCTCGCGTGTGCGCAGGAATCCGTGTCCGACACCGGGATACACGGTATAGGGATAGTCCTTGTGCGCGGCCCGCATTGCAGCCGTGGCGTCCGGCAACCCCGCGTCGATGCGCGCGTCATTCTCGGCGTACACCCCGAGGCCTTTCGCGCGGATCTTCGCCATGTCCGCCGGATCGGGGGCCCCGCCGTAACACACGACGAAGGCCTTCAGCTCGGGCGCATTGGTCGCGTAGCGGAAACTCTGTGACCCGCCCCAGCAGAAGCCGATGACGCCGATGTCGCTCGCGCGCACGGGCTTCAGCGTCTTGAGATACGCCCTGGTCGCGTTGAGATCGGCGGTCACCGTGTCGCCGTTGAGCGTGGCGATCAGTTTGCGGGCCGAGTCCGGCGTCGCCGGCGTGCCGCCGCGGCGGGACAGGAGATCGGGCGCGATCGCGACGAAACCTTCCTTGGCGAGCTGCTCGGTGGTCTGCCGGATGAAATCGGACATCCCGAAGATCTCGTGGATCACGATCACCGCAGGCGCGGGCTGCGGGCGCTCCGGGTAGGCGATGTAGGCCGTGACTGTGTCCCTGCCGCTGAGGAATTTGACGTATTCGGAATGAACGTCGGGCGGCGAGAGGCGGCGGAGGGCGGCGGAGGGCGGCAAATTCATCGCCGCGGTCGCGAGAATCCCCACGCCGGCCACAACCATAGCCTTTGCCGCCATTCGCCGACCCTCGCCGCCCTTCGCCGCCGTATTACCGTCCATAAGTCAGCCTCCAGATTTTGCCGCCGTAGTCGTCGCTCACGAGAAGTGATCCGTCCGGAAGAACCAGTAACCCGACAGGCCGGCCCCAGCGTGAGCCGTCGGGACGTTGCCAGCCGCTGATGAAATCGTCCACACCTACGGCACGCCGGCCACCGCTATCGACCTGCACCCGCACCACCTTTGCCCCCGTCGGAATCGAGCGATTCCACGAGCCGTGCAGCGTGACGAACGCGTCGCCGCGGTACTCGGCCGGGAACGCGGTGCCGGTGTAAAACACCAGCCCGAGCGGCGCCGAGTGCGCCTGGATCGTGATCGCCGGCGGCTCGACGCTCGAGCAGCTCGCCGATCCATACTCGGGATTGGGTTTGCCCGGGAGGTAGCACTTGGGCCAGCCGTAGTCGCGGCCGGCCTTGATGATGTTGATGTGCTCGGGCGGCAGGTCATCGCCCAGATTGTCGCGGTCGTTGTTCCCGCCCCACAGCTCGCCGGTCGTCGGATTGAACGCCAGGCCGACCGTGTTCCTGAGCCCACGCGCGAAGATGCGTCCGCCCGAGCCGTCGGCGTTGAACTGCGATACCGCGGCGCGCAGCGAATCGCTCTCGTCACAGAGATTGCAGGACGACCCGACCGCGAGATACAGCTTGCCATCCGGTCCGAACAGAATGGTTCGCGTGGAGTGTCCGCCGTCTGGAACGTTGGGCACAATCGTCACGGGTGCGGCACCGCCCGGAGCGAAGCGCTTCACATCGCGCACTTCGGCGACATACATTGTGTCGCCGCGAAACGCGATGCCGAACGGCCCGCTCAAGCCGCTCGCCACAGTGACGACGTTGTCGGCGACACCATCCTGATTCGCATCGGTCAGCTTCACGATGAGACCCGAACCCGGCTGCGACGCGTAGACTGCGTTGCCGGGACCGAGCGCCAGGTAGCGCACGCCTTGGAGCTTGTCGGCATACACGGCAATCTTGAAGCCCGCCGGAACCCGGAGCGCGTCGTCCGCTCCCTGCCCCCGCGCCGTAGGAGGACCGTGGCAGGCGACGGCGAGGATCGTGGCGAGACACATCCGGTTACGCATGATTACCTCCGGCCGGTGGCCGTCGTTTGCAACAGGAGCTTCCCATCCGGATCCACACGGATCTCGGTCGGAGCAAAGGGCACGGCGACGTTGAGACTGCTTTCGCGGCCCCTGACCGCGACCGTGCGCCGCGCCACGGCTCCCGCGGGTCCGTGAAACTCGAGCGTCAACGCGGGGAGGCGGAAGACACCCCACTCGGGTTTCTGTTGTTCTGTGATACCAACGACGGCGCGCCGTGCTCCCGCGTCGTAGTGCCAGGAGACGTCGAGCTGCGGATACCCCGGCTGATGCAGCCACTGCCGGAAGAACCACCCGAGGTCTGTGTGGCACGCGCGCTCCATGACGTGCTGGAAGTCTTCGCTTGTGGCGTTCGAGTCACGGTAGGTCTGGTAGTATGCCCGCAGCCCGCGGAAGAAGGCTGAATCACCCACGATCCCGCGCAGCATGTGCAGCACCCACGCGCCCTTGGGATAGCTGTTCGCGTTCAGGAGCTTGATGGGATCGGCGGCATACCCCGAGTCCACAATCGGCCGGTCGGTCACATCGGACTTGAAGTACGCCTCGGCGTTCGCGCGCATGCTGTTTGCGAGTACCGTGTCTCCATCCAGTGCCGCGCCGATCACGCCATCGAAATAGGTGGCGAAGCCTTCGGAGAGCCAGATATCGGGCCAGTCGCGCTCCGTGACCGCGTCGCCGAACCATTGATGCGCCGTCTCGTGCCGCACGACCCCCTCGCCCATCGTGCGGTCGACATAGGGTTTCTCGGCGTAGAAGATAGCGCTCGAGTTCTCCATGCCGCCGAACTTCGTGGACGATTGCACGTGGGCGAGCTTCTCGTAGGGGAAGGGCGCGATCAGCCGCTGCATCACCTCGACGATCTCGGTGGCGCGACGGAACGGGACTGAGTCGGCGAACGCCGAGTCCTCGGCGTAGGTCCAGACTTCGATGGGGATGGTATCGCGGCCGTTGATCACGGGGTGGTGCTTGGAGACCGTGAACTCGCCGGCGCCGATGATCATGGTGTAGGTGGGGATGGGATGCGACTCGTCCCACTCACGACCGTCCCCCGCTGACGTCAACCTCCCATTCGCAACCACGCGCCACCCTGCCGGCACCTTGATCGAGAACCACGCGATCGCTTTGTCGCTCGGGTGATCAACGGTGGGAAGCCAGAAGCGCGCTCGCTCGGGCCAGTTATCGGCGAAGGCTACGCGGCGGCCATGCGCGTTTGGTCCGATGATCAGCCCATCCTGCGGAGAGCCGTGGTAGAAGATCACCGCTTGGAGCGCGGGTGGTCCCGCTGGCAGTGGAATTCGCAGCACACGACCGTCGTACCTGAAGTCTCGAATATCGAATTCTCGATCCTGATCGATGTACGTGACCACAACTTCGTCAACGTTCATGCCCACGAGGTTGAGCGTAAGCACGCTATCTCCAGGAACGCTCCGCTCGAAAGACACCCAGGCCTGCCCGCGAATCCCACGCCCCGAATCAGGGATCGTGATGCCCAGATGATAGCTCTTCACATCGATTCCGCCGCGCTGCGCTACAGCCGATTCTGACAGCAGCAGCGCAACCAACAGGCTACCGACCGTTCGCATACACTCCACCCAACGCCGTTTCGCCTTTGGGCATCTTCTCGCGACTCGCCAACGCTTCTGCGGCTGCGCGCTCCACCTGTTCCGTGATCTCGAGCTCGAGTTCTCCGAGGGTCTTCGTGGTGACGCCTTCTTCCTTCAAGTACTCCTCATAGAGCCCAATGGGATCGCGCTTGCCCCAACTCTTGAACAGCTCGGCCGGAAACGTTTCCCGTGCTTCGCGCTCGTCATGCGTCGCGTGCCCACCCATGCGGAAGGTTTCCGCAATCAGCAGCGCGGGACCGTTGCCCTGACGACACCGCTCGGCCGCGATGCGTGTGGCGGCGTAGGCATCCAGGACATTGTTGCCGTCGAACGTGGCCCCCCAGACGCCGTAACTCGCCGGCCAGTCCTTGAAATCAGCCGGGAGATGGTGCTGCTGGAGCCGCGTGCCGAGGGCGACTTGATTGTTTTCGATGATGAAGATGGCCGGGACGTGCTGCACGGCGGCAAAGTTGGTGCCTTCGTGCGCCGCGGCCGTGTTGACCGACCCATCGCCCACCCAGGTGAGCGCCACGCGCGGCTCGCGCCTGATCTTGAACGTCAACGCGATGCCGCTGATCACCGGTACCATATCGCCGACATGCGAAATCGGCTGCAGCACCCCGTGCCGGAACGACCCGACGTGCAGGTCGCGCCCGCCGCTCGGCGAGTCCGCGGTGGCGAGATAGGCACGCAGCATGTCGGCGACCGACATGCCCATCTCGCAGCACGCCGCGGCGTTGCGGATCATCGGCGCGACGATGTCGGTGCCGCGCTCGAGCGCGTGCACGGGCCCGACGGTCGTCGCTTCTTCACCGGTCCCCAACCATGCCTTGGAGATGACGCCGGTGCGCACCCAGCGCTTCAGCTCGATGTCGTGCAGGCGGGCGCGCAGCAGGCCGCGGTACAACTGGAGCTTGGCGTCAGGAGTGAGGGCTGATACGAGCGACGCGCGCTCGGGATCACTTTCGATGTTGGCGCGGAATGCCCGGATCAGCGCGGGATCAGGCTTCCAGTCGACGTACTCCGGTGGGTCGAAGGCGGGGAACCGCTTCACGTCACGAAAACTTTTCCTTGAGCTTGCCGAATAATCCGGCCGACGGCGCGCCCCCCGTGCCGGTGAGCGCCTCGGCGAATTCGATCGCCGTCGCGAACCGGTCGTCCGGATTCGTCTGCAGCGCCTTCGTCAGCGCCTTCTCGACCGCGTCCGGCACATCGGAGCGGAGCGAGCGGATCGGCACCGGCTGGCTCCTGAGCCGCGCGATCATCATCTCCTGCGCGTTCCGGCCCTGGAACGGCAGCTTGCCGGTGAACATCTCGAACGCCACGATGCCGAGCGCGTAGATGTCGCTGCGCGCGTCGAGCGGCTTGCCGCGGATCTGTTCGGGGCTCATGAACTCGGGCGTGCCGAGGATGATGCCCGTCGCCGTCAGCTTCGCGATGGCGGGGTCGGCGCGCCGCTCCTTGGCCAACCCGAAGTCCATCACGACGGCTCGCTCGGCGTCGCCGTTGTCGTCCGGCACCAGCATGACGTTTTCGGGCTTCAGATCGCGATGGATGATCTGCAGCTCGTGTGCGTGATGCAGACCGGCACACATTTGCTTGAGCAGCGTCACGCCGAATGCAATCTCCATCGGGCCGCCGCGCACTTCCCGATCGGACAGCAGCTCGCCCTTGAGGAAGGGCATCACCAGATAGATGAGCCCGTCCTCGGACTCTCCCAGCCGCAGGATGCGGCAGACGTTGGGATGGTCGAGGCGCATCGCGAGGCCCGCCTCGCGGCGCAGGCGCTCGACGGAGCTCTTGTCGGACGCCAGGCGCGGCGAGAGGACTTTGATGGCGACGGTGGCATCAGAAGAGATTTCCTTGGCGAGATAGACGTACGACATCCCGCCCTCGCCCAGCTTCTTCATAACTTGATAGCGGGCGTCGAGGATCTGATTCGAGAGACTGGACGCGCGGTCCAGGCCGGCCTTGCCGGGAGGCAGCGGCGTGCGCACCCCGGTCCCGCTGCCTGATGAGGGCGGCGCCGGTTTCTTGGCCTGGATCTCCACGAGCATACTGCCGTCTTTGGGACAGAAGCGTGCCCCGGTATCCGTGTACACCGATCCGCACTTGGGGCAGCGCCGTTCGCTCATTGCCGCACCAAGTTGCGCCCTTCGTTCTTGGCGCGATAGAGGGCCTGATCGGCGAGCGACACGAAGCTGTCGGCGCTGTGCACGCGATCGTCGGGGAACGACGCGAGCCCGATGCTGATCGTCACGCGCACGGGATCGTCACCGGGATCGGCGAAGTCGCGGTTCTGCACGCGCGAGCGGACGCGCTCGGCAAAGATCGCCGCGCCCTGCGTCGTCGTCTCGGGCATCACGACGACGAACTCCTCGCCGCCGTAGCGCGCCACCAGATCGACCGACCGGGCTTCGCGGCGCAGCAGGTCGCCGACCTGGCGTAGCACCGAATCGCCGGCGATGTGGCCGCGCGTGTCGTTGATCGACTTGAAACGATCGAGGTCGGCCAGCATGACGGTGAGCGCCAGGTTGTAGCGGCGGGCGCGATCGAGCTCCTGCGCCAGCGCCTCCGCCAGGGCGCGGCGATTCATGCAGCCCGTGAGCGCATCGGTCGACGCGAGCTTCTCGAGCCGCTGCTTGTCCGACACGGCGCTCTCGAAGTCGTACGCCTTTTCGATCGCCGACACGGCGGTCTTGATGACCGTTTCCGCGAATTGCGCGTCGGCGCGGGTGAGCGGCGGATCGTCTCCCGTCGTCCGCAAAAAGAAGACCCCGATCTGCTGCTCCTTCATCCAGAACGGCAGGGCCACCGCCGAGCGCGTCGGGACCTTGATCTCTTCGCGCTCCCAGCGGCGGCGCTCGTCCTCATAGAGCGGATCGGTCGACACGTCTTCCACCAGCACCAGCCGGCCGGTCGAGACGGCTTTGCGAATCTCGGGATAGCGGGCGAGCTCGATCTGCAGATTGCGCAACATCGGGTTCTCGTACGCCGCGACGACGATGCCCTGCTGGTCGCCGGGTTTGGCGAGCACCATCGAGCACTTCGAGATGTTGAGCGCGCGGGCCACGCGCCGGGCGAGGATGTGGTACATCTCGTCCGGTTTGAGGGAGTCGGTGACCTCGTGGAGGATGTCGACCATCGCGGCCCGGCTGCGGGCTTCCTCCCGGGCCTGGGCGAGGGCGCGGCCCACGCGGATGTGCGCTTCGACGCGCGCGAGCAGCTCGCGCACCCGGAACGGCTTGGAGATGAAGTCGGCGGCGCCGAGTCCCAGCGCGCGCACCGTCGCCTCCTCGGGCGGCATGGACGACACCATCAGCACCGGCAGGTCGCGGTAGCGCTCGTCCTGTTTGAGGCGCTCGAGCAGCTGCAGGCCGTCGACCTTTGGCATCATGATGTCGAGCAGCAGCAGCGCGGGCTTGATCTCTTCGAGCTTGGCGAACAGCCCTTCGCCTCCCGGGCAGACCGCGACCTCGTACCCGTTTTCCTTCAGAATCCAGGTCAGGGTCTGGACGAGCGAAGCGTCGTCGTCGGCGACCAGCACGCGCGTTGCGGGACCGGCCATTTAGTCCATTGCCTCGAGAAGCGAGCGATCCACATTGCCGCCGCTGACCACGAGCACCGTGGTTCTGGCGCGGGGTACCGCACCGGCAAGCAGCGCGGCCGTGGTGGCCGCACCAGACGGCTCGACCGCGAGCTTGCAGATGCGCCATAGAAACTGCACGGCGGCGCGGATGCTGTCATCTTCGACCAACACGACGCCGCGAATCCGGCCGCGCTCCCGGATCAGCTCGGCAAACGGGACGTCGCCGACGTTCAGCGTGATCAGGCCGTCGGCGATGCTGCCGGTGCGCTCCAGGCGAACCACTTTCCCCGCGGCGAGCGAACGGTGCAGCTTCGGTGCGCCGGCCGGCTCCACCCCCCACACCACGGCCTTGCTACCTGCCGCCGCCAGGCCGCTCACCACGCCGGAAATCAGGCCGCCGCCACCCACGGGCACGACCACCGTCTCGACGTCCGGCAGCTGCTCAACGATCTCGAGCGCGACGGTGGCCTGGCCGGCGACGATGTCGGGATGATCGAACGGCGGCACGACGGCGAGCTGCTCCTTCCGCGCGATCTCTTCCGCCTTGATGCGGCGATCCTCGGAGGTGCGGCCCGCGAACACCACCTCGCCGCCCCACTTCTTGACGCCTTCGACTTTTACGGCGGGCGTCGTTTCCGGCATGACGATCACCGCGCGCACGCCGAACTGCTTCGCCGCGTACGCGACGGCCTGGCCGTGATTGCCCGAGGAGAAAGTGATGACCCCGCGCCGGCGCGCGGCGTCCGGGAGCTTGCGAATGGCGTTGTAGGCGCCCCGGATCTTGAACGCGGCCGTAGGCTGTTCGTTCTCGAGCTTGAGATGCGCCCCCAGCTCCGCGACGTAGAGGAGCGGGGTGCGGCGCGCGATGCCCCGCAGCCCCTCTGCGGCTTCCGTGATGTCCCGGGAAGTGACCACGCTACTTCTTGCGCTTGGGGGCTGGGGACTTGGGCTTGGGCTTGGCCTTGGTCTTGGCCTTGGACTTCGGCGTGGGAGTCGGGCTCTCGTCGTCATCACCCTCCTCGACGTCGTCGTCCTCGTCTTCCTTGACGACGCGCGCGACGTCCACGACGAGATCGCCGGGCGTCAGGTTCATGACCTTCACACCCTGCGTGTTACGGCCGGAAATCCGAATCCCTTCGACCGGGACGCGGATCATAATGCCCTTCTTGGTGATCATCATCAGCTCGTCGTCCGGCAGCACCTCCTTCAGCGCCACGATATCGCCCGTCTTTTCGTTGCGCTTCAGCGTGATGATGCCGCGGCCGCCGCGATGCTGGACCCGGTACTCGTCGAGCTCGGAGCGCTTCCCCATCCCCTTTTCGGTCACCGTGAGGAGCGTGGATTTGCGGCGCACCACGACCATGTCGATGACGTGGTCCTTCTTGTCGAGCTCGATCCCCTTCACGCCGGTCGCCGTCCGCCCCATGTCACGCACGTCTTTTTCGTGGAAGCGGATGCTCATGCCGTGCCCCGTGGCGAGCACGATGTCGTTCTTGCCGTCGGTGACCTGGACGTCGATCAGCTCGTCGCCCTTCTCGATGTTGATGGCGCGGATGCCGACCGAGCGCGGATTCCCGAATTCCGAGAGCACGGTCTTCTTGACCACGCCGTCCTTCGTCGTGAACAGCAGGAACTGATCTTCGGAGAACTCGCGCACCGGCACGAGCGCGGCGAGCCGCTCGTCCGGTTTCATCGCCACACACGAGAGGATCGGCTTACCGCGGGCCGCGCGGGCGGCCTGCCCGATCTCGTGCACCTTCAGCCAGTAGCACTGCCCCTGTTCGGTGAAGAACATCACGTAGTCGTGCGTCGACGCGATGAAGAGATGCTCGACCCAGTCGTCTTCCTTCTGATGTGCGGCGATCACGCCCTTCCCGCCACGCCGTTGACGCCGATAGGCGGAAACCGGTAACCGCTTGATGTAGCCGGCGTGCGAGACCGTGATCACCATGTCTTCTTCGGCGATCAGGTCCTCGATCGAGAACTCGCCCTGGTCGGCCACGATCTCGGTGCGCCGCTCGTCCCCGAAGCCCTGCGCCAGCTCCGTCAGCTCTTCCTTCAGGATCTTCATGCGGCGCGGCTTGGACGCGAGGATCTCCTTGCACTCCTTGATGAACTTGCGGACGTCCTTCAGCTCCTCGTCCAGCTTCGTGATCTCGAGGGCGGTGAGCCGCGCGAGCCGCATGTTGAGGATTTCGGCCGACTGTTTTTCGGAAAGCTTGAAGCGCTTGCGCAAGGCGGCGTCGGCGCTCGGCGTGTCCTTCGATTTCTTGATGATCTTGATGACTTCGTCGATGTGGTCGACGGCGATCTTCAAGCCTTCGAGGATGTGCTCGCGGTCCTGCGCCCGCTGCAGCTCGAACTCGGTGCGGCGGGTGATGACGGTGTGGCGGTGCTCGATGAAGTACTGGAGCAGCTCGAGCAGTGTCAGCTCGCGCGGCGTGCCGTCCACCAGCGCCAGCATGATGGCGCCGAACGTCTGCTGCATCTGCGTGTGCTTGTAGAGCTGATTGAGCACGACCATGGGGATGACGTCGCGCTTCAGCTCGATGAC
>DATLXS010000091.1:0-8293 GCA_035575675.1 Gemmatimonadales bacterium
GATGGTGGTCGAATCGAAGTCGTACGTGAGGTCAACCCAGTGGCCTGCCATGAGGCGGTCGGCGATGGATGGCTGGCTGCATGCCGCGAGCACGAGGAGCGCAGGGACAATCGCCAAACGTCGCATGGTCTCTCCCTTGGAGGCGTTGTGAGTTGCAACCGCAGCGGAGATTGTTAACGTTGCGAGCCATGAAATCAATCCTCTGGGTGGTTCCGCTCTGCATTCTCGTGGCTTGCGGCTCGGGCAAATCGAGTCAAACGGTCAACCGCGATACGCTCACCGAGCGCCAGAAAGACAGTATCCTTGCGAACTCGAAGATCCCCAACGCGCGTGCCGTCGGACGCGCAATGAACGCGGCCGACTCCATGAGCGCGCGGATTCGCAGCAGCGACACGGTGGCGAGGGATACCACGGAGTTCTGATGCGCGCCGTGATGTGCGGCGCGCTGGTCGTGGTCGCCGCGTGTGGACCGCCCAACCCCTGCTCCGGTCATCAGTTCGACCGGCTGCGCCGCTACTCCCTGCCCTACGCTGGTCACTGGGTCGTCGCCCGGGGCGACTCGCTGACGTTCCCCGACGCGCCCGCGATGAGTGATCGCTTCCGGTTGGGCGACATCACCCTGGACAGCGCCACGGTGCCCCTCGGTCGCGAGTGCGCGTTCCGCGGCCACATCGTCTTCCGCGCGCCGCGAGCCGAGACGCTTGCCGTCAGCTGGTTCGGCCAGCCGGAGCAGGCGATCGTGAGCGGGTGGCCCGCGGACCTGGGACCGTTTGCGGGGCTGTCGCTCGCCTGGGCGGGCCGCGATTCGATGAGCGGCGCGATCCTGCTCGATTCCAAGCTCGGCGTGCAGGCACGCCCCGGCATGACGGCCCGTTTCGTCGCGGGACGGGCACCGCGGTTATCTTCCGTGCCGTGAGAGGCTTCGTCGTCAGACTCCTGATCGCCGCCCTGGGACTGTGGATCGCCGATCAACTGCTCCCGGGCATCAAGATCACCGGTACCGGTGCCCTGATCGTGTCCGCCCTGGTGCTCGGCGTCGTGAACGCCATCATCCGACCGATTCTCGTCGTGCTCACGCTTCCCCTGACGCTGCTGACGCTCGGGCTCTTCCTCCTGGTCGTGAACGGCCTGTCGCTGGAAGTCGTCGCGTGGTTCGTTCCGGGTTTTCACATCGGGGGCCTGTGGTCTGCGACGCTCGGCGCCGTCATCGTGAGCGTGACGAGCTGGGTGGCGTCGGCGTTCGTGGGCGGATCGGGGCGGATCGAGCGCATGAAGCGGGTGGAGGTGACGGGCCGCCGCATCGATGGATAGATGACGTGCAAGGTGTGCGGTTCCGAGGACCTGGGGCTGTTCTACACCCAGGGCGATCGCCGGCACATTCATTACTATCGCTGCCGCAATTGCCGGCTGGTGGTGTGCGACACCCGCGGCATCGGCGTCAATCAGGAGAAATACATCCTCGCACGCGTCGATCCACAGGCCCCGACGCGGCAGAACCGCGGACATCGCCAGACGTACGCCTTCATCCAGCGACACACGAAGTCGAAAGGCCGCATGTTGGATCTCGGGTACAGCGACGGAACGGTGATCTGGCTGGCGCGCCAGGACGGGTGGGACGTCAAGGGCGTGGAGCTGTTTCCGGAGCACACCCAGGTGGTGCGCGACACCCTGGGTCTCAACGTCGTGACGTCGGATATCACGACGTACGATGACGCCGATGAATCGTGGGACTGCGTGATTCTCACGCACGTGCTCGAGCACCTGCCGGATCCCGTCGGCGCGCTGCGCAAGATCCGCAACCTGCTGAAGCGGAACGGCGTGGGTGTGCTCGAGTTTCCCAACATCGACGCATTCGATATGGGCCTGCGCCGGCTGCTCGAGAAGCTGCGCATTCATCGACGCCACTACGCGCCCGACTATGTCGAAGCACACGTCCAGGAGTTCTGCCGCGCTTCCTTCGCTTACGCTGCGCAGCAAGCAGGTCTGCAGCTGGAGGTCTGGGAGACCTACTCGATCAACCCGCTCAAATACACCCTGTTTCGCTTTCTACCCATCGGCAACAAGGCACGCGTGCTCGTGCGCAGAACATGATGCTCGACATCGAAACCCCCGCCCTGCTGCTCTATCGCGACGTGATGGAGCGAAATCTCAAGCACATGGCCGACCGGGCTCGCCAGCTCGGCGTGTCGCTCCGGCCGCACATCAAGACCCACAAGTGTCTCGAGCTGGGGCGCCGGCAGCTCGCGCACGGTGCAAAGGGAATCACCGTCTCCACACTGTTCGAGGCGCAAGCGTTCGCGCGGGCCGGGTTCACCGACCTCACCTGGGCATTCCCGCTCGATCTGTCGCACGTACGCCACGTGCAGCAGATCGCCCAGGACGGGGGGGCAACCCTGCGGGTGATTCTCGACGATCTCGAGACGGCTAAAGCACTGGCAGGCACTGGGCTCCATGTCTGGCTCAAGGTGGACTGCGGCTATCACCGCGCCGGTGTCGACCCCGCATCCCGCTACGGCCTGGAGGTAGCCCAGGAGCTTGGCGCGGAACGCGGGCTCAGCTTCGACGGTATTCTGAGTCACTCGGGACATGCCTATCACACGCGGAACAGGACCGAGGCGGCCCAGATCGCCGAGCAGGAACGGCAGGTGATGGCCTGGTTCGCCGAACTCCTGCGCAAAGACGGGTTACCCGTCCGCGGGGTCAGTGTCGGCTCGACGCCCGCGATGGCGGCCGTAAAAGACTTGACGGGCGTCACAGAAGCTCGGCCCGGGAATTACATCTTCTATGACCGGACCATGGTGCTCATCGGCTGCTGCGAGCCGCGCGACGTCGCGGTCTCGGTCCTCGCGACCGTCGTATCGCACCAACCGGGAGCGTCGCATTTCGTCATCGACGCCGGCGCACTGTCGCTCTCGAAGGATCTGGGGCCCGGGCATTTGGGACTCGAGACCGCGTTCGGCGCGGTGAAGGATCACCCGGAGCTTACCGTCGCGTCAGTCTCGCAGGAGCACGGCGTGGTGCGCGCCGCGGCCCCCACGGCGATCGAAGGAAAGTTCAAAGTCGGGCAGCACGTCGAGATCGTGCCCAACCATTCCTGCCTGACAGAGGCGCATTTCGACGAATACGTGGTGATCGAAGGAGGTCGCGTGATAGATCGCTGGCATATCGAGCGTGGCCGATGAAGCTCCAGCTCCGCCATTTCTTCATCGCGCTGCTCCCACTGGTGTTCGGTCTTGCCGCCAGCTGGGGATTCGCGTTCTCGCAGAACACGTGCGGACGCCTCGTCGGCCCGATCTTCGCCCCCAAATGCCACTGGATGCAGCTCGAGTATCAGATCGGTTTTCAAATGGCCGGGACGGCTTTAGGATGTCTCATCGCCGCGGTGCTCGGCGCCTGGCTGGAACGGCGCAGTCGCCGCGCGGAACGTGCTCAACTCAATCAGGGAGTGTCGACATGAAAGCGGTACTCACGCCGGCTCTTGTACTGGGCCTGGTTGGCTCACTCGCCGCACAGGATTCGACCGCTCGCCCCGCGGCACCACCACCCGCCGCCGCGGCGGCCCCGGCCAGCAACGCGACCGTCGAAGCGGTGCTGGCGCGCTCGGTGGTCGACCGCGCGCCCCAGGATAGCGGCAGCGCGTTTCCCGACAGCGTCGGCTCGGTCGTGCTGTGGATGCGCGTAACCAGCGGCAATGGCCAGACGCTGCATCACGTGTGGTTCCACGGGGGCGACCAAGTCGGCGACGTTCCGTTGATGATCGGCGGATCGCCGTGGAGGAGTTGGAGCCGCAAGACGATCCCGGCCGATGCCAAAGGCGCATGGCACGTCGAGATTCGAGATGAAGCCGGAAATGTCCTTAAGCGGATTGACTTTACGGTTGGACAGTAGACTTGAGACGCTGAGGAAGACGCACAGAGGCCGAGAGGCTCACGGGATGTGAGGAGCGAGGTTGGAGTATTTCCCAACAACTCGCGCCTCAAAGCCCCGCAGCCTCTTGGCCTCTCGGCGTCTCCCTCAGATCTCACTCCGGTGTTATTGTAGCCGCGACATGGATCTCGTCGAACAGATCGTCGCCAACCTCGCAGTGGAGCCCGGCCAGGCTGAAAAGGGCATCGGCGCCATTCTGATGGCGATGCGAATGGTCGTGGATAAGGCGACGTTCGAGAAGGTGCGTGCCGCGGTCCCGAATCTCGAGAGTTACATGGGCCGCGCGTTGATGAGCGGCGCGCGGACGGGTGAAATGATCGGCGTCGCGGGACCCACGGCGCTGCTGGCAGCCCTTGCCGCGGCCGGTTTCAAGAAAGAGGACGTGCCGCGGGTGGGCCGCATTGTCCTGGAGCACGTCCGGCCGACCGTGGGGAACGACGCGATAGAGAAGTTTCTGGCCGGGGCACCGGCCTTGCACGGCTAGCGACCTCCCTACAGACGCATGCGTTTCACCAGCGCTGCGTAGCGCGGCTCGTTGCGCAGCGGGTCAAATATCGGGTTGACGTTCACGTACGCGAGCCAGCCGCGCCGCTCGTCGTACGCCCGCTCCGACCAATCGAGCGCCTCGCTCAGGTTGCCCAGGCCGATGTGCAGAATCGCGAAGGCGACCGGCGATACGTACCCCTGCTCGCGCGCGGCGTCGAGCTCACGCAGCAGCGCGAGGGCGTCTTCCCGTCGCCCCGACCGCGCCAGCAGCCATCCCAGCGTTGCTCTCGAGTACGCGGCGGCTCCCTCGAGCGTCAGCGCCTCGCGCAGCACACGCTCCGCCTCAGCGACGTCGCCCTGGAGTGCCAGCGTGGACCCCAGCATGCGATAGCTCTCGACCGCCGTCGGATTCATCTCGATGGCGCGCGCCAGGTGTTCGCGGGCCTGGTCGAAGCGACGCGCGTAGTAGTACAGCCATCCCACGGCTCGCCGGATGGACACGGACGCGGGATCCAGCTCGAGCGCCGTGTGGCCTTCCACCAGCGCCGCGTCATGCTGCCCGCGCGCCGCCAGCAGGAAGGCAAACCACTGATGCGCGCTCGCGTAGCGGGGATTGAGCTCGATGGCCCGGCGAAACTCGCGCTCCGCTTCATCCCATTGCCAATCGTAAATGAACAACGCCCACGCGAGCGACGCGTGCGCGGTGGGCACCGCTTCGTCGAGTGCGAGCGCCTTACGGGCGTAGTCCTTGGCGCGCTGGTACGCCTCGTGGACGGGGATCGACCGGTAGTCCACGTCGAGCGAATACGAGTCCGACAACCCGGCATACGCAGGAGCGTAGGCAGGATCCTCCGCGATCGCCCGCTCGAAGTAGTGAATCGCGGCCGCGACCCCCTCCTGGGTCCGCTTGTTCCACTCGTAGCGGCCCTTCAGGTAGAGTCCGTACGCCTGGATGTTTTCGGTATACCGCCGTGCGACGTGCTCGGACACGTCGGCGAACATCGTGGCGCGCAGCGTATTGACGATGGTCGCGGCGATCTCGTCCTGGATCGCGAAGACATCCACGAGCTGGCGATCGTAGCGCTGCGACCACAGGAGCCGGCCGTCATCAGTGGACGTGAGCTGCGCCGTGATCCGCAGCCGATCTCCCGCCTTCCGCACCGTGCCCTCCAGGACGACGGACGTGCCGAGCAGGGCGCCGACGGCGCGGACGTCGAGTGGCCTCCCCTTCAACGCGAACACGGATGTGCGGGACAAGACGCGCAGGCCGGAGACTTTGGCCAAGGCGTCGATCAGCTCGTCGGTGATGCCGTCGCTCAGGTATTCGTTGTCCGCGTCCGGACTCGCATTCACGAACGGCAGGACGGCGATCGAACGCGTCGCGCCGGGACTCCGCGCCACGCCGCCATCCGGTGCCGCCAGCGCCGCCACGAACTCGGCGGCGCTGGGATAGCGCTGGGCCGGGTCCTTCTCGAGCCCGCGTGCGATCGCGCGTTCCGTGCCGGCCGGCACGTCAGGCCGGAACCCCCGCAATGGCCGGGGCGCCGCGGTGACGTGCTGCGCCATCACCGCCCGCGAGCTGTTGCCGCGGAACGGCGGCTCGCCCGCGAGCATCTCGTAGACCACGCAGGCGAGGCTGTAGACGTCACTCGCGGCGCTCAGCTCTTCATCGCCGCTCGCCTGCTCCGGACTCATGTACTCCGGCGTCCCGACGGCCAGACCGACTTCCGTCACACCGTCCTCGGCATCGCAACAGGCGCGCGCCACGCCGAAGTCGGCCAGGACGGCATGGCCGTCGGCGAACAGGATGTTCTCGGGCTTCACGTCGCGATGCACGAATCCCTTGCGGTGCGCGAAGTCGAGGCCGGCCCCGATTTCCTGCGCGATCCGAAGCGCGTCCTTCACGGGAAGCTGCGGGTTTTCCAACAGGCGGTCGCGTAGCGACCCGCCCGGGACGTGAGGCTGCACATAGTAGAGGAGTCCGCCGGCCTCGCCCGAATCGATCAGGGGAACGATGTGCGGATGGGCGAGACGGGCCGCGATGCCGATTTCCCGCAGAAACCGCTCGGTGCCCAGTGCCGCCGTGATCTCGGGCCGCAGTACTTTGATCGCGACTTTGCGCCCGTGCTTCTTTTCTTCCGCAAGGTACACCGTCGCCATGCCGCCGCGGCCCAACTCTCGCTCGACCGCGTAGCGATCGGCGAGGGCCGCGGTGATCGGAGAGGGCGGAAGAATCGAGGGAGCCAAGGGACGAAACCTAAAGGTCAAGCTGCGAGCGGCTCGATCCGCTGCCGTTCGTCTTCCACACCAACGCGAGCGGCAACAACGCGGCTCTGGCCGTCACAGGGCTCCCAACGCGTGGACCGCCCAGCGCGTCAACACAATCCCCAGCGCGAGGAGTCCCAGTGACACCGCCACTACGCCGCCAATGATGAGCAACACGAACGAGCGGTCGGCGCGAGCCGCCCCCCGCGGGGCCGCCAGATGCCGCTCGAGGAGCGCAACGTTCCGGAGATTGGCTTTCCACACGAAATCGAAGACGTCGCCGAGCACCGGGACGGCACCGACGAGCGCGTCGAAGGCCACGTTGCCGGCCATCCGCAGGAGCGTAGCGCGCGATGCGCCGAGTCGGATCGCCTCGACGAGAATCCACCCGGCGAGAATTGCGCCCGCCGCGTCACCGAACCCGGGAATCAATCCGAGGATGGGATCGAGCCCAAACCGCAGGTTGGTGCCGGGAATGCGTATCCCGGCATCCAACCAATACGCGAGTTTTGAGGCGGCCGTAAAGCTGGGAGACGAACGCGTCTCCCGCGCGCTGAGGGCTGGGATCACGTGCCTCCCGCACGATCGGTGAACGCAATGACGTTGCCCGTGATGCCTGACTGGTTGGTGTCCCTATGGATACGTCTGCCATCGGGAGGATGTTCGCGGACGACGAACTGGGGCGGGAGGACTCGAACCTCCAACTTCCCGGTTAACAGCCGGGCGGTCTGCCAGTTGACCTACACCCCAAGATGCTAGACGCCGAGAGACCCAGAGGCCGAGACGCCGAGGAGAGCCAAACAAAACACGATAGATTAGGCGTGTCAATGAACATCGTCACTGCAACACCGAGTGATCTGCCCGACATCGTGTCGCTGCTCAAGGCAGCGGCGCTGCCGGTTGCGGGAATCGAACGCCACGTCGAGACTGCCCTCATAGTGCGAGAGTCCGGTCAGCTCCTGGGATGCGCGGCCGTGGAGGTCTATGGCCAGGCCGGATTGCTGCGGTCAGTGGCTGTCGAGGTCGAGCACCGCGGCGAAGGGTGGGGCGAACGGCTGACCAAAGCCGCGCTCGAATTGGCCCGGGAGCACGGCGTCCGCGACATCTACCTGCTCACGACGACCGCCAGCCACTTCTTTCCACGATTCGGCTTCACGGCAATTCCGCGGGCGGAGCTGGATCCAGCATTGGAGCAATCCGAAGAGTTGCGCGGTGCCTGCCCGGCCAGCGCGCTCGCGATGCACGCCTCGCTCCACGCATGAAGCCGGGCGGAGTGGTGAGTAACGTGACCGCGGCCTCACTGCTCCTGCCCCGCGCGCCGACTCTCCGCGCCACCGTCGCCCGCTTGGGGCCCGCGCTCGCCCTGGTGCTCGTGATCGCCGTGTTCGCCCTGCTCACGGACGCGCCGGCGCGCTATCTCTCGCCTTTCAATCTCCGCATCGTGCTCACGCAGACGGTGATCGTCGCGCTCGGGGCGATCGGGATGACGTTGATCATCATCGGCGGCGGGATCGATCTGTCCGTCGGCGCGACGATCGCGCTCACCGGCGTGGTGGCAGCGCTCGCGATGGGGGCCGGCTGGCCTCCTGCGCTGGCCGTCGTCGCCGCGGTGCTC
>DATLXS010000092.1:0-10930 GCA_035575675.1 Gemmatimonadales bacterium
CGTGAGCTGATCCGTCGTTCGCTGGCCGAGGCCAGCGCGGTCGGCGGCCTGATCGCCTGTGGCGCCGGGACTGACCAGCTCGTGCCCGACCCGCGCGTCACCCTCGAGGATGTCGAGCGGGCGTACGAGGAGCAGGTGGGCTCCGTCGAAGAGCAAGGCGGACGAGTGATTCTGATGGCGAGCCGCGCGCTCGCACGGGCCGCCCGCTCGGCAGACGACTACGCCCGCGTCTACGGCACCATCCTGCGCCAGGTGCGCCGACCAGTCATTCTCCACTGGCTGGGCGACATGTTCGATCCCCAGCTCGCGGCCTACTGGGGGAGACGGGACCTGGGTGAGGCGATGGAGGTCTGCCTCCGGATCATCTGCGAGCACCGCGAGAAGGTCGACGGCATCAAGATTTCGCTGCTCGATCCGGCGCGTGAGGTCGCGATGCGCGCCCGCCTGCCCACGGGCGTCAGGATGTACACGGGCGACGATTTCAACTACGACCGGCTGATTCTGGGCGAGAACGGTGCCTATAGCGACGCGCTGCTCGGCATCTTCGACGCGATTGCGCCCGTTGCGGCAGCGGCGTTGCGTGCGCTCGATCGCGGAGACGTCGCGACCTACCGGGCGGCGCTCGCGCCGACGCTCCCCCTGGCGCGCCACATCTTTGAGCCTCCCACGCACGCCTACAAGACGGGCATCGTATTCCTCGCGTACCTGAACGGCCACCAGTCGCACTTCCGGATGTTGGCGGGTGCGGAGGGCGCGCGCTCGCGGCAACACCTGACGGAGCTGTTCCGGCTCGCCGACGCCGCGGGCGTCCTCGCGGACCGAGAGCGCGCCGCCGAGCGCATGGGGCACGTGTTTGCCTGATGGACTCGATCACGCGCCTCAGCCTGAATCAGATCACGACGGAACGCGCCAGCCTCGGCGATACCGTCGACGCGTGCGCGCGGCACGGCGTGCCATACGTGGCCGTGTGGCGTCACAAGCTCGCCGAGACGGGCGTGGGGCAGGCCGTGCGCCTCATCCGCGACGCCGGAATCCGGGTCTCGAGCCTGTGCCGCGGCGGCATGTTTCCGGCGGCCACCGCCGCCGAGCGCGCCGCGCGGATCGAGGACAACCGGCGGGCCGTGGACGACGCCGCGGCGCTCGGCACCGATGTCCTCGTCCTGGTATGCGGGGCCGCGCCCGATAAGGACATCGCGGCGGCGCGCCGCATGATCGCGGACGGCATCGCCGAGCTGGTCCCGTACGCGCAACAGCGCGGAGTGCGCCTCGGGATCGAGCCTCTGCACCCGGCGTTTGCCGCCGAGCGCTCCTGCATCACGACGCTGCGCGAGGCCCGCTGCCTCGCGGAGCGATTCGACCCTGCCACCGTCGGCATCGTGGCTGACGTCTATCACATCTGGTGGGATCCCGAACTCTTCGACGAGATCGCGCGCGCCGCCGGCCGCCTCGTGGGTTTCCACGTCTCCGACTGGCTCGTGCCGGTCCACAACGTGCTGATGAATCGAGGCGTGATGGGCGACGGCGTCATCGAGCTGCGCGCCCTCCGCGCAGCCGTCGAGCGAGCGGGCTACGCGGCGGGGCCGATCGAGGTCGAGATCATGAATGAGACGGTCTGGAATATGTCGCTCGATACGTTGCTCCCTTTGATCAAGGAGCGGTATCTCAAATGCGTCTGACGATGGCGTGTCTGCTGGTCGTGTGCGCCGCGGGTGGGAGCGATCGGCCGGTCAATTACGTAGCCGGTCCGCTGATCGAGTTGAACGACAACGGCGCATGGTCGTGGTTCATGGACGAGCGGGCCATCGTGGACGACGGCAAACTCATCGTCGGATCGGTGCGCGCCGTGGGGGACTATCGCAACGATCGTGATCCAGAGTGGGGCAACGTGGAGGTGTCGGTCTACGACCTCGCGTCGGGTATTGCGCGGCATACAGTGCTGCATCGCCACTTACAGCAGGACGACCACGCGAGCCCCGCGTTTCTCGCGCTCCCGGACGGCCGCTATTTGGCGATGTATACACAACACGGAGTGGAGCGGCGCATCTACTACCGGCTCTCGGAGCCCCGCAATCCGCTGCGGTGGGGACCCGCCATGAGCTTCGATACGCCGGGGAGCGCCGCGCAGTCGCGCGGCGACAACGTCACGTACTCGAATCTGTTCCGGCTGGCGTCGGGCCGCATCGTGAACCTGTTCCGCGGTGTGGGCCTCGAGCCGAACTACATGTACTCCGACGACACCGGCCGCGCGTGGCATTACGGCGGCCGGCTGGCCCACGGGACGAGCGGCGGGTACACCCCGTATCTCAAGTACGCCTTCGACGGGGTGGCCACGATTCACTTTGTGATGACGGAAAACCACCCGCGCAATTACGACAACAGCCTGTATCACGGGTTCATCCGCGACGGTGCCATCTACCTGTCCGACGGGACCCGCCGTGGCACGCTGAGCGAGACGACGGAGACGGACTTGAACGCGTGGGACCTGACCAAGGTGTTTCAGGGCGATCCCGACAACGTGGCCTGGATGTGCGACCTCGAGCTGGACTCGGCGCAGCGGCCGTACGTGGTGTTCACCGTTCAGAAAGACGGTCGCGGCCTGCCACGCGGCCAGGGAGGCTTCGACCACCGGTTCGAATACGCGCGCTGGGACGGATCGGCGTGGCGCGTGCACGAGATCGCCCACGCCGGCGCCCGGCTCTATGCCGGGGAGGATGATTACACGGGCCTCGCCGCGCTCGATCCCAACAATCCCGACGTGGTGTACATCTCGACCGACGCGGAGCCCGTCACCGGCACACCGCTCGTCAGTACGGCGGATGGCGAGCGCCACCACGAGCTGTTCCGCGGCACCACGCGCGACTTCGGCGCCACGTGGAGCTGGGAACCCATCACCGCCAATTCGACCATGGACAACCTGCGGCCACTCGTGCCCCGGTGGAAGGATCGCCGGACCGCGCTCGTGTGGATGCGGGGGAGGTACAAGAACAACCACGGCGAGTGGACGACAAAGGTCGTCGCGAGCATCCTGCCGTGATCCTCCAACTCTCGCTCGCCGCACTCCTCGCCCTGCAGGGCCCCGTCGACTGGGCCGCGTTCCTCGCGCGCCAGGACTTGGTGTGGGACCGCCTCCCGACCGGGTGGGGCGAGAGCGCCTTCATCGGCAACGGGCGGCTCGGCGCGACGATCGACGCGCGCGACAGCGCGCTCGGATGGACGATCAACCGTACCGACGTCGTGCACGACCAGTCGCGTTTCCCGATCGGGCGCGTCGTCCTGAAAACCGCCGGGACGCTGACCGGGGGGACGGCGCGGCTGGCGCTCTGGGACGCAGAGGCGAGCGGGACGGTAACGACCGATCGAGGCGATGTCGGCTGGCGCAGTTTCACGGCGACGAATCCCTCAGTGATCGTGATCGTGCTCGAGGGAAGGGGAGGGGAGCGAGCTGTCGCGCTCGACTGGGTACCCGCCGAGGCGCGGCCGCCCCGCAAAGTCGCCCGCAAGGAGGCGTTCGCGCCTGAGGATCTGCATCCGCCGCCGACCGTTACACGCTCGCGTGCCGAGGTGACGAGCGTGCAGCCGTTCATCGGTGGCGGTGCGCACGCGGAGTCGATCCGGCGGGGGAAGGGGAACGTGTTCTACGTCAGTATCGGGTACGGGAACACGGGCGAGGAAGCGAAGGGCGACGCGCAGCGTGCCACGGCAGAGGCAGCGCGGCTCAGTCTGCCGAAACTGGTCACGGCGCATCGGGCGTGGTGGCACGCCTATTATCCCGCCAGCTTCCTCTCTTTCCCCGATGCGCGCCTCGAAGCCTACTACTGGATTCAGATCTACAAGCTCGGTTCCGCGATGCGTGCCGACGGGCCCATTCTGGATCTGAACGGCCCCTGGTTCGACGCCACGCCCTGGCCGGCGATCTGGTGGAACCTGAACATCCAACTCACCTACTCGCCGCTGTTCCGGTCGAATCGGCTCGACTTGGCGGAATCGCTGTTCAGGAATCTCGACCGCAACCGCCAGGCGCTGATCGACAACGTCCCCGAGCGGTTGCGCCCGGACGCGGCGGCGATCGGGCGCAGCTCCGGCCCCGACCTCGTGCGCCCCGTCGACCTTCGGGCCGCGCAGAGTGACGCCGCGCACGAGATGGGCGACCTGCCGTGGACGCTCTACTACTACTGGCTCCACTACCGCTACCAGATGGACGACCGCATCCTGCGCGAGCGGGTCTATCCACTGCTGCGGCGCGCAATGGGGAACTACCTGGCGTACATCGAGCGCGGGGAGGACGGGCGCTTTCATCTTCCGGCCACGCACTCGCCCGAGCTGGCGACGATGCCAGACGCGAACTACGACCTGGCGCTGCTCCGCTGGGGTCTCGAGACGCTGATCGCGAGCGCCGATCGCCTGCGCATCGACGACCCGCTGCTGCCGCGCTGGCGCGACGTGCGCGCGAACCTCACGCCGTTCCCGACCGATTCCGCGGGGCTGATGGTCGGACGCGATCGGCCTTGGAAGGAATCGCATCGCCACTATTCGCACCTGCTGGCGATCTATCCGCTCGCGCTGATCGCACCTGACCAGCCGGAGGACCGAGCACTCATCGAGAAGTCGCTCAGGGCCTGGGAGCGGGATGTGGCGCTGTTTCGCGGCTACTCGTTCACGGGCGGCGCCGCGATGCACGCCTGGCTCGGCCAGGGGGACACGGCGCTCGCCCGCTTGAACCAGTATCTCGACGCCCCGCGCTACATGGAGCCGAACACGTTCTATGCCGAGGCGGGGCCGGTGATCGAGACCCCGCTGTCCGCCGCCACCAGCATCCAGGAGCTTTTGCTCCAGGACTGGGGTGGCGCGCTACGCGTTTTCCCCGCCGTCCCCAGCGTTTGGACCGAGGCAGCCTTCGATCATCTGCGGACCGATGGGGCGTTCCTGGTGAGCGCCGTGCGTCACAACGGGCGCACCGCGTGGGTGCGAATCGAAAGTCTCGCCGGTCAACCCTGCCGTCTCGTGGTCAGCGATTGGGACGGGGGCGTGGTGCGTGCCAGCACCGGGGGAGGGCCAGCGCCGCGACTCACGCGCACGGCGGCGGGAGAGTTCGTAATCGAGCTGTCAAAGGGCGCAGCGGTGACGCTCGCGCCCGAGGTGGGAACGTCGCTGCCCGGCGTGACGCCGGTCCGCCTCCCACCCACGCCGCCGCGCCGCCCGCCGTGGCCCGCGCTCAAGGACGATCTCGCCACCGTCGAGCGGCGCCGCGTGCTCACCGCCGCCGATCGGTATCTGAGCGAGTCGCCCGTCACGATCACAGCGTTCCCCGTGCCGGCGGGACGCGGCGCGCCTGAGGCAGGACCGCACGACTTCTACTCGGAGGGCGATTACTGGTGGCCCGACCCTGCGAACCCTGGCGGCCCGTACGTGCGGCGCGACGGCGAGACGAACCCGGACAACTTCGTCGCCCACCGCGATGCGATGCGGCGACTCAGCGTGATCGTGCCCGCGCTCGTCGCCGCGTACCGCATCACGGGCGACGAGCGCTACGCCCGCCAGGCCGCGGCGCATTTGCGGGCGTGGTTCGCGGACGAGCGGACGCGGATGAATCCCAACCTGCTGTACGGTCAAGCGATCAAGGGCGTGGCCACCGGCCGGGGCACGGGGATCATCGATACGATTCACCTCGTCGAGGTCGCGCAGGCCGCGTGGGTGCTCGAACGCCTCGGGTACCTGGAGGGGGATGTGCTCGCGGGGACGAAGGACTGGTTCCGACGCTACCTCGAGTGGATCACCACCCATCAGTACGGACTCGATGAGCGGAAGAGCAGCAACAACCACGCGGCGGCGTGGGCGCTGCAGGTGGCTGCCTTCGCGCGGTTTGTGGGCGACGAGGCGCAGCTCGCGTCGATGCGGCGATTCTTCAAGGAGACGCTGGTCCCCGAGCAGATGGCTGTCGATGGCAGCTTCCCGCGCGAGCTCGCGCGGACCAAGCCGTACGGCTACTCCCTGTTCCAGCTCGATGTGATGGCGATGGTGGCCGAGGCGTTGTCGACCCCGCAGGATGATCTCTGGACGTTCATGACGTCCGATGGGCGCGGGATGCGCCGGGCCCTCGAGTTCATGTACCCGTTCATCAAAGACAAGACGACCTGGCCCAAGCCGCCCGACGTGATGTACCACGACGCCTGGCCGATTCGACACCCCGCGTTGTTCTTCGGGGGACGGGCGCTCCACGAGCCCTGCTACGTGGATCTGTGGCAGACGCTGAACCCCGATCCCACCGTGGACGAAGTGATTCGCAACTACCCGGTCCGCCAGCCGCTCCTGTGGGTGCCCTAAGCTAGGGGACTTGCGGGGGGAGCGGCATCCGTTCGCCACTCGATCTGGCTTTGCGATCCCCTGATTACTATGTTGGTGCGTCGTCGCAACGATTCGCACTTGACGACACTACGCAACCTCCCCGTCGCTGCGCCCGTAGGAGACAACCATGTCGAAAGCAGGACTGGCCCTACTGGCCGTCGCATTGGCGACGGGTTGTGCGGGCACGGGCTCTGTCCCGTCTCCCTCCCCCGCGGTGAATCGAGCGCCTGAGGATCAAGTCTCGGTGGGCTACGGTACCCAATCACGGCGCAATATCACGGGCGCCGTGTCCTCCTACATCCCGACCGAGGCCGACGCGCACACCGCGCGCGTTGAGACCATGCTCCAGGGCCACATCCCCGGACTGGAGGTCATCCCGCAGGGGGGCGACTTCACGTTGCGGATTCGCGGCTTCAAGACCGTGCGCGAGGGCGGTGGGGACGACGCGCCGCTCCTCGTGATCGACGACATCATAGTTCCAGCAGGGTCCTTCACCAGCGCGCTCGCCGGCATCGCGCCATACGACGTGGCCCGGATCGACGTCCTGAAGGACGCGGGCGCCACGGCCGTTTACGGCTCACGCGGCGCCAATGGCGTCATCATCATTACGACGAAGCGATTCCGCTGAAGCCGGGCGAGTTCCTCGGACCCTGACTCGCGAGGATCAGGAATGCCGCGAGGATCGTCATCGGTCTGGGGATGCGATCTTTCCCGCCACCATGCTCGTCGATTACGTGCGTGTCTACCGGAGGGCGGGGGCTAAATGACCTCCTGACATTCCGCTCGCGCGGCCGACCCTAGGGTACTTGATCTATCTGCACCGCGCCGCACCTTAAACACGTCCATGTCCATCTCACGTCGGCAGTTTGTGGCCGGTTCGACCGCTTCGCTGGTCGGATTGACGAGCCGGAACGCCCTGCCGCGAGCCCTGATCGCCGATGGCGAGCCATGGTACGCGACGATGCGGCGCTGCGGCCAGCTCAACCTCAATGAGCGCGACCCGCTGACGCTGGACGTCGCGTCATGGATCGACTACTGGGCTTCCCTCGAGCTGGACGCGCTGCTCTTGAACGGTGGCGGAATCGTCGCGTTTTACCCGACCGCCATTCCGTATCACCACAAGAGCGAGTTTCTCGGATCGCGCGATCTGTTCGGCGAGCTGGTCACGGCTGCCACGGCCCGCAGCATGCGGGTCGTCGCGCGCATGGACTGCAACTACGCGTACGAGGACGCGCTCCAGGCGCACCCCGAATGGTTCGAGCGCAACCCAGACGGCGCGCCGCGACGGCACAACGAGTCGACGTGGCTGTTCCGGACGTGCATGTTCAGCCCGTACTTCTCCGAGCAGATGCCCGCCATCTATCGAGAGATCAACCAGCGCTACCAGGTCGCCGGCTTCTTCACGAACGGCTGGCCGAGTACGGGCGCGCTCTCGGTCTGCTATTGCGAAAACTGCCAGCAGGTGTTCCGCGCGAAGGTCGGCGGCGTGCCGCCTCAGCAGACCGATACCACGAGTCCGCTGTACCGAAAATACTACGACGTCTACATGGACCGTGTCCTCGAGATCTGGAGGCAGTGGCAAGCAGTGGTGACCGAGCGCGGCCGCGCCTCGGTCTACGTCGGCAACCTCGGCGGCGGCATCCGCACAGTGAAGAACGTGCGGCGCCTCGGCGAGGTGGCGGCATGGTTCAACGCCGATCATCAGGGCCGTTCCGGCGACACGCCGATCTGGGACTGCGCCCAGCAGGGGCGGGTGGCGCAGGCGGTGATGAACGGCCGGACCATCACCAACGTCACCGGCTCGTACGCGAACAGCCGGATCACCTGGCGCCACGTGGCCAAGCCTGCGGCGGAAACGATCCTGTGGATGGCGCAGACGACCGCCAGCGGCATGGTGCCGTGGTTCCACTGGCTGGGCGGCGCGCCGGAGGACAACAGGTGGAGGGCGGTTGGCCGCGACTTTTACCGCTGGCTCGCCCAGCACGAGCCGCACTTCCGCAATCGCCGCTCCATCGCCAATCTCGCGGTGCTGTACCCGCAGCGCACGATCGCGTTCTATCGATCGGGCGAGCCCGCGGGCGGCTCGTCCGAGTATCTCCAGGGCCTGTACTACGCGCTGCTCGACGGGCGCTTCCTGTTCGACTTCGTGCACGAGGACGCAATCGGTCCGGAGACGGCCCGGCGCTATCAGGCGCTGCTCCTCCCCAACGCCGCGCACTTGGACGACGAGCACTGCCAGCGGATTCGGGAGTATGTCGGCGCGGGCGGCTCGCTCCTGGCCACGTTCGAGACCTCGCGCTACACCGGCTGGGGCGACGCGCGGCGCGACTTCGGCCTCGCCGACGTGTTCTGGGCGAGCGCCATCGGCGAGACGATCGGCCCGTTGCCGAACAGCTACATGCGCGTCGAGCGGCGCTCCCCCCATCCCATACTCGATGGCATCGAGGGTACGGCGCTCCTGCCCGGACCTGAGAACCGGGTGCCTATCCGCGCGACCGGCAGTCCAGCGGCACCGCTGACCGTCGTGCCGAACTATCCGGCGTTTCCGCCGGAGATGGTGTTCCCGCGGACGCCGCAGACCAATGAGCCGGCGGCCGTGCTGCGAGAGCAGGGCGGGGCACGGGTCGCGTATTTTGCGGGAGACATCGATCGCAGCTTCTGGCGGTCGGGCAATCCCGATCTCGCCCAGCTGCTGCAGAACGCCGTGCGCTGGCTGCTCCGCGACGCACCGGCGCCGGTCAGCATCGCCGGCGACGGCATCGTCGAGGCGTTCGCCTGGGAAACCGAGCCCGGCTACGCGCTGCACGTCCTCAACTACACGAATCCCAACATGACGCGCGCCTTCGTCCGGCGGTTCTATCCGATCGGCGCGCAGCACGTGCGATTCGCGGTCGCGCCGGGACGCCGCATCAGCGCCGTGCGCGCCCTGCGCGCGGGGCAGGCGCTGCGATTCGGGCAGCAGGGCGCGATCGTCGAGTTCGACATTCCGTCGGTCGTCGATTATGAAGTGGTGGCGTTGACATGAAGCGCCGCGAATTCCTCGAAGATTCGATCGCCGCCGCCGGAGGGATGCTGATCGGCGTCGACCCGCACGCCCCGCAGGCGGCCGTGACCCCGATGATCGGCATCCAGGTCGGGGCCGTGTCCTTCGTCGACGAAGGCACAGACAAGGTCCTCGACGGCTTCGGCGAGATGGCGCGGATCAACACGCTGTTCCTGGCCACGTTCACGTACGGGCGGGGCATCGGTGGCCGTCAAGTCCGCGGCAACCCGCTGCCGGACCACGGCGTGCAGGCATACGACGATACGTTCCGCGGCGGGAACTTCGCGACGCCGCACCCGCAGTACTACCGCAACACGACGATCGCGGCCGAGCAGGCGCCCGACCATCCCGGCTACGACCTGATCGCCGACGTGCTCCCCGCCGCGCGCCGCCGCGACATGCAGGTGATCTGCTGGTTCGAGGACGTGTTCCGCCGCGACGTGCCCGGCTTCGATCAGGCAATGGAGATCGACGTCCACGGGCGCCCGACGGGCCTCGCGTGTCATCGCAATCCGAACACCCGCAATTTCTGGCTTGGCCTGGTAGAAGACTACTTGCGGTCGTATGACGTCGACGGCCTGATGTGGGGAAGCGAGCGCCAGGGGCCGCTCGGCAACGCGCTCGTCGCGAGCCACGCCGGAAGCACCACCGGCGGGACGATCGCCTGCTTCTGCCCCTATTGCCTCGACGCCGCCCGCGCCCGGGGGATCGACGTCGATCGCGCGCGTGAAGGCTTCCTCGCGCTCGAGCGCTGGACGGCCGCCCTGCGCGCCGGCCAGCGCCCCGCCGACGGTGCCTTCGTCACGTTTTGGCGGCTCCTCGTCAAGTACCCGGAACTGTTGGCGTGGGAGGGCCTGTGGACGGACGGGCTCCGCGACATCTACCGCGATCTGTACGCCAAAGCGCACGGCATCGCGCCCGCGAAGGGCGTCGGCTGGCACATCTGGCACAACAACTCGTTCTCGCCGTTCTACCGCGCCGAGCAGGATTACGCCGAATTCAGCGGGTACTCAGATTTCTTGAAGGTCGTCATGTACAACAATTGCGGCGGCCCGCGGCTCGCGCGCTACATCCAAAACATCCAGCGCACGCTCTTCGCGGACCTGACGCCCGAGCAGGTCCTCGATTTCACTTACGGCGTCCAGCAGTACCACGAACAGCCGCTCGCTCGCATCCCCCAGCGGGGCTTGTCGGCCGACTACGTCCTGCGCGAGACCCAGCGGGCGGTGGCCGGCGTCACGCCGGCCGTGAAGGTCTGGCCGGGGATCGACATCGACATCCCCACCGGCGCGAACGAGAAGAAGACGCAGCCGGAGGACGTCTATCAGGCGGTCCGGGCCGCCTTCCAGGGTGGCGCGCACGGCGTGCTGCTGTCGCGGAAGTATTCCGAGATGCGGCTCGCCAATCTCCGCGGCGCCGGCCGCGCGATTCGCGATCTGAAACTGGCCTAAAGGAACGGATGATCGTCAACGTACGGCGACTGGCGGCGACGATGGTGGTCGCCGGGATGCTGGGCGCAGTCGACGGGTCGATCGCGCGGGGGCA